>CAVABC010000007.1:0-66852 GCA_963586665.1 Acutalibacteraceae bacterium
AGATTTTACCGTATTTATAAGAGTGAGTTAAGGAGGAAACAAAGTCATGGCAAGAATCAAAGGCGGATTGAACGCTAAGAAGAGACATAATAGAACATTAAAGCTGGCGAAGGGTTACAGAGGAGCTCGCTCCAAGCAGTACCGTGTTGCCAAGCAGTCAGTCATGAGAGCCTTAACAAGCTCATATGCAGGACGTAAAGAGAGAAAGAGACAGTTCCGTCAGTTATGGATCGCACGTATCAACGCTGCAGCACGTATCAACGGACTTTCTTACAGCCAGTTCATGCACGGATTAAAATTAGCAAACGTTGATCTTAACCGTAAAGTATTAGCTGATATGGCTGTTACAGATGCAGAGGGATTTGCTAAATTAGTAGAAGTTGCAAAATCTAAACTTGCATAGTTTTTACATTAAATAAATATAATGCCGGGATCATTTAGATCCCGGTATTTTTTGTGCAGATTTCTCGAGACGGTATTCTTTCGGAGACATTCCTTTGATTTTGTGAAAGGTTTTTGAAAAATACAGGCTGTTGTCAAAGCCGATGGAATTGGCGATCGCAGTTACTGAAAGCGAAGAGTGCTTTAACAGATAACATGCCTGTTTTATGCGGAAATCCGTAAGGTATTCCTTTGGTGATACTCCGAGTATGCTCTGGAAGGAACGGAACAGATGACTGCGGCTTAAGCCTATATATGATGCGATATCCTCTACAGTGATAGGGTAGGAGTAGTTGGCGGAAATGTATTCTATTCCTTTTTGCACGTATGTATTTGCACTGTTCTGCGGAGTCTGTGAGGTTGCACCGTTTATAAAAAGGGCAAGAGTGGTGTAAAGGCGTCCTGTCATTTCGAGTGCATTTTCAAATTCGGTGCCGCGAGCGTCGTATATGTGCATGAGCTGGCGTTTTATCTCGTCGCCGTTTGGAACGTTTCTGATATAAGGGCGGTTTTCTGTAAAATCGGTGGCGCGAAGTATCATGGCGGCATCGCTGCCGGTAAAGCCGACCCAGGTATATTCCCATGGATCTTCCTCGTCAGCCTGATAGATCACCTCTGTGTTTGGATAGACTAAAAATGCATCACCGGGGGTTAAGGTGTGCTGTCTGCCGTTTACGGTATAGTGGCCTTTTCCACTTATTATATAGTGTATCAGGTAGTGGTCGCGTATTCCGGGCCCCCACTGATACAGTGAATCACATTTCTGGAAGCCTACATTGTATACGGAAAGAGATACAAGTTCTTTTTCTTTTACTATGTAAGAATTTTTGTATTTATCGTTCATATTTTATGTCTCCTGTAACGTATGCAACATTTTTACATATTTCTTCTACATTTCATTCTATACAAAAATGTGCAAATGCGCTACAATAAATTCAACAAAAAGAAAAGGAGATAATAATTATGGCAATTTTAGTTACTGGTGGCGCTGGATATATTGGAAGCCATACTTGTGTAGAACTTCTTGACGCAGGTTATGACGTAGTAGTACTTGATAACCTTTCAAATGCTTCTGAGAAATCTCTTGACAGAGTAAAAGCTCTTACAGGAAAAGAAGTAAAATTTTATAAAGGTGATATTTTAGACAGAGAGATCTTAAATGAGATCTTCAAAAATGAAAAGATAGACAGTTGTATACACTTCGCAGGTCTTAAGGCAGTAGGTGAGTCTGTTGCAAAGCCTTGGGAGTACTACAACAACAATATCGCAGGAACACTCACACTTGTTGATGTGATGAGACAGAACGGATGCAAGAACATCATATTCTCTTCATCAGCTACAGTATACGGAGATCCTGCACAGATCCCTATCACAGAGGAGTGCCCGAAGGGACAGTGTACAAATCCATACGGCTGGACAAAGTCTATGCTTGAGCAGATCCTTATGGACATCCAGAAAGCAGATAACGAGTGGAATGTTATCCTTCTTCGTTACTTCAACCCGATCGGAGCACACAAGAGCGGTACAATGGGAGAAAATCCAAACGGTATCCCTAACAATCTCATGCCTTACATCACACAAGTTGCTGTAGGAAAGCTCAAAGAACTTGGTGTATTCGGAAATGACTACGATACTCCTGACGGAACAGGTGTAAGAGATTACATCCACGTAGTAGACCTTGCAGTAGGACATGTAAAAGCATTAAAGAAGATCGAGGAGAACGCAGGACTTTGCATCTACAACCTCGGTACAGGACATGGCTACAGCGTGCTCGACATCGTAAAGAACTTCGAGGAAGCAAACGATATCAAGATCCCATATTCTATCAAGCCAAGAAGACCTGGTGATATAGCTACATGCTACTGTGATCCTTCAAAAGCAGAAAGAGAGCTTGGGTGGAAAGCACAGTACGGCATCAAAGATATGTGTGCTGACTCATGGAGATGGCAGAAGAATAATCCAAACGGATATGATGACTAAATAGAATTAAAAATCCCACATCTTACATAATTATATGAAGATGTGGGATTTTTTGTATCATTAAAATAATCCCAACATACAGCTCAAATTCGCCTCTTCGAGGCTTCTCCGCAGCTTACGCTGCTACAATTTTCGCTTTATGTTGTGATGTCCAATGTGCGCATGAGCCCTTGCATGCGAGCATGCAGATACTCAAGCTTCATTGTACTGTTTTGTTCACTAAAAAACATCGCATAAATGCGATGTTCTCGGGTTGGGCTGTATTTAATTTAATAAATATCAGTGAGCAGTCCGTACGGGAATCGAACCCGTGTTTCCGCCGTGAGAGGGCGGCGTCTTAACCGCTTGACCAACGAACCGTGTATTATACTATCATGAAGTTTTACAAAATGCAAGTACTTTTTTAAAAAAACTTGCAATTTTTTTTGAATGGTGTTATTATATCCATGATAACAACGTTGACTAGATTGAGAGAGGGCAGAAGTCCTCTCTCAATTCACGTTTAAAACGAATTGAAGAGAGGTGGTAAATTTGTCAAAGGCAAGTGTATATGAGGCAAAAACCGAAAGCTTTATCCAGCCGATACTCGACAGGAAAAACTTCGAGCTTGTTGATGTGGAATATGTCAAAGAGGGCGGAGTGAATTACCTTAGAGCATATATCGACAAAGAGGGCGGAATCACGGTAAATGACTGTGAGGATGTTGCCAGGGAGATGAACGAGATTCTCGACAGGGAGGATTACATTCCGGATTCTTACACATTTGAGGTCAGTTCACCGGGGCTTGGACGACCACTCAAAAAGGAAAAGGACTATGTGCGCAATATGAATAAAGAAATAGAGATACGCACATACAGAAGCATTAACAGATCAAAAGAGTTTTATGGTCTGCTGAAAGCTTACGATAAGGATACAGTGACAATAACTGATGAGGACGGCAATGACACTACATTTAATAAGAGTGACATCGCACTTATACGTCAGGCATTAGATTTTTAATTTTTAAGCGCACGATAACACAAATAGGAGGAAAAAATAATGAGCAATGAGTTATTAGAAGCGTTAAATATAATCGAGCAGGAGAAAAATATCAGCAAAGAGACTTTGCTTGAGGCTATTGAGAACTCTCTTGTGACAGCATGTAAGAACCATTTTGGAAAATCAGACAATGTAAAGGTAGAGATCGATCCGCAGACATGTGCTTTCCAGTGCTATCAGGAAAAAACAGTAGTTGATGAGGTTATGGACCCTGTAGAGGAAATCTCTCTTGCGGCAGCACATCAGATCAACGGCAATTACCAGCTTGGAGATATCGTAAGAGTTGAGGTTAAGTCAAAGGAGTTTGGACGTATCGCAACACAGAATGCAAAGAACGTTATCCTTCAGAAAATCCGTGAGGAGGAGCGCAAGGTAATATTTGACGAGTACAACAGCAAAGAAAAAGATGTTGTAACAGGTGTTGTGCAAAGATACATCGGCAAGAATGTAAGCATCAACCTTGGAAAAGCAGATGCTCTTCTCACAGAAAACGAGCAGATCAAGGGCGAGGTATTCAAACCTACAGAGAGAATCAAGGTTTATATCCTCGAGGTTAAATCTACATCAAAGGGACCAAAGATCCTTGTTTCAAGAACTCACCCTGAGCTTGTAAAGAGACTTTTCGAGTCAGAGGTTACAGAGGTTAAAGAAGGAATCGTTGAGATCAAGGCTATCTCTCGTGAGGCAGGAAGCAGAACAAAGATCGCTGTATGGTCAAATGATCCTGATGTAGATCCTGTTGGAGCATGTGTAGGTATGAACGGTGCCAGAGTAAACGCTATCGTAAATGAACTTCGCGGAGAGAAGATCGATATCATCACATGGGATGAGAATCCTGCAATCCTTATCCAGAATGCTTTGAGTCCTGCAAAGGTTATCTCAGTTATAGCAGATGCAGATGAGAAATCAGCAAAGGTTGTTGTTCCTGATTATCAGCTTTCACTTGCCATCGGTAAAGAGGGACAGAACGCAAGACTTGCTGCAAGACTTACAGGCTTCAAGATCGATATCAAGAGTGAGACTCAGGCAAGAGAAGCCGGAGATTTCCTTGATTATGAGAATGACTACGAAGAGGATGAGGAGTTTGATGACGAGTATGATTACTCAGATGAGGATTTCTCAGAGGATACAGCAGAGGCAGTTGATGAAGAAGATGTTGAGGAGACAGATGTTGAAGCTGCTGACGTTTGGACAGAGGATGATGAGCAGTAATGGCAAATAAAAAAATTCCAATGCGCAAATGCGTAGGCTGTCAGGAAATGAAAGAAAAAAAAGAACTCATCAGGGTAGTAAAGACTGCCGAGGGTGAGATCGTTCTTGATGATACAGGAAGAAAAAACGGCAGGGGAGCATATCTTTGCAGAAGTACTTCTTGTTTTGCAAAGGCAAGAAAGACAAAAGCGATAGAGCGTTCACTTGGTGTTGGAGTATCAGAAGAGGTATATGAGGAACTGGAAAAGGAGATGAACAGACTTGATGGATAGAGCACTTTCGATGCTTGGCATAGCGGCAAAATCGGGGAATGTGGTTAGCGGAGAGTTTTCTACCGAGAAAGCTGTAAAGACAGGAAAAGCTTTTCTTGTAATTGTGGCTGGTGATTCATCTGACAATACAAAAAAGCATTTTTCGGATATGACAGATTTCTATGAGGTTCCGATATATTTTTACAGTGACAAGGTAAGCCTCGGCAATGCAATAGGAAAAGAATTCCGTGCATCGCTTGCGGTTACAGACGAAAACCTTGCAAATGCAGTTATAAAGAAGCTGCAACCGAATAAAACTGAATAATGGAGGAAAAAATATATATGGCAAAAATGAGAGTTCATGAACTTGCAAAAGAATTAGATATAAAATCACAAGATATTATAGATACATTAAGCACTACAGAGTATGCTGTAAAGAGTGTGCAGAGTGGTCTTGAAGATGATGCGCAGAGCGTTATCAGAAAGAAATATGCAAAGATAGAGGCAGCACCTAAAAAAGAGGAGCCTAAAAAAGAAGTAAAGAAAGAGGACGCTAAAAAAGATGCTGCTGACAGACCAAAGAAGAAGTCAAGCATCACTGCAGTTTTCAATGCACAGTACAGCAAGCAGGGCAGAAAGCCAAACGGCGGCAATGGCGGAAACGGTTCACAGCAGCGCAAGAGTGCTAACGGAAACGGTGCAAACAGAAACGGCAATGGCGGAAATGGTCAAAGAAACGGAAGACGTGACAATTCCTTCTCACGTCCTGAGACACACAGCATCATAAAGCCAAGACCTGTCGGAGAGAGAGCTATGCGTCCTATAAGCGAGCGTACAGCAGATCCATATGAGGATATGAAGACAACAAACACACGTCCTTCAAAATCGGCTGACAAGAGCCAGAATGAGAGACGCCAGGGCACAGATAGAAATAACGATAGAAACAGCGACAGAAGCAGAAATTCTGACAGAAACAATGACAGAAGATCAAACAATCGTGACAACAACCGCGATAACAACCGTGGATATAAGAATGATTTAAGACGTCAGGGTTCAGAGGGAAGAAACTTCGACAGAAATAACGACAGAAATAACGACAGAAACAATGACAGAGGCCGCGGAAATGACAGAAACGGTGGCAGAAATGATGACAGAAACAACCGTTTCAGAAAAGATACTGTTGCAGTGGCAGCGCCTGATGATGTAAGAGGCAAGGAGAGCCGCGAGAGAAATAACGACAGAAAGAATAAGCACAACCAGAATCAGAAGCAGGATAAGCTGGGAAGAAAGCAGGAAAACTACATCAATCTTGAGAAGCATGGCGGAAAGAAAAAGCCACAGCAGCCTAAGCCGCAGCCAAAAGAGGATGAGAACGAGATCAAGACAATTTCTCTTCCGGAGAAGATCACGATCAGGGATCTTGCTGACAAGATGAAAGTTCAGCCTTCAGCTATCGTAAAGAAACTTTTCCTTAAGGGAGAGATGGTAACAGTAAACTCTGAGGTTGATTTCGCAGCAGCGGAGGAGATCGCATTAGAGTTCAACTTCATCTGTGAGGAGGAGGAGAAAGTCGATGTTATCGCAGAGCTTCTCAAAGAGGATGAAGAGGATGAGAGCAAGATGGTTCCACGTCCACCTGTAGTCTGCGTAATGGGACACGTAGATCATGGTAAGACATCACTTCTCGATGCTATCAGACAGACACGTGTTACAGACCGTGAGGCCGGTGGAATCACACAGCATATCGGAGCTTCAGTTGTATCTATCAATGATCAGAAAATCACATTCCTCGATACACCTGGACATGAGGCATTTACAGCAATGCGTATGCGTGGTGCTAACTCAACAGATATCGCTATCCTCGTAGTTGCAGCCGATGACGGTGTTATGCCACAGACTGTAGAGGCTATAAATCATGCCAAGGCAGCCGGAGTAGAGATCATCGTTGCAGTAAACAAGATCGATAAGCCAAGTGCCAATATCGACAAAGTAAAACAGGAGTTATCAGAGTATGAGCTTATCCCTGAGGATTGGGGTGGAAGCACAATTTTCTGTCCTGTATCTGCTCATACAAAAGAGGGTATCGACAATCTCCTTGAGATGATCCTTCTTACAGCAGAAGTATTAGAGCTTAAAGCTAACCCGGATCGTAATGCAAGAGGTCTTGTTATCGAGGCACAGCTTGATAAGGGACGTGGAGCTGTTGCAACTGTTCTCGTACAGAAAGGTACTCTTCATGTTGGAGATCCTATAGCATGCGGAAGCAGTTATGGTAAAGTAAGAGCCATGGTAGATGACAAGGGACGCAGGGTAAAAGAGGCAACTCCTTCAACTCCTGTAGAGATACTTGGACTTAACAGTGTTCCTTCAGCAGGCGAGACATTTGTCGCATGTGACTCAGAAAAAGAAGCAAAAGCATTCTCTGACACATATATTTCAGAGGAAAAGAACAAACTTATTGAAGAGACAAAAGCTAAGATGTCACTTGATGATCTATTCTCACAGATCCAGTCAGGTAATATGAAAGAGCTTGATATCATCGTTAAAGCCGATGTACAGGGATCAGTTGAGGCTGTTAAGCAGAGTCTTGTCAAGCTTTCCAATGAGGAAGTTGTTGTCAAGGTCATCCATGGTGGTGTAGGTGCCATCAATGAGTCTGATGTTATCCTTGCATCAGCATCAAATGCTATCATCATCGGATTCAACGTAAGACCGGATCCTGTTGCAAAGGCTACAGCAGATCACGAGGGTGTTGATATCAGACTTTACAAAGTTATCTACAATGCCATCGAGGATGTATCAGCAGCCATGAAGGGACTTCTTGATCCTATATTTGAGGAGAAAATCATCGGACACGCTGAGATCAGACAGATCTTTAAGGCATCAGGTGTCGGTAACATTGCCGGATCATATGTACTTGACGGATATCTTGAGAGAGGCTGCCGCGTGAGAATCACACGTGAGGGCAACCAGATCTTCGAGGGAGACCTTGGATCACTCAAGAGATTTAAGGATGATGTAAAAGAGGTCAAGACAGGATACGAGTGTGGTCTTGTATTTGACGGATTTAATGACATTCAGGAATTTGATATCGTCGAGGCTTACAAGATGGTAGAGGTTCCAAGATAGAAATAATTTTTCGGAAAGCGGGATTAAATGAGAAAGAACAGCATAAAAAATATTCGTATTAATGAAGAAGTAATGCGTGAACTGTCAAATATCATACGTGGGGACATAAAAGACCCACGTATCAATCCCATGACAAGTGTTGTCTCAGTAGAGGTAGCACCGGATCTTAAGACTGCAAAGGCATATATCAGTGTCCTTGGTGATAAAAAATCGCAGGATGATACACTTGCAGGACTCAGGTCCGCAGAAGGATATATACGCAGGACTCTTGCAAAAAACATCAATTTACGAAACACTCCTGCCATTACTTTTATAATAGATCAGTCTATAGAGTATGGTGTTGAGATGTCAAAGAAGATTGATGAAGTAACAAAAGATCTGAAATAAGACTGATAAGAGGATTGATTATGACAGAGATTGATTCTATTTTAAGTGAAGTAAAGACGGCAGCCATATCCGGTCATGTAAGACCGGATGGTGACTGCGTCGGATCTACGCTTGCGGTATACAATTACATCAGGGATTATTACCCACAGATAGACGTAAAACTTTATCTTGAGCCAAGCCCGAACATATTTAAGTTCATGCAGAGATCGCAGGATATAGACAGCATATATGCCGATGATACGGTGTATGATCTGTTTATCGCGCTTGACTGCAGTGATACAGGCAGACTTGGAAATGCCGCAAAATATTTTGAGAGTGCAAAAAAGACACTCTGCATAGACCACCATGTAACAAACGGTGCCTTTGCCGATGAAAACTACATATTTCCGGATGCAAGCTCTACCTGTGAGCTTGTATTTGAGCTTCTGCCAAAAGAGCGCATCACAAAGCAGATAGCTGAGTGCATCTATACAGGCATGGTACATGATACAGGAGTATTCCAGTATTCCTGCACCTCCAAAAAGACTATGGATGTTGCCGGAAGCCTTATGGAGATGGGGATCGATTATCCAAAGATAATAGATGAAACTTTCTATACAAAGACATTCGGACAGAATAAGATCATGGGACAGGCACTTCTAAATGCAGAGCTTTACTGTGACGGAGACATCATACTGTCTGTTATATCACGCGAGGAGATGGAGCGTTTTGATGTGCTTCCAAAGCACCTTGACGGCATAGTAAACCAGCTGCGCGTTACAAAGGATATAAAGGTGGCGGCTTTTCTCTATGAGAACGAGGATGGCACTTACAAGGGAAGTCTGCGTGTAAACGGAGATTATGATGTGGCAAAGATCGCGTCTATATTTGGCGGAGGCGGACATGTAAAAGCGGCAGGCTTTACGATAGACGGACCAAAAGATGTGGCGGTAGAGCGCGTAGTCTGCGCCATAAAGGAGAATATTTAAGGCATATGGTTAATGGAATAATCAATGTATACAAGGAAAAAGGGTATACAAGCTTTGATGTTGTGGCAAAGATGAGAGGAATATTCCATCAGAAGAAAATAGGTCATACAGGTACGCTTGATCCTGATGCCGAAGGAGTTCTTCCGGTATGCCTTGGGAAAGCGACAAGAGTATGCGATCTGCTTACCGATAAGGACAAGGTTTACCGCACGGTGCTGCTTTTGGGACAGGAGACTGATACACAGGATATATCGGGACAGGTGTTAAATAAATGCGATGTAAATGTCACGGAAGAACAGGTACGTGATGTGGTAGAACAGTTTAGGGGACCGCAGAAACAGATACCGCCTATGTATTCAGCTTTAAAGGTAAATGGCAAAAAGCTCTATGAGCTTGCACGCGAGGGTGTGACCGTAGAGCGAAAAGCCAGAGATATAGAGGTCTTTGATATAAAGATCGAACGTATAGAGCTGCCTGAGGTGGAGATGACCATTCACTGCTCAAAGGGCACTTATATCAGAACGATATGTAATGACATCGGAGAGAAACTTGGCTGTTATGGCTGTATGAAGTCGCTTCTTCGCACAAGGGTGGCGGGCTTTGATATAAAAGATGCCATAAAGCTGTCGGAGATACAAAAAAGAGCCGACAACGGTGAATTTGATATGGTTATTTCAGTGGACAGTGTTTTTCAGGAACTTACAAGGGTAAATGTCCAAAAAGAAGCTGATAAGCTGGTGCGAAACGGTAATAAACTTCCGGTTGTTTTTACGGATATGACAGGTGAAAAGCCGGACCCGGATGTACGTTACAGACTATACACATATGATGGTATATTTATCGGGGTATACTCATACATAGAGGATACATCCGAATTTAAACCTATTAAGATTTTTATGGAATAAATAACAGTATACAGATAATATGGAATATATAAGTAAAACTTTGGATTTTCATGTCAATGAGCCATCGGTCATTTCCTTTGGAAAGTTTGATGGACTGCACAGAGGACATGAATTTCTTATGGAAAAACAAATTGAACAGAGCAATCTGCACGGCTACAAACGTATCATTTTTACATTTGACATACCGCCGAAATCCGAGGTGCTTGGCATCGAGTCAAAGGTGATAATCACAAATGATGAAAAGGAATACGTATTTGAGGAGTCGGGAGTTGACTACCTGATCGAGTGTCCGTTTGTGCCGGAAGTCATGAACATGGAAGCGGAGGTGTTTGTCAGATGGATAGTCAAAAGCCTGAATGTAAAGTGCATTGTGGTGGGAGACGATTTTCATTTCGGACACAACCGTGCCGGAGATCATCATCTTCTTGCACAGATGGCTGACGAGATGGGCTATGAGCTTATCGTCGTGGACAAGATAAAGGATGGAGACCGTGATATAAGCAGTACCTATATAAGGGAAGAGATAGCTGCCGGACATATCAGAAAGGCAAATGAGCTTTTGGGATATCCGTTCTTTATAAAAGGGAAGGTTGTCCATGGCAGACAGCTCGGTAGGACGATAGGTATTCCTACCGTAAATCTTACCGTGCCGCAGGAAAAGCTTCTGCCTCCGAACGGTGTCTATATGACAAAGGTTTTAGTAAAGGATAACTGGTATCTTGGCGTGACAAATATAGGATGCAAACCGACCATTTCGGGAGAAAATCCTATAGGTGCCGAGACCTATATCATTGATTTCAGCCAGGATGTCTACGGACAGGAGATAACGGTCGAGCTTCATGAGTTCATAAGAGCAGAGATGAAGTTTGATTCGATAGACGAATTAAAGAGCCAGATGAGTGCTGATATAAACCACATGATCAGATATTACAGAAATGTTACAGAATAATGTTGACAATTTAACAATATGTGATATACTCGTAATCGTGGGATTATAAATAGAGCACATTTGGAGGCTATATGAAAAATAAATTAAAATTAGGACAGGCTGCAGGAGTTGTTGCATTTGCGATAATAATAGGTGCTGCATCCATGAATGTTCATGGTGCTGCCGGAACTTCTAAAGCGGAAACTAAAGATATAAATACACTTAATGCAGGAGTGGCACTTGATGTGAGTGAGATGTCAGATGAGGTATTTTCCCTTACAGCAGGAGTTACGGCACAGCTTGCATATGCATATTCTGATATTTCTGTTGCAGAGAATGATACAGATATAGTAACTGCATCAGCGGAAGGCTCATCAGATGATACAACAGAAGCAGCACAGGAGCAGACACAGACTGCCGCACAGCTTTGCGGATATACAAATCTTGCAATGTCTACCATCAGCAGCGGAAACTTAAATATCAGATCAGAAGCATCTACAGACAGTGAGGTGGTTGGAATTCTCACAAACCACAATGCATGTGAGGTTTTAGAGGATGCAGGAGACTGGCTTAAGGTCACATCAGGAAAAGTTACAGGGTATGTAAGCAAAGAATACCTCGTGACAGGTGATGAGGCTGATGCGATAGCAGAGCAGGAGATCTCAACGGTAGCTACTGTAAATACAGAGACACTCAATGTAAGATCTGAGAAGTCCACAGATGCATCTATTCTTTCACAGGTCGGCAATTCAGAAGCATTTACCGTTAATTCGGTTGCAGACGGATGGGTTGAGATCAATGTCGATGACTCTGTAGGATACATTTCACAGGATTATGTCACACTTTCAAAGGCACTTCCTACAGCAAAGACTATAGAGCAGGTAAAATACGGAGACGGAGTATCAGATGTAAGAAGTTCTCTCGTATCATATGCATTACAGTTCGTTGGAAACAGATATGTATGGGGCGGAACAAGCCTTACAAACGGAGTTGACTGTTCAGGCTTTACAATGCAGATCATGGCAAAATATGGCATATCACTGCCTCATTCATCAAAGGCACAGCCGTCCTACGGCACAAAGATAAGCTCATCTGACGCACAGCCGGGAGATCTTTTCTTCTACGGAAGCGGAAAGAGCATATCACATGTTGCCATATATATAGGAAACGGACAGATCGTACACGCAAGCAACAAGCGTGACGGAATCAAGGTTTCAA
Organism: Acutalibacteraceae bacterium; assembly: GCA_963586665.1. Taxonomy (GTDB): domain Bacteria; phylum Bacillota; class Clostridia; order Lachnospirales; family Lachnospiraceae; genus Roseburia. Next base: position 12,458 of record CAVABC010000007.1, read on the forward strand.
ACGCTTTTTACAGAACTCCGATATGTGTTGTGAGATATTTATAAAAAGCTATTTACAATAAATGTTTACTATGCTATACTTCAACAGTATGGTTTTGCCCATGTTCGGTAGTTGGACACTCCGACCTATTGCTGAGCATCATATATTTACAGGGCGCATTAAAATATAAGGAGGATCAACAAATGATCGCAAAAGAAAAGAAACAGGCTATTATCGCTGAGTACGGAAGAACACCTAACGACACTGGATCACCAGAGGTTCAGGTTGCTATCCTTTCAGCAAGAATCGCAGAGTTAACTGAGCACTTAAAGGAGAATCCAAAGGATCATCATTCAAGACGTGGTATGTTAAAAATGATCGGTCAGAGACGTGGATTACTTGCTTACCTTAAAGAGATTGATATCGAGAGATATCGTTCACTTATCGAGCGTTTAGGACTCAGAAAATAGTTTTTTCTTTAGAGCGGGGTATTATTATTCCGCTCTATTATTATTAATACAGAAGTATACCGAGACCACTAAAGAGTGCATGGCAGTTCATGTATTGTTTAGTAGTTTCGGAAAAAGAAAGACACTTCTGTGAAAGTAAAATTAAGGAGAATAAATATGTACAAAAGTTATTCAATGGAACTTGCCGGCAGAACTCTTACCGTAGATATCGGAAGAGTAGCTGCACAGACAAATGGAGCTGCATTTATCAAATACGGCGATACAACAGTTCTTTCAACAGCTACAGCAGCAGACAAGCCACGTGACGGTGTAGATTTCTTCCCACTCAGCGTAGAGTTCGAGGAGAAGATGTACTCTGTAGGAAAGATCCCTGGAGGATTCAACAAACGTGAGGGAAAAGCATCTGAGAATGCCATCCTTACAGACCGTGTTATCGATCGTCCTATGAGACCACTTTTCCCTAAGGATTACAGAAATGACGTAACACTCAACAACCTTGTTATGTCAGTTGATCCTGAGTGCCGTCCTGAAATCGTAGCAATGATCGGTACAGCACTTGCTGTTCACATTTCAGATATCCCATTTGACGGACCATGTGCAATGACACAGATGGGACTCGTTGATGGAGAGTTTATCGTAAACCCATCACAGAAACAGTGGGATGACGGAGATCTTCAGCTTACAGTTGCTTCTACAAAGGAAAAGGTCATCATGATCGAGGCAGGAGCAAATGAGATTCCTGAGGACAAGATGATCGAGGCTATCTACAAGTGCCACGATATCAACCAGACTATCATCGAGTTCATGGACAAGATCCGTGAAGAGGTTGGTAAACCAAAACATGAGTATGAGAGCTGTGCTATTCCTGAGCAGATGTTCGAGGATATCAAAAAGATCGTTACACCTGAGCAGATGGAAGAGGCAGTATTTACAGATGAGAAGCAGAAGCGTGAGGCTAATATAAGTGCTATCACAGAGCAGTTAGAGGAAGCTTTTGCAGATAACGAGGAGTACCTTGCAGTATTAGGTGAGGCTGTATACCAGTATCAGAAAAAGACTGTAAGAAAGATGATCTTAAAGGATCACAAGCGTCCTGACGGCCGTGCGATCAACCAGATCAGACCACTGGCAGCAGAGGTTGACCTGATCCCTAGAGTTCACGGCTCTGCAATGTTCACACGTGGACAGACACAGATCTGCGACGTTGTTACTCTTGCACCGTTATCAGAGATCCAGAAGATTGACGGACTTGATGCAAATGTTACAACAAAGAGATATATGCATCACTACAACTTCCCTGCATACTCTGTAGGAGAGACAAAGGTATCACGTGGACCTGGACGTCGTGAGATCGGACACGGAGCATTAGCTGAGAAAGCACTTGTTCCTGTTCTTCCAAGCGTTGAGGAGTTCCCATATACTATCCGTGCCGTATCAGAGACATTTGAGTCAAACGGATCTACATCAATGGCTTCAACCTGTGCATCATGTATGTCACTTATGGCTGCCGGTGTTCCTATCAAGTCTATGGTTGCAGGTATTTCATGCGGACTTGTTACAGGCGATACAGATGATGATTTCGTAGTACTTACAGATATTCAGGGACTTGAGGATTTCTTCGGAGATATGGATTTCAAGGTAACAGGTACTCATGAGGGAATCACAGCTATCCAGATGGATATCAAGATCCATGGACTTACAAGACCTATCGTTGAGGAGGCTATCGCAAGAACACGCGAGGCTCGTCTTTACATCATGGATGAGGTTATGAGCAAAGCAATCGCTGAGCCTAGAAAAGAAGTAAGCGAGTGGGCACCAAAGATCGAGCAGATCACTATCGATCCTTCAAAGATCGGTGATGTTGTAGGTCAGAAAGGTAAGACTATCAACGAGATCATCGACAGAACAGGTGTCAAGATCGATATCACAGATGACGGAGCAGTTTCAGTCTGCGGTACAGACAAAGAAATGATCGCAAAAGCCATCGACATGATAAAGATCATCACAACAGATTTCGAGCAGGGACAGATCTTTGAGGGAACTGTTGTAAGCATCAAAGAGTTTGGTGCATTTATCGAGTTTGCTCCTGGAAAAGAGGGAATGGTTCACATTTCTAAGATCGCAAATGAGAGAATCAACCGTGTAGAGGATGTTCTTACACTTGGAGATAAAGTCAAAGTTGTATGCCTTGGCAAGGACAAGATGGGAAGAATCAGCTTCTCTATGAAGGATGTAAAACAGGCATAGTAATATGTTATAAAGGAGAGCCGCACACGTGTGCGGCTCTTTTTGCATACAATAAAGCAAAAATGAAAAATGCAAAATATAGTATAAATGCCTATAAAGTATATAAAAGCGGATACAGTGGGAAAAATGTAAATGTGGCAGTTTTGGATACCGGTGTATTTGTCCATACGCGTCTGAAGGGGCGCGTCGAGTTTTTTATGGATATAGTGGGAAAGAAAAAAGAATGTTATGATGATAACGGACACGGCACTCATGTGTGTGGGATATTGTGCGGACAGGATATCGGTATGGCACCGGACGTGGGGCTTTATGTGTTTAAGGTGCTTGATTCCCTTGGTATGGGACGGACCTCTGATTCGATATGTGCGCTTAGATGGATAAAGGAAAACTGCCACACCAGAAATATAAAGATATTAAATTTCTCGGTAGGATATCTGCCGTATTCGGATGTGAATGAGAGGGAGAAGATATTAAGGCTTATTGATGAATTGTGGGATATGGGAGTGACTGTCGTGGCGGCTGCGGGAAATTACGGTCCTGATCCGTTTACTGTCACTGTTCCGGGCATATCAAGAAAGATAATCACGGTGGGAAGCTTTAACGATATAAGAAGCGGCAACGGACCTACAGGCTGCTGCATTGTAAAGCCGGAGATACTTGCACCGGGGCGCGATATACTAAGTCTTGGCACACGGGATGGAACCTATGTGAAAAAGACAGGCACATCGATGGCTACACCGATAGTATCGGGAGCGGTTGCGCTGCTTCTTGAACGTTTCCCTGATATGAGACCGGAGGAGATAAAGCTTAGATTGTACAATACCTGTAAGAGGCTTGGAGGAGTGCAGCAAAATGCGTGGGGACTTATAGATGTTGATAAATTTGTCGGGGTGTACTAAGATTATATGATAAGAGACTACTTAGCGAATGAGGATGTTTTATGAGAAAAATACTACAAAAATTACTTAGCAAGCTTTTTATCGTATCGGGGATCATAGTATTACAGATGGTGTGGTTTTTCTTCTTATTTTATACTGCATCGGTGGCAAGCCATATTTTTGATGATCTTATACGTCTTGCGGCATTGCTTTTGGCTTTATATATTGCAAACCGTCAGATGAAAATGTATATAAAGCTGTCGTGGATATTTCTGATCTTAAGTCTGCCTATAGTAGGCATTCCATGTTATTTCTTTTTCGGACGTCCGGAGCTTACTGAACGCACACAGCGCAGGATGGCGCGTATAGTTGATGCATACGCACAGTTCCGCCCGGAGAATGAGCTGATAAATGAACACCTTAAAGAAACAGATATGAATGCCTACAGACAGAGTAGACTTATCGCGCAAAATCAAAAATATCCGCTATTTATGGAAGGTTATACCGAGTACTACAAATGCGGTGAGGAAGCATTTGAGAAAATGCTTGTTGATCTGGAGTCGGCAGAAAAATTTATATTCATGGAGTATTTTATAATAGGTCAGGGCAGCATGCTCGACCGTATACTAAAGATACTTGAGCGGAAAGTAAAGCAGGGCGTGACGGTGCGGATAATATATGACGATTTTGGCAGCATAAATGTCATACCACCGCATTTTATACAGGATCTTAAGCTAAAAGGGATCGAGGTGCGCAGGTTCAATCCGTATAAGCCGGTGCTTTCTGTTGTAATGAATGACCGCGATCACAGAAAAATACTCGTTGTGGACGGCCGCGTGGCTCATACAGGCGGATACAATATAGCCGATGAGTATATAAATGAAAAGATCCGTTTCGGCTACTGGAAGGATGCCGGTATCAGAGTGGAGGGAGAGTGTGTAAATAGCTTTACTACAATGTTTCTCGAGCTGTGGAATTATATCAATAAGGACAACGCCGTTCATGAAGAATATCTTAATCCCCACAATACATTTTGCAGGAGCAAGGCTTGCGGATTTGTCCAGCCGTTTTGCGATTCACCTCTGGAGCATGACAATGTGGGAGAAAATATATTCGTAAGCATTATTTCAAATGCCAGGGAATATGTATACATTTTTACACCGTATCTGATACTTGGAACTGAGATATCACAGTCTCTTATAAGGGCTGCACGCTCGGGAGTGGATGTGCGCATTGTAACACCCGGTATTCCTGACAAAAAGCTTATATATATACAGACCAAGGCGAATTTCAGACAGCTCATTGAGGCAGGAGTGCGTATATATAAGTACACACCGGGATTTATACATTCAAAATGTATCGTGGCAGATGATACGACTGCGATAGTCGGCACCTGCAATCTGGATTTCAGAAGCCTTTATTGGAATTTTGAGGATTTTGTATACATGTATAACGCACAGACCGTTCTTAAAGTAAAGGAGGATGCACTTGAAACTTTTGAGGTATCTGAGCAGATAAGTGAGGAGAGTGCATTAAACAAGTCATTTATCACCCGTATGCTGCAGAGCGTCCTGCAGCTTTTTGCACCGCTGCTGTGACAGGCATACAAAATTGACTTGAAAATAAAAGGATATATTGTTACAATATCTTGGTATTAAATGGAAAGAGGCACTATATATGGATATGACTATTAAATTGCAGGTGTTTGAAGGCCCGCTCGACCTGCTCCTGTATTTGATAGAAAAAAACAAAGTTAATATATATGATATCCCTATTGTCGATATTACAGCGCAGTATATGGAGTATGTTGCCGAGATGCGAAGGCGCGATCTTGATGTGCTTAGCGAGTTTCTTGTCATGGCGGCTACTCTTATAGATATCAAGTCCAAGATGCTGCTTCCTAAAAATCAGGAAGAGGATGAGGAGGAAGAAGATCCAAGAGCCGAGCTTGTACAGCAGCTTCTCGAGTACAAGATGTATAAGTGCATGGCTGATGAGCTTAAGGACAGACATCTGGATGCCGACAAGGTATGGTTTAAACAGCCGACAATACCGGACGAGGTGCGCGAGTATGAGCCTCCTGTTGATCTTGATGAGCTGGTTTCGGGGCTTACTTTGTCAAAGCTTAATGATATTTTCCAGAGCATCATGAAAAAGCAGGCTGATAAGATCGATAAAGTACGTTCTCAGTTTGGAAAGATAGAAAAGGAAGAGGTATCACTCGAGGAAAAGATGGATTATCTTACTGATTTTGCTGCTACACACAAGCATTTCAGTTTCAGGGGGCTTCTTGAAAAATCATCGAGCAAGGTCGAGGTGATAGTTACATTTTTAGCGATACTTGAGCTTATGAAGACCGGAAAGATAACTATATCGCAGGAACATATTTTTGATGACATAAAGATCGAGTCACAGATTGCGGCTTAGAACGGTATATTTATGTCATATTAGGGTGGTCAAATGAATTATAAAGCAATAATAGAGGCAATATTATTTACAATGGGAGAGTCTGTTGAGCTTGAAAAGATCGCGGGCGCAATAGATCTCGATAAAAAAGAGACCAAAAAGCTTATAGAGGAGCTTCAGGCGGAATATAAAAATTCCAAAAATATAGGCATGAACATCATAGAGCTTGACGGTGCATACCAGATGTGCACAAAGCCTGAGATGTATGAATATCTGATAAAGATAGCAAAGCAGCCGAAGAAGAGAGTGCTTTCGGATGTCATGCTTGAGACTTTATCAATCATAGCGTATAAGCAGCCTGTCACAAAGGCGGAGATTGAAAAGATAAGAGGTGTGTCGAGTGATCATGCCGTAAGCAGACTTGTCGAGTACGGTCTGGTTCAGGAACTCGGCAGACTGGATGCACCGGGCAGACCTCTTCTTTTTGGAACAACAGAGGAATTTTTACGGAGCTTTGGAGTGCAGTCTGTTGATGAGCTTCCGGTATTAAGCCCTGTGCAGGTGGAGGAGTTTAAGCAGGAGGCAGAGGCCGAAATGCATGTAAAGCTTGACGTGTAGCTTTACGCTAAAGGATATATTTTTGTACTGAATGGACGCATGTAATCATATACATTTACCGACGGAGGTAAACGTATATGATTATTTTTTTTGCTGATAATAAGTCTGTTTTAAGGAAATTTACATGCATACTGCTTGCGATAAGCATGCTGATCTTTATAAAAGAACCTGTAGGTGCCGAAAATACACAGCCACAGCTTCATGCGGTGGCTGCGGCATTATATGATGTTGACAATGGGACTACCATATATAGTAAGAATGCAAATGAGAGCATGGCAAACGCGAGCACGACCAAGATACTTACATGTATAGTCGCATTGGAAAATGCATCTCTGGAGGATACTGTAACGGCAACTGCCGAAGCGGCAGCACAGCCACAGGTAAAGCTCGGTCTTAAAGAAGGAAAGTCTTATAATATGAAGGATCTTATGTATGGGATGATGCTGGAGTCTTACAATGACTGCGCATATGCCATTGCAGAACATGTGGGAGGCTCGGTGGAAGGCTTTGCAGAGCTGCTCAATCAGAAAGCAAACGCTATAGGGTGTTATGGTACATATTTTCTTACGCCTAACGGTCTGGATAAGGAAGATGATATAAGTTTCCACCACACGACAGCGAATGACCTGTGCCTTATAATGGCATACTGCGCCTGGAATTCGCCAAAATCAGCGGATTTTCTTGCGATAACACAGACAATGGAGTATCAGTATTCCGATGAGAGCGGGCAGAAAAATTTAAAAAACCATAACCGGCTGCTTTCGGAGACTGATTATGCTGTTTCGGGAAAGACAGGTTTTACAACAAAGGCGGGATACTGCTATGTGGCGGCAATAGAAAAGGATGGCAGGAGAATGTGCCTTTCACTGCTCGGGTGTGGCTGGCCGAATAACAAAAATTATAAATGGGAGGATGCAAAAAAACTCGTGGAATATGGTACGGGAGTAAAAGACAGTTTCAGCATGGCGGTATCGGAAAATATAGCCGGTACGGAAAATGCCACAGAGAATAAGACTGAAAACAAAGAGAAAAATAAGAATATTTTACACGATTTTGCTAATTATTTTACAATTAACATAGGTATTTTTTTCTAAACAAAAATTAAGGTTAAAAAATTAACAAATCAGTTGAAAAAAAATGGGAAATAGTCTATTATCATACTAGCGAAAAATTTTATTTTTTTATAGATGGAGGATATAAAATGAGTAGTAACAATCAAAGCTTGGCAATGCAGCGTATTGCTAAGTTAGTCGACGAGAACAGTTTTATGGAAATTGGTTCTCTTGTGACAGCCCGTAGTACAGATTTTAATCTTTCTGCTACAAAGGCTCCTTCAGATGGTGTTATTATCGGACACGGTCTGATCGATGGAAATCTTGTATTTATCTACAGCCAGGATGCAACAGTTCTTAACGGAACAATTGGCGAGATGCATGCAAAGAAAATAGCTTCTGTTTATGACATGGCTATGAAAATGGGCGCACCTGTTATCGGATTCATCGATTGCGGTGGTATCAGACTTCAGGAGTCTGTTGATGCATTAGACGGATTTGGTCTTATCTATGCCAAAGAAGTTGCAGCAAGCGGCGTTATTCCACAGATCTGTGGTGTGTTTGGAAATTGTGGTGGTGGACTTTCAGTTGTTCCGGCTCTTTGTGATTTCGCTTTTATCGAAGAGTCAAAGGGCAGAATGTTCGTCAACTCTCCGGATGCCATTGAAGGCAACCGTATCGAGAAGTGCGACACAGCAGCCGCTTCATTCCAGAGTGAGAACACAGGCTGTGTAGATGGTGTTGGATCAGAGGATGATATTATCGCTGATATCAGAGCTCTTGTATGCATGCTTCCACTTAACAATGAGGGAGATGTATACACAGATTCATGTGAGGATGACCTCAACAGAGCATGCAACAGCATGGATGCCATGAAAGCAGATCCAAGATACCTTTTATCAGAGCTTTCTGATGATCATGTATTCTTCGAGACAAAGAAAGACTATGCAAAGAACATGGTAACAGGTTTCGTTAAATTAAACGGAATGACTGTTGGTGCTGTAGCAAACTGCAGCGCAGTATATGATGCAGAGGGCAATAAAGCAGAAGAGTTTGCACTTTCACTTACAGCAAAGGGATGCAACAAGGCTGCTGAGTTCGTATCATTCTGTGATGCTTTCTCAATCCCTGTACTTACACTTACAAACGTAAACGGTTTCAAGAACTGCATGTGCTCAGAGAAGAAACTTGCAAAAGCACTTGCAAAGATGACATATGCATTTTCTAATGCTACATGTCCAAAGGTAAACCTCATCACAGGAGAGGCTTACGGAAGTGCATACGTTGCCATGAATTCAAAATCTATCGGAGCAGATATGGTTTATGCATATCCTGATGCAAAGATCGGTATGATGGATTCAAAGATTGCAGCAGAGATCATGTATCCTGAGGCAGATGCAAAAGAGTTAAGCGAGAAGGCTTCTGACTATGAGAAGCTTCAGTCTTCAGTTACATCGGCTGCAGCAAGAGGATATGTAGACCTTATCGTTGATCCGGCTGATACAAGAAAATATCTGGTTGGCGCGTTTGAGATGCTTTACTCAAAATATGTATACGCTCCAGAGAAGAAACACGGAACTAAATAATAGAAAGGCGCATTTGTTATGAAGAAAAAAATAACATATATCCTTAGCCTTCTTATGATCGTATGTATGCTTGGCGCATGTGGATCTGATAATTCTGAAAAGACTTATGGCGGATACACAACGGACGAGCTTCATACTGAGGCAACAACAAGTCTTAGCAATATTCAGACATATTTGAATCTGATAGGTCAATATGAGGACTATGATACATATGAAGCAGCTATAAAAGAAGCCGAGGAAGAGACTGGAAGAACTGAAGGACAGCTTATATATAGTGTCTTTTATCAGCAGGGAGTAACTGTTTCGATGAAGAATATTGAAGCAGAACTTGCAGCGGTTCCAACATGGATTGATCTTACAAGCGAGTACGGTGATATAGCTGATTCTACATCAGAGGACGGCAAGGATTTTACAGTAACTAAGTCAGGTGGTACACTTACTACTGACATGACACTTACATTTGGCAAGCAGGATGTAACATACGAATTAGTATACGATTCAGTTACCATGGAAGTTACAGGCATTTCACTTACTCCTGTTCAGACAATGGGGCAGAAGCTTGCTAAAGCAGGACAGAACACAGCTATTTCAATGAGTATCGTATTCTGTGTACTTATCCTTATCTCACTTATCATTTACTGCTTCAAGTTTATCGCGGTTATCGGCAATAAACCAAAGAAAGAAGCTGCACCTGTAGAGAAGAAGAAAGCAGAGCCTGTTGCTACGGCAGCACCTGCCGAGGATCTTACAGATGACACAGAACTTGTAGCAGTTATTTCTGCAGCGATTGCTGCAAGCGAAGGAACTACAACAGAAGGTTTTGTAGTCCGCTCAATCAATAGAAGATAATTTTAGGAGGACATTTGAAATGAAAAACTATACAATTACCGTTAACGGAAATGTTTACGATGTTACAGTAGAAGAGACAGGAAGCACACCTAGCACATCAGCAGCACCTAGAAGAGCCGCTGCACCAGCAGCCGCTGCTGCACCAAAGGCTGCCACTGCAACAGCAGGAGCAGGAAACATCAAGGTTGAGGCAGGAGCAGCCGGAAAAGTATTCAAACTTGAAGCTAAAGTTGGCGATGCTTTAAAGAAAGGTGATACAATCCTTATCCTTGAGATCATGAAGATGGAGACACCTGTTGTTGCTCCAGAGGATGGAACAGTAGCAAGCATCAACGTTGCAGTTGGTGATTCTGTTGAGGCAGGCGCATTACTTGCAACATTAAACTAATTCCAGGAGGTAAACTATTTTGAGTTACGTAGGTGAAACACTTTCAAACCTCCTACATCAGACTGCTTTCTTTAATCTGTCAGTCGGAAACTATGTTATGATCGCAGTAGCATGTGTATTTCTTTTTCTGGCAATTAAAAAAGGTTTTGAGCCTTTGCTTTTAGTACCTATTGCTTTTGGTATGCTCCTTGTTAATATCTATCCTGATATTATCGTAAGTCCTGAGCATGCAAGCAATGGAGTAGGTGGTTTACTTTATTATTTCTATCAATTAGATGAGTGGTCAATTCTTCCATCACTGATTTTCCTCGGTGTTGGTGCAATGACAGACTTTGGTCCGCTTATCGCAAACCCTATCAGCTTCTTACTCGGAGCTGCAGCACAGTTTGGTATTTTCGGAGCTTATTTCCTTGCAATCCTTCTTGGATTCAATGATAAGGCTGCCGCTGCTGTATCTATCATCGGTGGAGCTGACGGACCTACATCTATTTTCCTTGCAGGAAAATTAGGACAGACAGGACTTATGGGACCTATTGCCGTAGCTGCTTATTCGTACATGGCATTAGTACCTATCATCCAGCCACCGATTATGAAATTATTCACTACAAAGAAAGAGCGTCAGATCAAGATGCAGAACCTTCGTCCTGTAAGTAAGCTTGAGAGAATTCTCTTCCCTGTAGTAGTTACTATCGTTGTTTGTACACTTCTTCCAACAACAGCACCACTCGTTGGTATGCTTATGCTTGGAAACCTCTTCCGTGAGTCTGGTGTAGTACGTCAGCTTCAGGAGACAGCAAGCAACGCTCTTATGTACATCGTAGTTATCTTACTTGGTACATCAGTAGGTGCTTCTACAAGTGCAGAGTCATTCCTTAACATGAGCACAATCAAGATTGTAGTTCTTGGTCTTATCGCATTCATGGTAGGAACATCAGCCGGAGTACTTTTTGGAAAGCTTTTATGCTTCATTACAAAAGGCAAGATCAATCCACTTATCGGTTCAGCCGGTGTATCCGCTGTTCCTATGGCTGCCCGTGTATCTCAGAAGGTCGGTGCAGAAGAGGATCCAACAAACTTCCTTCTTATGCATGCTATGGGACCTAACGTAGCCGGTGTTATTGGAACTGCCGTAGCAGCCGGATGCTTCATGGCTATATTTGGAATTTAATTAAGGAGGATTAATCATGTCAGAAGTGGTAAAAAAACCATTAAAAATAACAGAAACAGTTCTTCGTGATGCGCATCAGTCACTGATCGCAACAAGAATGACAACAGAGCAGATGCTTCCAATCGTTGACAAGATGGACAAGGTTGGATACAACGCTGTAGAGTGCTGGGGTGGAGCAACATTTGATGCTTGCCTTAGATTCTTAAAAGAAGATCCATGGGATCGTCTTAGAAAATTAAGAGATGGATTCAAGAATACAAAGCTTCAGATGCTTTTCCGTGGACAGAATATCTTAGGATACCGTCCATACGCAGATGATGTAGTTGAGTATTTCGTACAGAAGTCTATCGCAAACGGAATCGATATCATCCGTATTTTCGACTGCTTAAACGATATCAGAAACTTACAGACAGCAGTTACAGCATGTAACAAAGAAAACGGACATGCTCAGGTAGCTCTCTCATACACACTTGGAGATGCTTACACACTTGATTACTGGATGGATATGGCAAAGAGAGTAGAGGACATGGGTGCTGACTCACTTTGTATCAAGGATATGGCTGGTCTTTTAGTTCCTGCAAAGGCAACAGAGCTTGTTCAGGCTCTTAAAGATTCTACAAGCCTTCCTGTAGAGCTTCATACACATTACACATCAGGTGTTGCTTCAATGACATACATGAAAGCTGTTGAGGCAGGTGTAGATATCATCGATACAGCTATGTCTCCATTCGCTCTTGGAACAAGCCAGCCTGCAACAGAGGTTATGGTAGAGGCATTCAAGGGTACAGAGTTTGATACAGGTCTTGATCTTAATCTTTTAAGCGAGATCGCTGATTACTTCAGACCAATGAGAGAAGAGGCTTTAGCTTCAGGACTTATGAATCCAAAGGTACTTGGAGTAAACATCAATACACTCCGTTACCAGGTTCCTGGAGGAATGCTTTCAAACCTCATTTCACAGCTCAAAGAGCAGGGAAAAGAGGATAAATACGAGGAGGTTCTTGCAGAGGTACCACGCGTGCGTAAAGACCTTGGTGAGCCACCACTTGTAACACCTTCTTCACAGATCGTTGGTACACAGGCTGTATTCAACGTACTTATGGGAGAGAGATACAAAGTCGCTACTAAAGAGACTAAGGATATCCTTCTCGGAAAATACGGTCAGACTGTTAAGCCTTTCAACCCGGAGGTTGTTGACAAGGTATTAGGAGATGACAAGAAGAACGCTATCACATGCCGTCCGGCAGATCTTCTTGAGCCAGAGCTTGACAAGATCGAAGCTGAGATGAAACAGTGGAAACAGCAGGATGAGGATGTGCTTTCATACGCACTCTTCCCACAGGTTGCTACAGATTTCTTCAAGTACAGACAGGCACAGCAGACAGGTGTGGATGCTAAGGCTGCTGACACAGAGAACAAGGCATACCCAGTTTAATCCTGCAACTTGAATATTGAAACGTAAACTGATGATAAAGAGTGGTTTACATTTGAAAATACTGCAGATTTCGGTCTGCAGTATTTTTTTGTGATTACCACTTTCATATGTGGCGAAAAAGTGATAATATCTTAAAGTATGGAGAAAGGGAAGATCATGTCAAATACAAACGACCTGTTGAACAGGATAAATTCAAAATACAGTTCTATGAGCAAGGGACATAAGCTGCTTGCTACATACATCACTGATAATTATGACAAGGCGGTTTTTCTTACTGCAGCAAAGATGGGAGAGACGGTAGGCATATCAGAGTCTACGGTAGTGCGTTTTGCCACATCCTTAGGCTACAAGGGCTATCCGGATTTCCAGAAAGCACTCGAAGAACTTGTCCGCAATAAGTTAAACTCCGTGCAGCGCATGGAGGTGACCTACGGCAGGATCAGCCAGTCGGAGATACTTGAGACGGTATTGCAGTCCGACTCCGATAAGATAAAGACTACGCTGGAAAAAATTGATGTGAATGCATTTGATCTGGCGGTAGATACTATTTTACAGTCTAAAAAGATATATATAGTAGGTATCAGAAGCTGTGCGCCGCTTGCAAGCTTTATGGCATTTTATATGAACCTTATGTTTGATGATGTGTGTCTGCTCACCACCAACAGCTCAAGTGAGCTTTTCGAACAGATGGTACGTATCGGAAAAGATGATGTCATAATAGGGATCAGTTTCCCAAGGTATTCAATGCGTACCTTAAAGGCACTGGAATTTGCCAATAACCGCAGTGCAAAGGTTATCACTATAACTGATAGTATACACTCACCGATGAATCTTTATTCATCCTGCAATCTAATAGCGGACAGCGATATGGCGTCTATAGTGGATTCTTTGGTAGCACCGCTTTCGGTGGTAAATGCCCTCATAGTTGCACTTTGTATGAAAAAACAGAAGGTAGTGGCAAAGACACTGACAGAGCTTGAGGATATCTGGAATGAGTATCAGGTGTATGAGAATGATGAGATAGACTACATAGATGATTCCATAAAAGTACACTATGCGAAGCTGGGAGAAGCGGATGAAGAATAAAAAAGTTATTGTGACAGGTGGCGGAGCTGCCGGAATGTTTGCGGCATATTTTGCAGCGTCAGCTGGTAATGATGTCATCCTGCTTGAGAAAAATGAAAAGCTTGGAAAGAAAATATATATAACAGGAAAAGGCAGATGCAATGTAACAAATGCGTGTGATGTGGAGGAGCTGTTTGGTAATGTAAAAAGCAACAGCAAGTTTTTGTATAGTGCATTTTACGGTTATGATAACAGCAGGGTAATAGATTTTTTTGAGAGCCACGGCATGCCAACAAAGGTGGAACGCGGAAACAGGGTATTTCCTGTGTCTGATAAGTCCTCTGATGTCATATTCACATTGCAGAGAGCACTTAAAGAGAAAAATGTAGATGTAAGACTAAATACCACTGTCAGAAATCTGAATTTTGCAGATGATCTGGAAACTGCACAGGACTCATCGGAGAGAATGACAGATGCGGCATCTGATGTAAAAGAAAATGTATCAGAAAATACATCAGAAAATAAAAATATCAGCAGAAAGGTTACAGGAGTAACGCTTGCTGACGGCACAATACTTGATGCAGATGCTGTCATAGTGGCTACAGGCGGACTTTCATATCCATCGACCGGATCGACAGGAGACGGTTACCGGATGGCAGAAAGCGCAGGACACACTGTTACGGAGTGTACACCGTCCCTCGTGCCTTTTAATGTAAAAGAACAGTGGGGAAAAGAGCTTCAGGGATTGTCACTTAAAAATACTGCGATAACTATATATAATGGCAAAAAGAAGCTGTACGAGGACTTTGGAGAGATGCTGTTTACACATTTTGGCGTGAGCGGACCTATGATCTTGTCGGCAAGTGCTTCGATAAAGCAAAGCCTCATAAAGCAGCCGCTTACCATGTATATAGACTTAAAGCCGGCTCTTACACAGGAGGCTTTGGACAAGCGTATACTGCGCGAGTTTGAGGAGGCAAAAAATAAGCAGTTTAAGAACTCTATAAATAAGCTTCTGCCTGCAAAGATGATACCGGTCATAATAGAGCTTTCCGGCATAGATCCGGATAAAAAGGTAAATGAGATCTCGAAAGAGGAGAGAAATAACCTGCTTATGCTGTTTAAGAAGCTTCCGCTCACACTTAACGGACCGAGAGGCTGGAATGAGGCAATCATCACAAAGGGCGGCATAAAGGTAAAAGAAATAAATCCATCAACAATGGAATCAAAATTAGTAAAAAATCTGTTTTTTGCAGGAGAGGTGTTAGATCTTGACGCATACACCGGAGGATTTAATCTCCAGATAGCGTGGTCTACAGGGTATCTGGCAGGAAGCAGCGTATGAGTTTTAATATCAGATAAAGAAAGATAACCGATAGGAGGATATATGAAATACAATATAGCAATAGACGGACCGGCAGGAGCCGGAAAAAGTACGATAGCAAAGAGACTGGCAAAGGAGCTGGGATATATATATGTCGATACAGGGGCGATGTACCGCGCAATGGCATATTTTTTCATCAAAAATAACGTGGACAAGGACGATATAGACACGATCACAAAGCTCTGTGACGGTGTGGATGTATCAATAGCATACGAAAACGGTGAACAGCAGGTGCTCCTTAACGGAGAGAACATCACAGCCTATATCCGCGAGGAGAGAGTCGGAAATATGGCTTCTGCTACGAGCGTATATCCTGTAGTAAGGGAAAAACTCGTGGAACTGCAAAGACAGCTTGCAGCAAAAGAAAATGTAGTGATGGACGGAAGAGATATCGGCACGGTCGTACTGCCTGATGCCAATGTAAAGATATTCCTTACAGCAAGCTCTAAGGTACGCGCACAGCGCAGATTTGATGAGCTTACCGCAAAAGGCACCGAGTGTGACATAGATGCGATAGAAAAGGACATCATAGAAAGAGATCACAGGGATATGACGAGAGAGACATCACCTCTTAAACAGGCTGATGATGCAGTGCTGCTCGATTCATCCGATATGACAATAGATGAAGTTGTTGACAGAATGAAACAGCTTGTGAGCGAGGCTTAAAATATGGGTGAGCTTACAATAGCAAAGAGTGCAGGCTTCTGTTTTGGTGTCACAAGAGCCGTGAACATGGTCTATGAGGCTATAGAAGAGGGCAATGCCCCGATATACACCTACGGGCCTATCATCCACAATGATGAGGTGGTCAAGGATATGAAGCAAAAGGGCGTTACCGTGGTAAACAGCCTTGATGAACTGGAGAAATACGAAAAAGGTGTCATGATCATACGCTCACACGGCATAAGCAAGGCTGAGTATGACAGGATAGAAAATAACGGATTTACCATTTTGAATGCGACCTGTCCTTTTGTGTCAAAGATCCACAGATATGTGGAGGATTACAGTAACAGAGGCTATGATATAATAATAATCGGCAGTCCGAAGCATCCTGAGGTGTGCGGAATAAAAGGCTGGGCATCCGAAGAAAGCCATGTTACCATCATAAATTCGATAGAAGATGCGAAAAAATTCTCTGATAAAAGCGAAAAAAAGCTGTGTATTGTGTCCCAAACGACATTTAACTACAATAAATTTCAAGATATAGTTGAAATTATTGATGAAAAAGGGTATGATATAACTGTTTTAAATACAATCTGTAATGCAACAGAGGTCAGACAGACCGAAGCAAGGAAAGTTGCACACGGAGCAGATGTCATGATAGTGATAGGTGACAGGAACAGTTCCAATACGCAGAAGCTATTTGAAATATGTAAAAACGAATGCAAAAATACTTACTATATACAGACAAGTGACGAAATGGATTATTCAAAAATCGGGTCCAACAATAACGTAGGTATTACAGCAGGGGCTTCAACCCCAAATAATATCATTGAGGAGGTTTCAAAGAATGTCAGAAATGAGCTTTGAACAAATGCTGGAAGAATCTTTTAAAACTATAAGAAATGGAGAAGTGGTAGAAGGTACCGTTATTGATGTTAAACCTGACGAGATTTTCTTAAATATTGGATACAAATCAGACGGAATTATTACACGCAGCGAGTACACAAACGAGCCAAACGTAGACCTTACTACTGTTGTCAAAGTTGGCGATACAATGGAAGCTAAAGTTGTTAAGCTTAACGACGGTGAGGGACAGGTTATCCTTTCATACAAACGTCTTCAGGCTGAGAAGGGTAGCAAGAGACTTGAGGAAGCTTTCGAGAATCAGGAAGTTTTAAAAGCAAAAGTTACACAGGTATTAGCCGGTGGTGTATGTGTCAATGTTGATGAGACAAGAGTATTCATCCCTGCAAGCCTTGTATCAGATACTTTCGAGAAGGATCTCAACAAATTCAAAGATCAGGAGATCGAGTTTGTTATCACAGAGTTTGATCCTAGAAAGAGACGTATCATCGGAAACAGAAAAGTATTACTTGTTGAGCAGAAAGCTAAACAGCAGGAAGAGTTACTCGGAAAGATCAAAGAGGGAGATGTTATCGAAGGAACAGTTAAGAATGTTACAGATTTCGGTGCATTCATCGACCTTGGCGGAGTAGACGGATTACTTCACATCTCTGAGATGTCTTGGGGAAGAGTTGAGAATCCTAAGAAAGTATTCACAGTTGGTCAGGCTGTAAGAGTATTCATCAAGAGCATCAACGGAACAAAGATCGCTCTTTCAATGAAATTTGATGATGAGAATCCATGGAATGGTGCTTCAGAGAAATTCGCAGCCGGCAACGTAGTAAAAGGAAAAGTTGCAAGAATGACTGATTTCGGTGCATTCGTAGAGCTTGCTCCTGGTGTTGATGCACTTCTTCATGTATCACAGATCTCTAAAGATCATGTTGAAAAACCATCAGACGTATTGAAGATTGGTCAGGAAGTAGAAGCTAAGATCGTTGAGTTCAACGAGGATGAGAAGAAGATCAGCTTAAGTATGAAAGCACTTCTTGAGTCAGAGGATGATGGAGAAGATGTTGCAGATGTAAATATTGACGAGGTTGCTTCTGATAACGAGTAATCTGTATTACGATTGAATTTTAAGGCTGTCATTTAATGGCAGCCTTTTTTACAGATAATCTCTTTAAGGAGGGTTTTATGTTTGATAATTATGAGTGGTTTAAGAAAGAGATATATAAGCTTACAAAAATAGATCTGAATTTTTACAAAGAAAAGCAGATGCGCAGACGGATAGATACACTTGCAAAGAAAAATCTGACTAAGTCTTATGAGGAGTATGTAAAGCTTATCTCTACTGACAAAGAAAAATTTAAGCAGTTTATCAATTTTATCACAATAAATGTATCGGAATTTTACAGAAATCCTGATCAGTGGACATTGATGGACAAAGACGTTATTCCTGAGATATTAAAGCACAATAAGGGACAGATAAAGATCTGGAGTGCTGCATGCTCGACAGGAGATGAGCCGTATTCACTTGCCATGGCTTTTTCAAAGCATGTTTCGCTTTCAAATATCAGGATACTTGCTACGGATATAGATGATCAGGTTATAGCAAGTGCAAAAGCCGGACTTTATGATGCAAAGGCTGTTGCAAATGTACCGGCCGATCTGAAAAAGAAATATTTTACTCCAGTGGGAGATTCCTTTAAAATATCTGATGATATAAAGAAATGTGTTACCTTCAAGGAGCATAACCTGTTAAAGGACGCATATCCGAAGGATTATGATCTGATCCTTTGCCGAAATGTCGTAATTTACTTTACCGATGAGGCTAAGGACATGATTTATAAGAATTTTTACGATTCCCTTAAATCAGACGGCATCTTGTTTATCGGAAGCACAGAACAGATCACAACATACAGAGAGTTGGGCTTTAAAAGGCTTAGCAGCTTCTATTTCCAGAAGCCTTAAGCTGTCATAAAGTTAAAAATTTAGCAGATGGTGTATTATATGTTTGACATATGATATGACCATCTGTTTTTCGTTTATGAAATCATCGGTCAGTAAAAAGTAGCTGTGCTTGTCCTTTATATCATTGCGAAACTCCGGCTGCATGATCAGCTCATGCTGGACGATAAACTCACCGGTTTTTCGTACATAGCAGTTGTATGCTTTGCATCTTTCACGGTACTGATTGTCTACGTAGGTGGAAACGCTTTTGTGTATAGCCATATCTTCTTTTGGAAGATAGTAGTAGTTTTTGTAATCACTGTAAAAATGCTTTAATTCGCCTTCAAAAATCTCAATGCGCACAGATGTTTTCTCTGTTCCGACATTGAGATAAAAATCACTGTCGCGTATGGACAACAGTTTGGGAACTGTGTATTTGTTCCTAAAAGAGATGACCAGTTCTTTTTTGGGTTGACCGTCATATGCCGTAAACGGTGATACGGCAATATCCGTGATCTCGGAAAGATCGCACAGTACTTCTTTATAGGCTAGTACAGGCAGTAGCTCAATCATCCCGAGTACATCCTCGTAATTGTGAGTCTGCAACAGGTTAAGCTGCTCGTCTGAGTGAGTGGCAAGATACTCATAATATACGTTTATAAGCTCACCGCCAGTGTATTTATCCTCGCGCTCTATGCCAAGGAAACGTTCAACGGTTTTTTGTTTGTAGTTTTCAAACCCTAAAAGAGGCTTTATGGGAGCGATATCCTTAAATATATCTATGATATTTTTGCCGGCAAACGGATCGTCTATATTGAATTTCTGACATTTGGCACGAAGAAACGGCATGTCAAAGCCGACTCCGTTAAAGGAGATCAGTGCATCACAGTCTGCTGTACTGTCTGTAAATGCCGTTATTACAGATGCCTCATCGTCGGGGGCTTCTGCAAAGTACTGATCTATTATTATGTGGTTTTTTACGCGTCTGGCACATCCTATCATGTATACGACCGATCTGACAGGAGAGAAGCCTGTAGTTTCTATATCAAAGAATACTCTGTTTTCTTTGAAAATATTGTCTGAAAAGTTGTCCTTTTTGATGTAAATTTCTTCATTGTGAAAATTTTTCATTTTATCAATCCTATTCTGAAATATTTGTGTAAACATTATAACATAAAGTACTAAAAAAAGTACATAATATACTATTTAACTAAATTTCATTCGTGTTATAATAAAAAAATAATGCGCATATATTTTGTTGCGTTATAAATCTTAAAGAAAGAGGGGCACAAAAATGGGTATTAAAACATTTATTGGCGGTGTGCATCCATATGACGGCAAAGAGCTTTCAAAAGATGCACCGATTAAAGAGGTTTTACCCAAGGGTGACATGGTTTATCCGTTATCACAGCATATCGGAGCACCAGCTAATCCTATTGTCGCTGTAGGTGACACGGTTCTCAAAGGACAGATGATTGCAGAAGCGGGCGGATTTGTATCATCTCCGATATACTCTTCCGTATCAGGAAAAGTAAAAGCGATTGAGAAACGTCGTGTGGCTGTAGGTGACATGGTAAACAGCATCATCATCGAGAATGATGGCAATTTTGACGAGGTCGAGTATCAGGCGGTAGAGGACGTTACTAAACTGTCCAAAGAAGAGATCATCGAAAAAGTTAAAAATGCCGGAGTTGTCGGAATGGGTGGTGCCGGTTTCCCGACTCATGTAAAGCTTTCTCCGAAAGAGCCGGAGAAAATAGAGTATGTTATCGCTAACTGTGCCGAGTGTGAGCCATATCTTACATCGGACTACAGACGTATGCTCGAAAATCCAAAGGAGCTTGTTGAAGGAATGAAGATCATTCTCCAGCTTTTCGACAATGCCAAGGGAATTCTCGGTATCGAGGACAACAAGCCTGACTGTATCGAGAAGCTTACAGAGCTTACAAAGGATGAGCCGCGTATTGAGGTTTGTCCTCTTATGACAAAGTATCCACAGGGTGGTGAGCGTCAGCTTATTTTCGCTACAACCGGCAGAGCCATCAACTCAAAGATGCTTCCAGCTGATGCCGGATGTATCGTTGACAACGTGGAGACTATAATCGCAGTTTACAATGCTGTAAAGAACGGCATCCCTGTTATGAAACGTATTTCAACTGTTACAGGTGATGCGGTTACTAATCCATCAAACATTCTTTATAGTATCGGAACATCATATCAGGAGCTTATTGAAGCCGCAGGTGGATTTAAGACACAGCCTGAGAAGATCATATCAGGTGGTCCTATGATGGGATTTTCAATGTTTAGTCTGGATATTCCGACTACAAAGACATCTTCATCAATACTTTGCTTTACGCATGATGAAGTTACGGCATTTGAGCCGCTTGCATGTATCAACTGTGGACGCTGTGTGGAGGCGTGTCCTGAGCAGCTTATTCCAAGCCGCCTTGCCAAATTCGGCACACGCGGACAGATGGAAGAGTTCGAGAAGTGGCATGGACTTGAGTGTATCGAGTGCGGAAGCTGTACATTTGCATGTCCTTCAAGAAGACAGGTTGCACAGCCGATCAAGACAATGAAGAAGCTTGTTCTCGCTGAAAAGAGAAAACAGGCTGCCAAAAAATAAAGAAAGAGGTGGATTATAGTGAGTGATTTATATCATGTTTCATCATCACCACATGTACGTGCCAAGGATTCCACAAACAGAATAATGTTTTACGTTATCGTAGCATTACTTCCGACCAGTCTTTTTGGTATTTACAATTTTGGATTCCGTGCACTTGCCCTTATCCTGATCACCATCGCCTCATGCGTTGCATCAGAGTGGGTATTTGATTACATAGTAAAGAAAAAGAATACAGTAGGAGATTTAAGTGCTGTTGTTACAGGACTCCTCCTTGCACTTAACCTTCCGGCAGGACTTCCATGGTGGGAGGCTGTTATCGGTGGTGTATTTGCAATAATCATCGTAAAATGTATGTTCGGTGGACTCGGGCAGAACTTTATGAACCCTGCACTTGGCGGAAGATGTTTCCTGCTTATCGCATTTGCTGCTGACATGACCAATTTCAATGTCACAAAGAATGGAGTAGATGTATATTCAGGAGCAACTCCTCTTGCACTCATCAGAAATGAGGGATTATCAAGTGTAAATGTAAGGGATATGCTTATCGGAACAACAGCAGGAACTATCGGTGAGACATCGGTTATCGCAATCCTTATCGGTGCGATCATCCTGATCTTACTCGGTGTTATCGATCTTAAGATCCCTGCATCATACATTATTACATTTGCTGTATTTATGTTTATCTTTGGAGCACAGCGTTTTGACATCAACTATGTTGTTGCACAGCTTTGCGGTGGCGGACTTATGCTTGGAGCATTTTTCATGGCTACAGACTACGTTACATCGCCTATCACACCAAAGGGCAAGATCATCTTTGGTATATGCTGTGGTCTTTTAACCGGTATTTTCCGTTGCTTCGGTGCAAACGCAGAGGGGGTTTCCTTCTCTATCATCTTAAGCAACATTCTTGTTCCTATTATTGAGAAAGTTACTGTTCCAAGAGCTTTCGGTATGGTAAAGGAGGCAAAGAAGAATGAATAAACGTATTGTACATGACGCTTTGATTTTAACTGCCTTTACTCTGGTACTCGGATTTATCCTGGCACTGGTTCATGAAGTAACGGCAGCACCTATCGAAAAAGCAAACCTTGCTGCAGCGCAGAAGGCATATCAGGAAGTTTTTGCAGATGCCGATTCTTTTGAGGCTTATGATTTTGATGCTGATGAGGCTGACAAGCTCGTAGCCGATGCCGGATACAGTGATACTATTGATGATGTACAGACAGCCCTTGATTCAAACAAGGAGACTTTAGGTTATGTCATTACAGTCACAGCAAAAGACGGAAGCCAGGGAAGCATCACATTTTCTGTAGGTATCCAGAATGATGGTACTGTAAACGGATATTCCATCACAGACATCAGCGAGACACCGGGACTTGGAATGAAAGCCCAAGAGGCAGAATTCTATGAGCAGTTCCAGGGCAAAAACGTAGAGAAGTTCAACGTTGTAAAGAGCACACCATCGTCAGATGATGAGATAGAGGCTATCACAGGATCTACTATCACATCAAAAGCTATGGCAAACGGATGCAACGCAGCTCTTGTTTACTTCCAGGATAAATTACAGGGAGGTGCAAATTAATGAACAAATACGTAGAGCGTTTATATAATGGTATCATAAAAGAAAATCCTACATTTGTACTTATGCTTGGTATGTGTCCTACACTTGCCGTTACATCATCAGCGATAAACGGTCTTGGAATGGGACTTTCTACCACGGTCGTACTTATATGTTCAAACCTTTTAATATCACTTTTCAGAAAAGTGATCCCTAACGGAGTACGTATGCCGGCATATATAGTTATAGTCGCATCACTCGTTACTGTAGTACAGTTTTTGATGCAGGCATATCTGCCAAGCCTTTCAGCTTCACTTGGTGTATACATTCCACTTATCGTGGTAAACTGTATCATACTTGGACGTGCTGAGAGCTATGCATCTAAGAACCCACCCGTAGAGTCTATCTTCGATGGAATGGGAATGGGATTTGGATTTACAATGGGACTTACTATTATCGGTCTTATCCGTGAGATTCTCGGTGCAGGAACTGCATTCGATGTAAAGATCTTCGGTGACTGGTTTACACCTATCACAATCTTTATCATGGCACCGGGAGCATTCCTTGTACTTGGATTCCTTGTTGCAGGAATGAACATCATCCGTAAAAAGATGGAGTCAAAGGGTACACCTCTTGCAGAGCCTGCCGGATGTCTTGCAGGAGACTGTGCACATTGTGGAGCTTCATGTCCGTCTGCAAAGGCAGCACAGACTGATGCCGCAGCTACTACAGAAGGAGGGGATAAATAATGAGTACATTAGGACATTTAATGCTTATTGCCGTTGCATATGCAATCGTAAATAACGTTGTATTGAGTCAGTTCCTTGGTATCTGTCCTTTCCTTGGTGTTTCAAAGAACACAAAGACAGCAGCCGGAATGGGTGGAGCGGTTATATTCGTTATCACTATCGCTACATTCGTTACACAGATCATTTACAACTTTATACTGTTACCACTTGACCTTTCATATTTACAGACTATCGTGTTCATTCTCGTAATCGCAGCACTCGTTCAGTTTGTAGAGATGTTTTTAAAGAAACAGATGCCGCCTCTTTATCAGTCACTCGGTGTGTATCTGCCGCTTATCACAACAAACTGTGCCGTACTCGGTGTAGCATTAAACAGTGTTACAAAGGGATACAACATCCTTGAGAGCGTGGTTTACGGATTTGCCACAGCGGTTGGTTTCTTTATCGCCATCGTACTTATGGCAGGTGTTCGTGAGAAAATTGAATACAATGATATTCCAAAGCCTTTCCAGGGAACAGCTATCGTGCTCCTTACAGCATGTCTTATGGCTATCGCATTCATGGGATTCTCTGGTATGGTTTCTGTATAGGATTGGAGGAAAAGCGATATGAATATTACTGCGATTATAATTGCAGCTCTTGTAGTTGGAGCTGTCGGTATAATTCTTGGATTTTTCCTCGGAATTTCAGGAGAAAAATTCAAAGTAGAAGTAGACCCTAGAGAGGAAGCTATCCTTGAGGTTCTTCCGGGAAACAACTGTGGTGGTTGTGGATATGCCGGATGTTCAGGTCTTGCTGCTGCAATCGCAAAGGGTGAGGCTCCTGTAGGACAGTGTCCTGTAGGTGGAGATCCTGTTGCTGCAAAGGTCAGTGAGATCATGGGTGTAAAAGTAGAAGCAGGGGTAAAGAAGGTTGCATTTGTAAAATGTGCCGGAACCTGCGAGAAAGCAAACACAGATTATGATTATACAGGAGTTGAGGACTGTACAGCCATGGCATTTGTTCCGGGCGGTGGTCCAAAATCATGTAATTACGGATGTCTTGGATTTGGAAGCTGTGTAAAGGCATGCCCTTTCGATTCTATCCATGTGGTAGATGGTATAGCAGTGGTAAATCCGCTTACATGTAAAGCCTGCGGCAAATGTGTGACTGCATGTCCAAAACATCTTATCGAGCTTATTCCTTACGATGCTGCACACGTTGTAAAATGCAGTTCTAAGGACAAGGGAAAAGATGTTATGAAAGCCTGCTCTGTAGGTTGTATCGGATGTCATCTCTGCGAGAAGAACTGCCCATCAGACGCAGTTCACGTAGTGGACAACATCGCATACATCGATCAGGAGAAATGTACAGGCTGCGGAATCTGTGCACAGAAGTGTCCAAAGAAGATCATTCTTTAATATGGACATATTAAAAAGCTGTCACATATCAATTTATTGATATGCGGCAGCTTTTTGTCATGTATATGGATAATTGTGAAAGTGCTAAACAGTTATGAGGTTTGTTCATTTATCTCATAGGTATCGGATGTTGTTATGATCTTATAATCATCTGTTACAAATATTGCTTCGACACCGGAAAGCGAATTTATAAGTTCTGTTGCTTTATCAATGCCAAGTGCAAAGCAGGTGGTGCTTAGTGCGTCACCATCACATGAGGAATCACTTATGATAGTGACAGAGTAAAGGTCGTTTTCGACAGGATATCCGGTATCGGTATCTAAAATATGATGATATATCTTACCGTTTACCCTGTAGTAACGCTCGTAAATGCCCGAGGTTACAATGGATTTATCATTTACCTTTACGGTACAGACCGGTGATCCGCTTTCGTCAAAAGGCTTTTGTATGCCGACAGTGTAATCACTGCCGTCTGATTTTTCTCCTATGGTAAGTACATTGCCACCGAGATTTATTATGCCGGAGGTGATACCCTTTGACTGTAGATATTCTTTCATCTTATCAGCGATATATCCCTTTGCAATGCCGCCAAGATCGAGCTTTGCATCAGGATCTGTAAGCATCACGTTATTTCCGTCTATCTGTATATTGTGATAATCCACATGAGAAAGCTCTGTCTGTATGATTTCATCGGATGGGATGACAGAAGCATCTGCTTCATTATCATCGGATGGAGAATTTTCGGCTATTTCTGAAAAATTCCACATATCGGAAAGCTTTCCTATCGTGATATCGAATTGTCCACTGCTTAAGTTGCCGTATTCAATTCCTTTTTTTATCAGTTCAAGGGTATCGTCTGAAACATCAACACTGGACGAACCGGCAGAGGCATTTATTTTACTTACCTCGCTTGTGTCTATGGTGTTTGACAGCATATCCTCGTATTTTTTTGCCATTTTAAAGCATTCATCTATATATGTCTCGTCAGAAGTGCCGTACAGGGTGATCTGTATTATCGTATCAAAGTAGAACCCCTGCTTTGTGACTTTCTGACCGGACGTACCGGATGTGCCGCAGCCTGACAGAAGAGTAACTGACAGTGCTGTTAAAAGCATTAAAGCTATTGTCTTTCTTATTTTGTTTTTCATTTATACTTTGCACCTCATTTATGATTAATCAGATTACTACATGCTCCGCATTCCCGTAATCTGACTCCACCTCGAAATCCGCTAATTTACTAGCTTTGCATAGTAAATTGCTACTTTCTCGGTGTAGTGCGGGTCACTAAGGTATACATCGGATCGCATGCAAGCATGCATCGATGATACCTTTTGACCCTTTATCATATCATACCATAAATCAAAAAAATGAGACAGCCATAAAAATGATTTTGTAATTTGCGCGAATATATGGTAAAGTATTAAATGTATGCTTGTAACCTTGTGTTTGGCATAATATATTAAAAGGGATAGATGGTACATAAAATGAGTTTTTTGGATAACTACAAAAGAGTTGTAATAAAAATAGGTTCGTCATCACTGACACATTCTGAGACAGGAAGCCTGAATTTTTCAAAGATGGAGCGTCTTGTCAGATCGATATGCGATTACAGGAACAGAGGGCTTGATGTGTGTCTGGTAAGTTCGGGAGCCATTGCGGTAGGCCGTGATGCGATAGGACTTAAGGAAAGACCGAGCGATATTTCAATAAAGCAGGCATGTGCGGCAGTCGGACAGGGCAAGCTTATGATGACATATCAGAAGCTTTTTGGCGAATACAACCAGAATTCAGGTCAGATACTTATGACAAAAAATACGATCATCAATCCGGTATCAAGAAAAAATGCCATGAATACATTTGAGGAGCTTTTCAGCCTCAATGTCGTACCGATAGTGAATGAGAATGATACGGTCAGCACATATGAGATGCAGTTTGGTGACAATGACACACTTTCTGCGATTGTGGCATCACTTACAAAGGCAGATCTTCTGATTCTGCTTTCTGACATAGACGGACTGTATTCGGATGATCCGCACGATAATCCTTATGCAAAGCTCATAAAAGAAGTGGATACACTCGATGAAAAGATAATGGGTATGGCAAAATCGTCCACAGGAAGCGATGTCGGAACAGGCGGCATGGCAACAAAGCTTACAGCTGCAAAGATCGCGACAAATTCAGGTGCAGACATGATAATTGCAAACGGAAGCAATATCGGCATACTTTATGACATCATGAATGATGATTACACAGGAACACTGTTCCACAAGGCGGAGGACAAAAACTTTGTGCTTGCCAACTACATTTTGGAGAGTATAGGATAATGACAGAGGACAAGATAAAAAGAATAAATGAATTGTACAGAAAGTCGCAGGCAGAGGGACTTACCGATGAAGAGAAAAAAGAGCAGGATCTTCTCAGAAAAGAGTATATAGCCAGCGTAAAGAAGAATTTAAGAAGCCAGCTCAATAATATAGATATGGTAAATAGTGACGGATCAGTAGAAAATCTTGGCGAGAAATATGGTAACAAAAAACGAACTTCGTAAGAGCATGAAACAAAAAAGAGACAGCTTGACGCCTAAAGAGCGCATGTCAAAAAGCCATGATATATGCAGGCGGTTAAAAGAGCTGTCACTGGAGGTGGGCTATCAGAATATCCTGTTATATTCAGCTATCAGAAGTGAGGCTGATCTGACAGAGTATTTTACATATCTGTCAGGCCTTGGGAAAAATATTTATTTTCCAAAGGTGTGCGGTGATACAATGGAGTTTTACCTGGTAAAGAGCTTAGATGAGCTTACAACAGGTGCTTTTAACATAGCAGAGCCGGATATCACCCAAAGATATGAGCCGGACTGTGGCAGGGCACTTATGATAGTGCCGGGACTTGCCTTTTCGGATACCGGCTACAGAGTCGGCTACGGAAAAGGATTTTACGACAGATATCTGTCAAAAGACCGGATGCGTGAGAATATAAAAGCAATAGGAATGGGATATGACTTCCAGCTTCTTACAGGCGTATCCTTTGAAGATGCATATGATGTTGCCCTGGATGGGGTAGTTACAGATAAAAGAGAGGTGTTTGATTATGACTAACTTAGAAAAGATTTGTGCAGACGCATATGAGGTGAGGGTAAAGATCGGAACATTGGACACTGATGTTAAAAACAAGGTGTTAAATGATGCCGCAGACAATCTTATGGCAAGCGAGGAAGAGATACTTGCAGCAAATAAAAAGGATGTTGCCGCTGCTGAGGAGAAAATGATAAACAAGAGCATGATAGACAGACTCACACTTGATCATGACAGATTGGACGGTATGGCTGACGGATTAAGACAGATAGCAAAGCTTGCTGATCCTATCGGTGAGGTAATGTCTATGTCAAAGCGTCCTAACGGACTTATCATCGGAAAAAGAAGAGTGGCTATCGGTGTGGTCGGAATCATATTTGAGGCAAGACCAAATGTTACCTCTGATGCATTCGGACTGTGCTTTAAGACAGGCAACTGCGTGATCTTAAAGGGCGGCAGTGATGCGATAAACACAAATATCGTTATAGTAAAAGCGTTAAAGAAGGCTCTTTTGGACAACGGAGTACCTGAGGCTGCACTTGGTCTTATAGAGGCTACAGACAGAGAGACAACAAAAGCGTTTATGAAGATGAACCGGTATGTTGATGTACTCATCCCAAGAGGCGGAGCAGGACTTATAAAAAATGTTGTCGCAAATGCAACTATCCCTGTTATCCAGACCGGAACAGGAAACTGCCATGTATATGTAGACAAGGATGCTGATTTTGACATGGCTGTAAAGATCATCAACAATGCAAAGACACAGAGGATAAGTGTCTGCAATGCGTGTGAGTCGATCGTGGTACACAGTGCCATCGCGGAAGAATTTCTGCCAATGCTTTATGAGAAGTTAAAAGAGCACCATGTACAGCTTCGCTGTGATAAGAGAGCACAGGCTATCCTTGACAAATATGACAATGTGACAGCTGCCACAGAGGATGATTGGGGCACAGAGTACTTAGATTATATCATGTCTGTAAAGACAGTTGACAGCATAGATGAGGCTATCGACCACATCAACAAATACAATACATCACATTCAGAGTCTATCGTTACAAACGATTATGACAGCGCGCAGAAATTCTTAAACGAGATAGATGCAGCCTGCGTATACGTAAATGCATCTACCAGATTTTCTGACGGAAATGAATTCGGCTTCGGTGCGGAAATAGGTATCAGCACACAGAAGCTTCATGCAAGAGGTCCTATGGGACTTGAAGCACTCACAAGCTACAAATACATCATTTACGGTAGCGGACAGATACGGGAGTAAATAATTATATGAGAGATTTAGAAGCAAATACACAGTATGAGTACATGGAGAAAGCAAAAGCCCATGTCGAGGCACTTTCAAAGGAGATAGGACGTCCACTGACCTATTATGTAAAGACATTTGGTTGCCAGATGAATGCCCGTGACTCAGAAAAACTCGTTGGAATACTTGAGAACATCGGCTATGTCGAGGGAGCGGATGAGCACTCAGACTTTATTGTATACAATACATGTACGGTACGTGAGAATGCCAACAACAAGGTATACGGCAGACTCGGATACCTTCAGAACTACAAAAAGAAAAATCCACTTATGAAGATCGCTCTGTGCGGATGCATGATGCAGGAGCCTGAGGTGGTAGAAAATATCAGAAAACACTACAAATTCGTAGATATTGTATTCGGTACACACAATATATTCAAGTTTGCCGAGATGCTCTGTAACAATCTTGAGTCAGGCTCACAGGTTA
This sequence comes from Acutalibacteraceae bacterium, assembly GCA_963586665.1. Lineage (GTDB taxonomy): Bacteria > Bacillota > Clostridia > Lachnospirales > Lachnospiraceae > Roseburia. Next base: position 42,590 of record CAVABC010000007.1, read on the forward strand.
TAGATATATGGAAGGATACAGACCAGATAGTTGAGGATCTTCCTGTAAAGAGAAAATTTTCTTTCAAATCCGGTGTAAATATCATGTTCGGCTGCAACAATTTCTGCAGCTACTGTATCGTGCCATATGTCAGAGGCAGGGAGAGAAGCCGTGATCCAAAGGATATAATAAGAGAGATAGAAAGCCTTGTGGCTGACGGAGTATGTGAGATCATGCTCTTAGGACAGAATGTAAACTCATACGGCAAGAACCTTGACAATCCTGTTACCTTTGCGGAGCTTCTCCGTGAGGTAAATAAGATCGAGGGACTTAAGAGAATACGTTTCATGACTTCACATCCAAAGGATCTGTCAGATGATCTTATCCTGGCAATGAAGGAGTGCGACAAGGTATGTAAGCACCTTCACCTTCCTTTACAGTCAGGAAGCTCGCGGATATTAAAAGTTATGAACAGAAGCTATGACAAGGAAAAATATCTCGATGAGGTAAGACATTTAAGAGAGCAGATACCTGATATCGCACTCACAACAGATATCATTGTCGGATTTCCGGGAGAGACAGAGGAAGATTTTCAGGAGACAATGGACGTGGTAAAGACAGTCAGATACGACAGTGCATTTACATTCATATATTCAAAGAGAACAGGCACAAGAGCTGCAACCATGGAAGATCAGGTGCCGGAGGATGTGATAAAAGACCGTTTCGACAGACTTCTCAAAGAGGTTCAGAACATATCATCCGAAAAGGCAATGCAGTATGAGGGCAGGGTACTTCCTGTTCTTGCGGAGGAGATGGATGAACAGAAGGAAGGCTATATAACAGGCCGTCTCGATAACAACTCGATCGTTCATTTTCCGGGCACGCAGGATATGATCGGAAATATCTATAATGTAAAGCTTAATGAGTGCAAGGGATTTTACTACATGGGAGAGATAGAAGCTGATGCGTAAGCGTTTTGGCAGAAATGATATCATTCTTATAGCGGTCATACTGATAGCAGGTATTGCCATGCTCTTTGCATGGAGATATTTTGGACCGGGTGATGGCGCAAGAGTGCAGGTTACGGTGGATGGCAAGGTATACGGCACATATTCGCTGTCAAAGGAAGCTACGATAGAGATAAAGGATGATGATGGCAATGTAACGAACACACTTTCGATAAGCGGGGGAAAGGCTGATATGATATCTGCCGACTGCCCGGATCATCTCTGTGTGGATCAAAGAGCCATCTCTAAAGAAAAAGAATCAATAATCTGCCTTCCGAATAAGGTGGTAGTCACAGTTATTTCAGGTAAAGAGTCGGATATTGATTCGATATCTAAATGATCGTGCGCACAACAGTTAAATGCAGATGAAAGAAAGAACTGTATATGAAAACAAAAAAGATAGCGTATCTTGGCGTGTTTATGGCACTTGCACTGATACTTAGCTATGTTGAGTCACTTATACCTGTTTCGGCAGGTATTCCGGGAGTAAAGCTTGGACTTACCAATATAGTCACAGTGCTGATGCTTTATATAGCAACACAGACAGAGACGTTTGTATTATGTGTATTTCGTGCGGTATTGTCGGGTTTTATGTTCGGCAGCGCATTCAGTATCATATATTCACTGGCAGGATGCATTCTGAGTTTTTTTGCAATGCTCCTGCTTAAGAAAACCAATAAATTCAAAGTGGTATCTATCAGTGTGGTAGGCGGTATATGTCACAATATCGGTCAGATAATTGTGGCTTCGATCGTTCTGTCAACATACAGTGTGGCATATTATGTGCCGGTGCTCCTTGTGGCAGGCACGCTTACGGGGCTTGTGATAGGAGTGATATCGGAGGAAATCCTTCTCCGCATAGAAAACAGATTTACTTTTGATAAATAATTTTTATTAATAACAGTAATGCGTATTTCATATGAAAACGTATATTATGCAGGAGGAAACATGTATTCGTACATCAAGGGCGAACTTACAGAAAAAAATATAGACAGCATAGTCGTTGAGACTGCCGGAATAGGGTACAATATATTTATTCCCACACAGTGTTTTGATTATCTGCCTGATGAGGGTGAGGATGTAAAAATATATACATATCTGTGTGTCAGGGAAGATGCCATGATACTGTACGGATTTTTGAGCAAAGATGATCTTGAGATCTTTAAGATGCTCATTACGGTAAGCGGTATCGGTCCGAAGGGTGGACTTGCGATACTCTCAACACTTTCGGCTGATGACCTTAGATTTGCGATACTCTCAGGTGATGCAAAAGCAATATCAAAAGCACCGGGGGTGGGAGCAAAGACTGCACAGAGAGTCATCATAGACTTAAAGGACAAGCTTTCTTTGGAGGAAGCCTTTGAGAAGAAACTTGAAAATAAGGCAGCGGGAGCTGTTCCTGCGTTAAGTAGCACAGTCAAAAACGATGCTGTTATGGCTCTTAATGCACTTGGCTATTCATCTACAGAAAGTCTTAAGGCTGTGTCAAAGGTAGAGATAACCGAGGATATGGATGTAGAGGATGTGCTTAAGCTTGCTCTTAAGAATATGGGCTGATAATTGTAAGGTTTTAAGCTGTAAATTAATTGACAGGATGGGTAATGTGGCGTGAAAAGAGTGATTTCCACACAGTTGCAGGAAGAGGATATTAAAATAGAAAAATCCCTTCGTCCCATGTATTTTGATGATTACATCGGACAGCAAAAGATAAAGGACAATTTAAAAATATATATAGAGGCGGCAAAATCGCGAAGCGAGGCACTGGATCATGTGCTTTTTTACGGTCCTCCGGGACTTGGAAAGACCACATTGGCAGGCATCATAGCAAATGAGATGGGGACAAAGATAAAAGTAACATCAGGCCCTGCTATCGGAAAGCCGGGTGAGATGGCTGCTATATTAAACGGTCTGTCAGAGGGCGATATACTTTTCGTAGATGAGATCCACAGATTAAACAGGCAGGTGGAGGAAGTGCTTTATCCTGCTATGGAGGATTACGCGATAGATATCATGATAGGAAAAGGCGAGTCAGCTAAATCCATCAGATTTAACCTGCCGAAGTTTACTCTCGTAGGAGCAACAACCCGTGCGGGTATGCTTTCGGCACCGCTTCGTGACAGGTTTGGTGTTGTAAACCACATGGAATATTATACGGTAGATGAGCTAAAGCAGATCATCATCAATTCGGCTGCGGTGCTTGGTGTGGATATAGACGAAAAGGGCGCGTATGAGATGGCGCGCAGATCCAGGGGCACGCCGCGTCTGGCAAACAGGCTTTTAAAGAGAGTAAGGGACTTTGCGCAGGTCAAATATGACGGAAAGATCACTTACGATGTGGCAAGTTTTGCACTTGATCTGCTCGAGGTAGATAAATACGGACTTGATCTGAATGACAGGAATATACTGCTTACTATCATAGACAAGTTCGCAGGAGGTCCGGTAGGACTCGATACTTTAGCGGCTGCCATAGGTGAGGACGCAGGAACGATAGAGGATGTATACGAGCCGTACCTCGTAAAGAACGGCTTTATAAACCGTACACCGAAAGGTCGTGTGGCTACGGATTTTGCATTTGAGCATTTTGACAGGGAAAGACCTGTAAAATAACATGACTGCAAAGTGTGAGGTTGCAATTTGCGACACATACAGATATAATAAATATTAGTGATTGAAAAAATGAAATACGTAAATGGAGGATGGGTAAATGTCTGCAAAAACAAGTGCCGAAGTGGTAATAGACGGTAAAGTATACACATTATCAGGATATGAAGGTGAGGAGTATCTTCAGAAAGTGGCGGCATACATAAACAGCAAAATAGCAGAGTTTGATGCAATGGATGATTACAAACATCTTCCGCTTAATATGAAAAGTACTCTTATCCAGCTTAATATCGCAGATGATTATTTCAAGGCAAAATCGCTTGTTGAGAAGCTTGAAGGCGATATCGAGCAGAAGGAAAAGGAGATATATGATCTTAAGCATGATCTTATTTCCAATCAGGTAAAGACAGAGACAGCAGAGGCAAGTCTTAAGGAGCTTGAGGCACAGAACAAAGAGCTGCTTCTTAACAAGGCAAGACTTGAGGCAACGCTCGAGGAAACACTTCTGGATGGAAAAAAGCCTGAAAAGAAAGAAGAAAAGCCAACATCTAAAAAATAAAGAAATTCAGGGAACAGTTATCATTTACTGTTCCTTTTTTACACTGTGTATCTGACTGATACATATATAGAGGATATAGATTTGTATGAGAAATAAAGATTTTGAACTTCTGGCACCGGCAGGCAGCCTTGAGATTTTCAAGGGTGTCATAGAAAGCGGGGCTGATGCCGTATATGTGGGCGGCAGTATGTTTGGAGCAAGGGCATATGCCAATAATTTTGATGAAGAGGAAATGATAGAGGCTATAGACTTTGCTCATCTAAGGGGGGTAAAGGTATACCTTACGGTAAATACACTGATAAAGAACAGTGAATTTGGCAGATTGTATGATTATCTGCTTCCATTTTATAAAAGAGGTCTTGACGGCGTGATCGTGCAGGATCTCGGTGTAGTAAAGGCTGTGCATGAGTGGTTTCCGTCCATGGAGATACATACGAGTACACAGATGACAGTCACAGGAGCTGACGGAGTGCGCTTTTTACAGCAGTTTGGTGTGACGCGTGTTGTCATGGCAAGAGAGGTATCGCTTTCAGAGATGAAGCGTATACACGAAGAGACCGGAATGGAGCTTGAAGCTTTCGTACACGGAGCTTTGTGTTATTCATATTCAGGGCAGTGCCTTTTTAGCAGTATACTCGGAGGCAGGAGCGGAAACAGGGGAAGGTGTGCACAGCCCTGCCGTCTGCCGTATACCGTGGGCGGTAAAAAGGATGATTACATACTAAGCCTTAAGGATATGTGTGGTATAAAAGCCCTTAAAGATCTGCGAGATGCGGGAGTTTACTCTCTAAAGATCGAGGGACGCATGAAGCAGATAGGCTATGCCTGTGGTGTGGTATCTTATTATAGAAAGTATATTGACAGCATGGAGCCTGTTATAAAGAGCGATTACGAACAGGTAAAAAAACTTGGAAACCGTTGTGGCTTTACTGACAGATATTATTATGAGCACAACGGATCGGATATGGTGACATATGTTAAGCCGAACTTTGAGTCAACGGCAAAAGATACAGCGGTTTCACCGCAGAAGATACCTGCAACAGGTAAGCTTTGTCTTATCGAAGGACAGCCGGGGACACTTTGCGTAAATGCCGGTGAGGTGTCATATGAGGCTTCGATAGATCCTGTCAGCGTAGCCCTCAAAGCTCCGCTTGATAAAGAGGCAGCCGTAGAAAGAATTAAAAAGACAGGTGATACACCGTTTGTTTTTTCTGATATAGATACAAAGATTGGGGATAATGTATTTGTGCCAAACGGAGCTTTAAACAAATTAAGGCGTGATGCACTAAGCGGATTATCGGAAAAACTGCTGGCTGACCATATGAGGGATGATGCATGCTATGTTGCAGATGACAAGCTGACGGTTATTGGAAATATAAATACAAATTCAAATTTAAATTTAAATGGAGATCATGTTTCGGATGACATTGCCACAGCAGAAAATGAGAAGCATACAGAAAGAATGATATGCTCATGCATGAGCCACGCACAGCTTGAGGTTCTTATGGAATGTGACCGGTTCAGTGATTATTATATTGATTTTGATATGTATGACAGGAAAACTCTTGCAGAGGACTTTGCTAAGGATCTTACGTATCTTAAATCAAAGAAAAAGTCAGTGTATCTGCTGCTTCCTACGATATTTCGGGCAGGTGTGTCCGATTATTTTAAGGAGATTTCCGATAAGCTGGGGGAACTGCCGTTTGACGGATTTGTGGTTAAAAACTACGAGCAGCTTTATCTTGTAAAGACACTTTTTACAGGGAAAAAAGCAGTACTCGATCACAATATGTATACATACAATGATATAGCAAAGAGTGCTTTTTACGAGCATGGTGCGGATGGCGATACAGTGCCGCTCGAGCTGAATGCAAAAGAGATCGCACACAGAAACAATGCTAAAAGCGAGATGATAGTATACGGTTATTATCCGCTTATGACGTCTGCACAGTGTGTGCATAAAAATACAGTAGGCTGTGATAAAAAGCCGCAGATAACATATATTACCGACAGATACAAAAAATCATTTGCTGTATGTAATAACTGCAAAGAATGTTATAATACGATATATAATTCACTGCCTGCCATGCTGGAAAAATATATGGATCAGCTAAAACGGGCTGGAATTAAGAACTTCAGATACAGCTTTACCACAGAGACACCGAAACAGGTAAGGAAAGTGTTAAACGGTGATGTGGCAGAGTTTACAAACGGACATTATAAAAGAGGAGTAGAGTAATATGGTTCATTTGATCGTGCAGCTTTCAAAGTATATCATGATGATACTTTTTCTTGTATATACTTTTTTCTGCTTCCATATTTTCAGATATCCTGACAAACCAAAGAAACAAAAGAGGGTATATAAAATCCAGAGAGTATATATGTTTCTCATACATTTAGATGGATTTCTGGTGCTTTTTGTGACAACAATGGATACGAAGCTGATAGGCTTTTACATAGCACAGCTTGTGCTGTTTGAGGCAATATATCTTATATATCATAAGTTTTATAAGAATGCTTCGGAGCTTTTGCTTAACAATATGGTCATGCTGCTTTGCATAGGCATGATAATACTTACAAGGATATCCTTTGACAAGGCGTTAAGACAGTTTGTATTTGTCGTTGCGGGAACGATACTTGCATTTATCATTCCGCTTATCATGCAAAAAGGCTCGATGTTCAGAAAATTTACCTGGGTATATGCCGGAGTGGGAATACTGGGGCTTTTAGTCGTGCTTGTGGCAGGTGCTTACAGCAGAGGAGCAAAGCTTTCACTCTCGTTTGGAGGAATATCCATACAGCCGTCAGAGTTTGCAAAGATATTGTTTGTATTTTTTATCGCTTCAATGCTCTATAAGTCAACGGATTTAAAGCAGCTTGCGATAACAAGCGGTGTTTCAGCAGTGTTTGTGCTCATATTAGTTGCATCTAACGACCTTGGAGGTGCGCTGCTTTATTTCTTTACATATCTTGTGATGATATATGCTGCAACACGGAAGATATATATATTTGCCGGAGGACTGGGCTTTCTCGGACTGGCATTTTATGCGGGATATCATCTGTTTTCACATGTAAAGAGCAGGGTTGTGGCATGGCTTGATCCGCTTTCAGTCATTGACAAGGCAGGATATCAGGTGTGCCAGTCACTTTTTGCGATAGGAACAGGCGGCTTGTTCGGTTTTGGACTGGGACAGGGAATGCCTGAGAAGATACCGATCGTTTCAAAGGATTTTATCATTGCAGCCATTTCCGAGGAGATGGGTGGAATTTTTGCGATATGCCTTATTATGGTGTGCGTGAGCTGCTTTCTTATGATATTTAATCTTTCCATGCAGATGAAGGATAATTTTTATAAGTTTGTGGCACTGGGACTTGGCAGTGTCTATGCGCTGCAGGTATTTCTTACGATCGGAGGAACAACCAAATTCATACCTATGACGGGGGTTACACTTCCACTTGTAAGCTACGGTGGAAGCTCACTGCTTTCTACAATGATCATTTTCGGGATGATACAGGGTATGTATATCATGCAGGCATCAACGGTAAAAAGGAGTAACATAGATGACAAGAGACGAAAGAGTCACAAGATCAAAGAAAAATCGCAAGAACAGACAGGAACAAGATCAAAAGCCACAGCAGGCAAGAGCCGCAAAGCGTCACAGAAATAGAGAATATGCGGTCATAACATATTTTTTTCTGTTTATATTTGTGGCGATGATCGGATATTTTCTGTACTTTCAGTTTGTAAAGAGTGATGAGTTTATAAACAGCCCTTACAACTCGCTTCAGGATCTTTTCTCCAAAAATGTCGTAAGAGGAGAGATAAAGACCGAAGAAGGGCATGTTATTGCCAAAACAGAGGTGGCATCTGATAAATCAGAGACAAGGGTATATCCGGACGGAAGGACATTTGCACATGCAGTCGGATATGCGGTAAACGGGAAAACAGGAATTGAAAAGCAGGAGAATTTCTCGCTGCTTCGTTCACATGAATTTTTCCTGGATCAGATCGTAAATGATATAAGCGGCAATAAAAATATCGGAGACAATGTGGTAACTACGCTTGACTATGAGGCACAGGTGTCGGCATACAAGGCCTTGGGAGATTTTGACGGAGCTGTTATCGCGATAGAGCCGTCTACAGGAAAGATTGCCGTTATGGTGTCAAAACCGGATTTTGATCCAAACACTATAGCTGCCGACTGGGACAGCGTCAACGGTGAGGGAAGCACTGCGCTTTACAACAGAGCTACCCAGGGACAGTATGCACCGGGATCTGTATTTAAGATATTTACGGCTTTGGAGTACTATAATGAAAACCCTGATACCTACAATGATTACAGCTTTGACTGTGACAGCCAGATAACGGTGGATGGTTCAACCATACACTGTGCCGGCAATAAATCGCATGGTCATGAGGATTTTACAACCTCCTTTGCAAAATCTTGTAATTCTTCTTTTGCAAATATAGGTCTATCAATAGACAATGACAGCTTAAACAGTCTATGTGACAAGATGCTCTTTAACAAAGATCTGCCGATAGCATTTGACTCTAAAAAGAGCACGTTTTTACTTGACAACAGTGCATCCACATCACTTACCATGGAGACTACTATAGGTCAGGGAAATACGCTGGTATCACCTCTTCATATGTGCATGGTTGCCGGTGCGATATGCAATGGCGGTACACTTATGACTCCGTATATCGTGGATCATACAGAGAATGCGAGCGGAGCTGTAGTGGAGCAGAATGAACCTGTGAAAAATAAGACTCTGCTTTCAAAGGATCAGGCCAATATGCTTGAGAATCTCATGAGTGCAGTCGTATCAGAGGGTACCGGCTCGAAACTTTCGGGACAAAGCTATGATGCCTTCGGAAAGACGGGAACAGCACAGGTATCGGATTCGACAGACCAGACTAACGCGTGGTTTGTGGGATATGCCAGAAAAGACGGATATGAGGATCTTGCGATAGCAGTTATCGTGGAGGATTCAGGCGCGGGAAGTACATATGCTGTCCCTGTTGCAAAGGCAGTATTTGATACTTATTTCAATGAATAATTGCACTTTTACTCAAAGTAGGTTATACTATTTCTGATATTAGAAACCACACTTGGAGGAATGGCAATGATAGAAGCAACGAGCTGTGGCGGTGTGGTAATCTTTCGTGGTAAGATATTGCTCTTATATAAGAATTACAGGAACAAGTACGAAGGGTGGGTTCTCCCAAAGGGGACGGTAGAGCCCGGAGAAGAGTATAAAGACACTGCGATCCGCGAGGTGAAAGAGGAGACCGGTGCAAATGCGATGATAATTCAATATGTTGGAAAGAGCCACTATACATTTACTGTGCCGGAGGATATCGTGGAGAAAGACGTTCACTGGTATCTTATGATGGGCGAAAGTTATTATAGTAAACCGCAAAGGGAAGAGTATTTTGTGGATTCGGGATTTTATAAGTTTCATGAGGCATATCATCTGCTCAAGTTTGCAAACGAAAAGCAGATACTTGAGAAAGCCTACAATGAATATCTGGATCTGAAAAAGAGTAATTTATGGGGGACACGCAAGTATTTTTAAAAAAGCAGTTTTATATAAAACTGCTTTTTGAGGTTTTGGAATGAAATGGTATAAGGATTTATTTGTAGGCGAGTCTGTTACCGGAAAGATAAAAAAGATCAAATGGAAAGTAGAACACAATGCAGGCATGCTGCACACATATGTGATCACTTTTCCGTCAAACAGTGACAATCTGCTTGATATGATACCCACAAGAGAACTGCTGCAAAAGGGATATCCAAAGAAAAATCTGCACATAATTGGAATAGCAGGGAACTATGATGAGGCAGTTGAGCTGGTGGCACAGATAATAGAGGAAACATACAGCAATACGGGGACTACAGATGTCTACAGCTATCTGAAAGAGGGACGGAGGAATGCAGCGGAATGATATTTACTATATTAAAAGTCATAGGCATTATACTCCTGATCCTGCTTGGGCTTCTGCTTTTTGTGATACTGTCGGTGCTATTTGTGCCGGTCAGGTATTCGGGGCATGGCAGTTTTGACAATACGGATGTGCAGGCGTATATAAGTGTGAGCTGGTTTTTACACCTCTTTGTATTTAAAATGCACTATGATAAAGAACCTGACGGATATTACAGGCTGGTATTTATAAAACGAAGGCTGTTTGAACCCGAAGAAGAGTCGCAAGAGGATAATGATGAGCAGACATCTGAAGATGAGATAATATCAGATGATTCACAGCCGGCAGGACATATGTTATACACAGCTTCTTCGACAGAAGATGAAAAATTAAATAAAAAAACAATTGAAAATACCGGTAAGGCTGATGATCGTAATGATAATGACAGTACAAAAAAGAAACATAAAAAGCACAAAGGCAATAAGATCACCGGCGTGATAAGTAAATTTAAAGATCTGTATTCCGACAACAGGAATAAAGCGGCGATAGGGCATCTTAAGGAGGAACTTTTTATAATATTTAAGAGAATATGTCCGAAAAAGCTTGCGCTTACAGCAGAATTTTCTACTGGTGAGCCGGATACGACAGGCATACTGCTTGGAGTGATCGCGATGTTTCCGATAGGTTATACGAACAGATGGCAGATCACACCTGATTTTGAGAGTGATAATGCCTTTGCAAAAGGAAATTTTAAGATAAAGGGGCGGATATTTACTATAAGTATACTTGCCGCGCTGCTTAGGATTTTATTTGATAAAAACTGTCGCAGACTATATAATAAGATTGCAGGATAGGAGGAAGCAAATATGGCAGATAATAGTTTTAACAACACAGTGGAGTCACTTTTTAAGGGAATGGACAGCTTTATCACCACAAAAACAGTAGTGGGTGATGCGATCCATATAGGGGATACGATAATACTTCCTCTTGTAGATGTGTCTTTTGGAGTGGCTGCAGGAGCATTCTCGGGCGAAAAGAAAAATAACGGCGCCGGTGGTATGGGCGGAAAGATCCAACCAAGTGCAGTACTTGTCATCCAGAACGGACAGACAAAGCTTGTCAATGTAAAAAATCAGGATGGAATGACAAAGATACTCGATATGGTGCCTGATGTGATAAGCCGTTTTACATCAAAAGATGCGGCAGATGACGATCTTAATCTCGATGATCTTGGAGATGACTCGGATAAATGAGAACACATGATATAATGAACGAAGTGAATTATATCACGCGCGGATGCGCATAAGTATCAGCCGAAGGCATATCATATGCGTAAGCATATGATGATGTATTGTATTGGCAGGATTATCAGAAGAATGTCTGAATAGAAAATTAAAAAATGACAATAATAAAGGACATCCAAACGGATGTCCTTTTAAAATTCAAAAGATTCAAAATTAAAGACTAAGCTCTTTCAACTTTGCCAGATCTTAAACATGAAGTACATACATATAACTTCTGTGGAACTCCATTGACCTTGCAAGAAACTTTCTTAATGTTTGATTTCCAAACATGATTTGATCTTCTATGAGAATGGCTGACATTATTTCCATAATGAACACCTTTTTCACAAATTGCACATTTTGCCATGATATTGCACCTCCTTGCATTTCACTAAGCTTACATTACTCCTAAGCTCACAACAAATGTATTCTATCAGATTAAAAAACATATTGCAAGGATAAAATATAAAAATATTTGCTTTTTATGAAAAAACAGGTATAATAACATTAGCTACGTCACAACTTGATGGAGGTATGTATTATGAAGGGACAAATGGATACCCAATATGGACAAATTTTAATTGATACAGACGTTATCGCAACATATGCAGGCTCAGTTGCCGTTGAGTGCTTCGGAATCGTAGGCATGGCAGCCGTAAACATGAAGGATGGTCTTGTAAAACTCTTAAAGAGAGATTACCTTAACCACGGAATCAACGTAAAAGTTGGCGAGAATAACGAGATTACGATTGATTTTCATGTAATAGTAGCGTATGGTATTTCAATCGGAACTGTTTCAGACAATCTTATCGAGACAGTAAAATACAAGGTTGAATCCTTTACAGGAATGAAAATTGAGAAGATCAATATTTACGTAGAGGGCGTAAGGGTAATTGATTAAGGAGGATTACAAAAAGTGGAAATCACAAGCATTAATTCAGAGCTTTTAGCAAAGATGTTTCTTGCCGGAGCAAAGAATCTTGACTCAAAGAAAGACTGGATAAACGAACTTAACGTGTTCCCTGTTCCTGACGGAGACACAGGTACCAATATGTCTATGACTATCATGTCAGCAGCCAAAGAGGTGAGTTCACTCGAAAATCCTACCATGGCAGCACTTGCAAAGGCTATTTCCTCAGGATCACTCCGTGGAGCAAGAGGAAACTCGGGAGTTATTCTTTCCCAGCTTTTCAGAGGCTTCTGCAAAGTCATCAAAGAGTATGATGAGGTGGATGTTACTATTTTAAGCGAAGCTTTCCAGAAAGCAGTAGAGACAGCTTACAAAGCTGTTATGAAGCCTAAGGAGGGTACTATCCTTACAGTAGCAAAGGGTGCAGCCGACAAGGCTTTAGAGCTGTCTGATGACACAGAGGATATCGTTACATTTGCTGATGAAGTCATAAAGCACGCTGAGTATGTACTTGACCAGACACCTGAGATGCTTCCTGTATTAAAACAGGCAGGCGTTGTAGATTCAGGCGGACAGGGACTCGTACAGGTATTAAAGGGTGCGTTTGATGCGCTTACAGGAAAAGAGATCGACTATACCATCGATGGTGGACAGAGTGGCTCTACACCTGCAAAGATCAGCGCAGAGACAGAGGCTGAGATCAAATTCGGTTACTGCACAGAGTTTATCATTGTGCTCAATGCACCTATGTCAGAAAAGGAAGAGCATGCTTACAAGGGATTTTTAGAGTCAATAGGTGATTCTATAGTCGTTGTTGCTGATGATGAGATCGTAAAGACTCACGTACATACAAACGACCCGGGTCTTGCATTACAGAAAGCACTTACTTTCGGTTCACTCAGCAAGATCAAGATCGACAATATGCGTGAGGAACATCAGGAAAAGCTCATCAAAGAATCTGAAAAGCTTGCACAGCAGCAGAAAGAGGAAGAAGCTGCCGCTAAACCGGCAGAGCCTGCAAAAGAGATGGGATTTATCTCAGTTTCCATCGGAGCAGGAATGAACGAAGTATTTAAGGGACTCGGAGTAGATTACATCATCGAGGGTGGTCAGACCATGAACCCTAGTACAGAGGATATGCTCAATGCGATCGATCATGTCAACGCAAAGAATATCTTCATTCTTCCAAACAACAAAAATATCATCATGGCAGCTAATCAGGCAGTCTCACTTGTGGAGGATAAGAATATCATCGTTATCCCTACAAAGACTATCCCACAGGGTATCACAGCCCTTGTAAATTACATCCCTGATCATTCCGCAGAGGAGAATAAGGATCAGATGATGGCTGAGATAGAGAATGTAAAGACAGGTCAGGTAACATACGCTGTACGTGACACAGAGATAGATGGAAAGACTATCAAACAGGACGATTTCATGGGAATCGGAGACAAGAGCATCCTTGCAGTCGGAAAAGACTTAAAAGAGACTACTCTTGAGATGATAGATGCCATGGTGGACGAGGACTCTGCTATTGTAAGCATTTATTTCGGAAGCGATTCTGATGAGGCGTCTGCTGAGGAGATCGCGTCTGTTATAGAGGAGAAATATCCTGATCTTGAGGTTGAGATCAATGATGGCGGACAGCCGATCTACTACTATGTGATCTCAGTAGAATAAACCGGTTTAAGCAGCACACATTAACAGGAGCAGATATGGATATTACTTCACCGATCACCGGGATAAAAGGAATCGGGGAGAAAACACAAAAATCATTTGCTAAAATGGGAGTATACACCGTTGGTGATATACTCCTTCATTTTCCCCGAAATTATGTAAAATTTCCGGAAATCACGGATATAGATGAACTGAATAATGTAAATGAAAGTCAGGATTATGCCATACATGCGGTGATAAGAAAGGCTCCGCTCGTGAAAAACACCGGCAGGATGCAGATAACCTTGCAGGATATAGGCTCGCCCGGACATATGATACAGCTCATATGGTATCGGATGCCGTATCTTAAGGCGCAGCTTTCGCAGGGCAGGCATCTGATATTTTACGGCAGGATAAAACCAAAGGGTGGTAAGTATGTCATGGAACAGCCTGTAGTTTACGAGGTGGAAAAGTATGAGGCGATAAGGGATACACTGCAGCCGGTCTATTCCATCACAAGCGGCATTACCAACAATCTTATCGTAAAGACAGTAAAAGAAGCTCTTGCAAACGACAGACTGTTAGGGGATTATCTGCCGCCAAAGATCCGCGGTGCATATGGCTTTTGTGAGTACAATTATGCCATGAAGCAGATACATTTCCCGGATGATTTTGATGCACTCATAGAGGCAAGGCGCAGACTGGTATTTGATGAGTTTTTCCTGTTTATCATGGGGATGAGATATCAGAACAAGAGACAGCAGAAGGACAGAAACGGTTTTAGGTTTACTGAGCCTGAATTTGTGGACGGGCTGATAGAAAAACTTCCGTATGAGCTTACCAATGCGCAGAAAAATACTATACGTGAGATAGAAAACGATATGCAAAGTCCGTATGTCATGCAGCGTCTCATACAGGGAGATGTAGGCTCGGGAAAGACTATTGTAGCGTTTCTTCTTATGGCATGGGCATCAAAATGCGGCTATCAGTCGGCTATCATGGCACCGACAGAGGTGCTTGCAAATCAGCACTATGAGACATTCTGCTCTCTGGTGGAGCAGTTTGGACTGGAATGCCCTGTGATACTGCTTACAGGATCTATGACAGCAAAGCAGAAACGCATGGCTTATGAGCGCATGAAGACGGAAAAAAATGCACTTATCATAGGCACACATGCCCTTATACAGGAAAAAGCAGATTTTGAAAACCTCTCGCTTGTTATCACGGACGAACAGCACAGATTCGGTGTGAAGCAGAGGGAGACATTTTCGGATAAAGGCGCAAAACCACACATTCTTGTGATGAGTGCCACTCCTATACCGAGAACTCTGGCGATAATCATATATGGTGATATGGATATTTCCGTCATAAATGAAGTCCCGGCAAAGCGTCTGCCGATCAAAAACTGTGTAGTAAACGCTGCCTACAGACCAAAGGCATACAGCTTTATCGAGGATCAGGTAAAAAAAGGCCATCAGGCATATGTGATATGTCCGCTGGTAGAGGAAACGGAAAACTCCGAAGGAGAGAACGTGACCGACTATGCCGCCAGACTAAGGGGGGCTCTGCCGGATGATATAAAGGTGGACATGCTAAACGGCAAGATGAAAAGCAAACTAAAGGATGAAGTGATGACGAGATTTGCTAAAAACGAATCTCAGGTGTTAGTCTCAACTACCGTAGTCGAGGTAGGCGTAAACGTGCCAAATGCCACTGTCATGATGATAGAAAATGCCGACAGATTCGGTCTTGCACAGCTTCATCAGCTCCGCGGCCGTGTCGGACGAGGCGATGCGCAGTCATATTGCATTTTTATCAACTCGTCAAACTCGAAAAAGGCACAGAAGAGACTTGAGATACTTAATAAGTCAAACGATGGATTTTATATCGCAAGTGAGGATTTAAAGCTCCGCGGACCGGGAGATTTCTTTGGTATAAGGCAGAGTGGAGATCTGGCATTTACACTGGCGGATGTATATCAGGACAGTGATGTGCTAAAAGAGGCTTCAGAGATGGTGGATGAGGTGCTGGAGGAAGATCCGGAGCTTGCCCTGGAAGAGCATCATTTACTCAAGAAAAAAATGGAACAGTTTGCCAAAGAACAGTTAAAGCGGATGAATTTGTAGTTCATCCGCTTTTGTGGTCTGTAACTTTGATTATAGCTGATTGCACTAATAGTGTGTTTTGCACTTGTTAGTCAATCTGAGTGATATCTGTGATATCGGGATGTATGGTAAGAGAGTAGTTTGTGTAATATACTACAAAGCCCGGAGCACTGCCGTTTGGCTTTTTGACATTTTTCTTCTGCAGATAATCAATCTCCACTTTGTCTGCATTTTTGCCCTTTGAATAGTAGCCTGCGAGCTTTCCTGCCTCCTCAAAGGTGCGGTCAGGCAGCTCTTTGTTTTCGGATTTTACGATAACGTGTGATCCCGGCATGCCCTTGGCATGAAACCACCAGTCATTTCCTGTTGCAAATTTAAAGGTCAGCTCATCGTTCTGGTAGTTGTTTTTGCCGACATACATATCAAAGCCATCGGATGATACATAGTGGAATGGCTTGCTCTTTACCTTCTGCTTCTTGCCGCATTTTCCTTTTTTGATAAAACCGTACTCGATAAGCTCGTCTTTTATCTGTATGAGATCATCAGCGGATAGTGCGATATCAAGCGAGTTCTGGATAGACTCGAGATGATCTATCTGCGCTTTTGTCTCCTGGATGAGTTCGTTTAATGCTTCCGCGGTTCGTTTCATCTTACCGTATTTGTCGAAATATTTCTGCGCATTCTCGGCAGGAGTCTTTGTGTTGTCGATAGGAATTTTTATGATTTTGTTATCATCATAATAGTTTGCCGCTTCAAGAACCTTGTCATCAGGGGTAAGCCCATAGCCAAAAGCGTTTATAAGCTCTCCGTAGACCTTGTATTTCTCACGTTTTTCAGAGTCCTTAAGCTGTTTCATCTGGAGCACATATTTCTTCTGGTTGCGCTCGAGAAGCGTGTTTACGTGCTTTCTTAAGTCAGAGGATTTCTGACGGATCCTTGTGTAGATATTTCTCTCGGAATAGTAAAGCTCCAAAACCTGAGAGATGGAGTTGTATTTTGTGACCGAAAGATCATTGTACTGCGTCAGTTCTACGGATGAAAATTCTTTTGGCTCGCTGCCGTCTCTTACGATATTCGGGGTGAAATTTCCACTTTTAATATCGTCCATCATCCAGATAAAATTGGATGCCAGATGCAAAAGCTCATCTGATGAGTAGGCTGCAACCGGTGAATCAGCGTCAAGTCCTGCCCTGTGGGCTATCTCGCATGCCACAAGAGGGCTTATGCCGGAAAATGATGAGTATATAGCTTTTGATACAGAAAGAGGTTTTTGTGATACGATATCCGTAAAGCCTGCTGCGTCAACAGCTAAAGGATCGTATTTGTCCTCCTGTGTGGCAGGGATTGTGTACTGTCTGCCGGGAAGCACCTCACGCACTGAGCTTAAGGATGCCGGTATTCTTTTTATGCTGTCAATGATAGTGCCGTCTGCATCCGTAAATATGATATTTGAATGTTTACCCATAAGCTCGATGATGAGCGTTTTTTGACACAGATCGCCCATCTCGTTTAAATGTTCGATCTCAAAATTGATGATCCTTTCCATGTGTGGTTGATAGATGCTTGTGATCCTGCCGTTTGCGATGTGCTTTCGCAGTACCATGCAAAAGGTAGGTGCCGTAAGAGGGCTTGGTTTGTTTTTGTCCGTCAGATATATAAAGGGCAGTGAAGCACTTGCGGACATCGCAAGCCTGTACGAACCCTGATTGCCTTTTAATGTAAGTAAAAGCTCGTCAGCCTCAGGCTGTGCGATCTTACTGATCCTTGCGTTATGGATGGTGCTGTTTAGTTCAGCTACTATATTTGAAATGACTATTCCGTCTAAAGCCATGATGTTCCTCCAATCAAGTGTCGTTTAATAACTTTATTATAAATATATTTGACGAAAATCTCAAGGAGATATATAATAAAGACATCTATGCATATATACTTTTAGTATTAGTGTGAAAGGAAATAAAATGATAAAAAGTATGACAGGCTTCGGCAGATGCGAGTACGCAGACGAAAGCCGTAAATTTACAGTAGAGGTCAAATCGGTAAATCACAGATACCTCGATGTGAATATCAAGATGCCAAAGAAACTCAATTTTTTTGAAAGCTCCATCAGGACGCTTTTAAAGGAATACATAGAGCGTGGCAAGGTGGATATATACATTACCTATGAGGATTTTACTGAGAACAATTTTGCTTTGCAGTACAATTCAGCACTGGCAGCGCAGTATCTTAAGTACCTTAATCAGATAGCTGATGAGTTCGGACTGGAAAATGACATAAGAGTAAGCACACTTTCGAGATATCCGGATGTGTTTGTCATGGAAGAGCAGGCTATTGATGAGGAAGAGCTGTGGAGCGGTCTTGAGAAAGCTCTAAGAGGCGCATTTGAGCCATTTGTGGAGAGCCGTGTGCGCGAAGGCGAAAATCTTAAAAATGACCTTTGCGAAAAACTCGATAATATGGTATCATATGTTGATTTTATTGAGGAGCGTTCACCGGAGATCATGCGTGATTACCGCACAAGGCTTGAAGAAAAGCTAAGAGAACTGCTCGGAGACAATCAGCTTGATGATGCGAGAATAGCACAGGAAGTTACCATATTTGCAGACAAGATATGTGTCGATGAGGAGACAGTAAGATTAAGAAGCCATATACTTTCGGTAAAGAATACACTAAATGCCGGTGGCAGTGTGGGACGAAAGCTTGATTTCCTTGCACAGGAGATGAATAGAGAGGCAAATACGATCCTTTCTAAATCAAATGATCTTAAGATCTCTGATATAGGTATCAGCTTAAAGACTGACATTGAAAAGGTAAGAGAGCAGATACAGAATATCGAGTAGGGATTTTAGCAAATAATAGGAGAGTATGATGAGCAACACAGGAAAATTAGTTGTATTTTCCGGTTTTTCCGGTTCCGGAAAAGGCACCATTATGAAAGAACTCATGGCAAAGCACGGAGAGGATTATGCACTTTCCATTTCGGCTACGACCAGAGATCCAAGACCGGGAGAAGAACATGGACGTGAGTATTTCTTTATGTCCAATGAAGAGTTTGAAAAAATGATCGAGGAGGACGGACTTTTAGAGTATGCACAGTATGTAGGACACTACTACGGCACACCAAAGTCTTATGTCAAAGAGCAGCTTGAAGCCGGCAAAAACGTTATCCTCGAGATAGAGATACAGGGAGCTTTAAAGATTAAAAAGCAGTTCCCGGATACGGTTTTGATGTTCGTATCGGCACCAGGTGCAAAAGAGCTTCGCGACAGACTTGTCGGAAGAGGCACAGAGACAGAAGAAGTATGCAGCCAGAGGCTTTCAAGAGCATATGAAGAGTCGCTCGGTATAGAACAGTATGATTATTTAGTGATCAATGATAAACTTGAAGAGTGTGTTGAGCTGGTTAATGATATTATCCACAGCTCAGATGACTCTGACAAAAATCAGGATTATCTTGTATCATCAAATATAGATTTTATAAATAAAATGAGAAAAGAGCTTTTAAGCTTTTCGAAAGGAGAATAAACATGATACATCCATCGTATGTAGAATTAATGAAAGCAATAAACAATGATGTTGAGTTAGGAGAGGAGCCAGTTGTAAACAGCCGTTACTCTATCGTTATAGCTGCCGCAAAGAGAGCACGCCAGATAATCGACGGAGCAGAGCCACTTGTTGCAAAGCCTAAATGCAACAAGCCTTTATCTATCGCAGTAGAGGAGCTTTACCGCGGAGATGTCAAGATCGTTTCAGATGACGAGCAGGAAGACGAAGCAGAATAATTTTAAAAGGGAGGCTCTTTTGTCCTTCCTTTTTTAAATATCTGACTTATGATAATTGAGAGGTATTATGAAATTATTATTTATTTCGCTGGGATGCGATAAAAACCTTGTTGACTCAGAGTTTATGATAGGCATGCTGACAAATGACGGCATAGAGCTTACAGACGATGAGACAGAGGCAGACATCATAATCATTAATAGCTGCTGCTTTATAAATGATGCCAAAGAGGAGAGTATAGATACAATCCTCGAGATGGCTCAGTACAAGGAAACAGGAAATTGTAAGGCACTTATCGTAACAGGCTGTCTGGCACAAAGATACAAGGATGAGATTTTCAAGGAGATCCCTGAGGTGGATGCGATCCTTGGAACCAATTCCTATGATGCGATAGTCGAAGCTGTGCACGAAGCACTTAAGACAAACAGATACAGCAATCTTCACACACTTGAAGGACTGCCATCCATAAAGACAAAACGTATAGTCACAACAGGCGGACATTTTGCCTACTTAAAGATCGCGGAGGGCTGCAACAAAAATTGTACTTACTGTGTGATCCCATCCATCAGGGGACGATACAGAAGTGTGCCTATGGAGGATCTTATCGAACAGGCAAAGAGCCTTGTGGAGTCCGGTGCCAAAGAACTTATACTTGTGGCTCAGGAGACTACACTTTACGGAATTGATCTTTACGGAGAAAAATCACTCCACAGACTGCTTGACGAGTTAAATAAGATAAGCGGGCTTTTCTGGATAAGGATAATGTACTGTTATCCTGAGGAAATCTATGATGGCCTTATAGAGTCCATGATCCGCAATGAGAAGGTCTGCCACTACTTAGACATGCCTATCCAACACTGCAATGATGCGATATTAAAGCGCATGGGAAGAAAGACCAATAAGGCAGAGCTTGTAGAGCACATTAACAAATTAAGAGAGAGGATACCTGATATAACACTCAGAACCACACTTATATGCGGTTTCCCGGGTGAGACACAGGAGGCTCATGAGGAGCTGATGGAGTTCATCAATGAGATGGAGTTTGACCGCCTTGGAGCGTTCACATATTCCCCTGAGGAGGGTACAAAGGCCGCAGATATGCCGGATCAGATCGATGAGGAGATAAAGGCTGACTGGCAGGCTGAGGTCATGGAGCTTCAGGAAGAGGTCATATTTGATAAAAATGAGACATTAAAGGGTAAGGAACTATATGTATTTATAGAGGGAAAAGTAGCCGATGAGAATGCATACATCGGTCGTACATATAGAGATGCACCGAATATTGACGGATATATATTCATCAATTCAGAGCATGAGCTTGTTACCGGAGATATAGCAAAGGTAAGAGTTACCGGCGCATACGAATATGATTTGATAGGAGAGTTGATTTAATATGAATTTACCAAACAAATTAACACTATTCAGAGTAATACTTATTCCATTTTTTGTTTTCTTTCTTTTAGCACCGTATTTTGATGGATATGGAAACTATATCGCGCTTGCGATATTTATAGTTGCAAGCCTTACGGATATGGCAGACGGAAAGATTGCAAGAAAATACAACCTTGTGACCAATTTTGGAAAATTTATGGATCCGCTTGCAGACAAGCTGCTCGTATGTTCAGCTATGATCTGTCTTGTTGACCTTGAGCTTATCCCATCATGGATAGTCATTGTTATCATCGCAAGAGAGTTCATCATCAGCGGATTCCGTCTTGTGGCATCAGATAACGGTGTTGTCATTGCTGCGAGCTACTGGGGCAAATTCAAGACAACCTTCCAGATGCTTATGGTCATAGTTATCATCTTTAATATTTATCTGAACAATTATGTGCTCAGTATTCTCGGAACAATACTTATCTATGTGGCACTGGCACTTACAGTGATCTCACTTATAGATTACATTGTAAAGAACAAAGATGTATTAAAGGATCAGAAATAGCAGGTTTTAGTAAAATCAGAAAGTGAGAAAAAATGAGAATTATAGCCGGAACAGCCAGAAGTCTTCCACTTAAGACTATAGAAGGCAAAGATACAAGACCTACTACAGACAAGATAAAAGAGACTTTGTTTAATGTCATGCAGTTTGATGTGCCGGGATGTTATTTCCTTGATCTGTTTGCAGGAAGCGGACAGATCGGTCTTGAGGCATTGAGCAGGGGCGCACAGTATGCGGTGTTTGTGGAGAATTCCAGAAAAGCCGCTTCCTGCATAGAGGACAATATAAAGTTTACCAAATTCGATAAACAGTCAAAGCTTCTTACAACGGATGCAGTGACTGCCGTCCGTACACTTGAGGGCAAATACAAATTCGATATCGTATTTATGGATCCGCCATACAATAAGGAGCTTGAAAAGGAAGTCCTTACGGCACTTACGGACAGCGATATCTTAAAGGAAGATGCACTTATAGTAGTCGAGGCTTCAAACGATACGGATTTTGATTATTTACCACAGCTTGGCTACGAGATAGTCAAAGAGAAGAACTATAAAACAAACAGGCATGTATTTTTAAAACGTGCATAGGAGAGAAAAATGAAGGTCGCAATTTATCCGGGCAGTTTTGACCCTGTGACATTTGGACACTTGGATATTATAGAACGCTCATCAAAAATAGTTGATGAGCTGGTTATAGGCGTACTCAACAACAGCGCAAAAAATTCGTTGTTTTCTTTGGAAGAACGTGTTAGTATGATAAAAGAAATGACTGCACATTTACCAAATGTAAAGGTCGGTTATTTCGAGGGACTTTTAGTTGACTACATGAAGGAAATCAATGCTACAATCATAATAAGAGGATTGCGTGCAGTAACAGATTTTGAGTATGAGCTGCAGATCGCACAGGCAAATGGAGTACAGAGTGAAGGAATAGAGACGGTATTTCTGACTACAAACCTTAAGTATTCATATCTTAGCTCTACCATCGTAAAAGAATTTGCATCATACGGGGGAGATATATCGAAGTTCGTACCGGAACAGTTCATTGATAGAATTTATGCCAAATACAATATTAACAGGTAAGGAGACAGTATTTCATGAGCAGTAAAATGGAACAGATTATTGAAGAAATCGAAGATTATATTGATGGATGCAAGCCTTCACCAATTTCCAGAAATAAAATTCTAGTAAACCGTGAACAGCTAGAGGAGCTTCTCTCAGAGCTTCGTACAAAGACACCTGAGGAAGTTAAGAGATACCAGAAGATCATAAGCAATAAAGAGGCTATCCTTGCAGATGCACAGGCCAAAGCTGATCAGATCATCGCACAGGCTGAGATACAGACTAATGAGCTTGTCAGTGAGCATCAGATCATGCAACAGGCATATGCACAGGCAAATGAGGTAGTGCAGATTGCCACAAAGCAGGCACAGGAGATTTTAGACAATGCCACTAATGAGGCAAACAACTTAAGAATGAGTGCAATGGCATATACAGACAGCCAGTTAAAGAGCATTGAGGATATTCTGACAGGCTCGATAGAGACATCAAAGGCAAGATATGACAGTCTTATCAGTTCACTCCAGCAGTTTGAGGATGTTGTCTCTGCAAACAGGGCACAGCTCTTCCCACCGGAAGCAGAAGATGAAACAGAGGCAGCACAGCAGGATGCCGGTGAAGAGAGAGAAGATGTCACAGATGATGATATAGACATAACAAATATATCAGTTTCAGACTTACAGGAAGATGCCCAGTAAAGCTTTTATCAGAAAAGCCGAGAATACGGTCATTATTACTTTTATAAGTATATATTTACATAGTCTGAAATCTTTACCGGCAAATATGGATCTGGTCTGTAGGATGCAGGATATGCCGCCAAATGACAGCAGTGATACGCCAAGCAGTATCTGACTGTTATAGGGGATATTTGTAGTGCATATCAGATTGATACCGCAGGTTGCCTCGAAAAATGCACTTAATATGCTTACAGAGGTTGTGTCTACAGACAAAGTTTTTGGAATGCGGGCTATTACAGAGAATAAAACTATATATCCGCAGAGTTTTATGAGGGTTTCAAATCCTTTTATGATTCCGGCATCAACGATTTGCATATCAAGCATAAATCCTGAGGCCGGATTTTTTTGCTTTTTACTGAGGCTGTCTGTTTTGTGATCCGGTTTTGAAATAAGCCAGATCATTCCAAGTATTGACGGCAGATACAGCGATACGAGATATATACTGAAATGACCTGATATGCCAAGCTGACCGGAAAGTGCATATGTTATTATAAATGGCATGCTGAAATGATTGGAAAAAGCACTTATGTACTCTATATGGCGGGGATTTATGTAACCGCGTAAGCTAAAATCAGAGGCAAGCTTTGCACCTATGGGAAAACCGAATATGCAGCCTAAAAAGTAAATGATGATGAGTATGTATTTTTCGGGTATGCCGGAGAGTACATTTGTTGATATAATGAGGTTTGAAAGCACTGTAAATACAAACAGTATAGGGAATACCTG
>CAVABC010000008.1:0-4437 GCA_963586665.1 Acutalibacteraceae bacterium
AAAGTTCAATGCCAGAGTTTCGCTGGCATAATAAATCAGAATTCCGAGAGATTATTACTATTTATTTACATTTTTCAAACTTACTGCTCATAATCGACTCACAACATCACTTTCTATAAGAATGTCATCTCCCAAGCGGGTTACTGTGCTGTTTTTTAGCATCACCGCATTTGCCGGAGAGTCTGTTCCAAGTCCCTCTATCGGAGTTTTTGCATTGCTTCCACCGAAAAGCTTCGGTGCTACATATGCCAGCACTTTGTTTACTATGCCGTTTTCCAGTGCTGACCAGTTCAATGTGCCTCCACCTTCTAAAAGTATGCTGTCAATATTCTTTTCACCCAGCTTTGCCATGAGATCATTTAAATCTATATGTCCGTCTTTTTCATGGATATAAAGGATTTCTATGCCAGCACTTTCAAGCTGTGAAATTTTTTGTGAGATCTTGTGATCTACCTTAGCATATGTATTTTTAATGCCATTAAAATCTTTCTCCGAGGTTAATTCACCTTCATTTTTATAATGTTCAGTCTTGGCAGACTTCATATATTCATCACTCACCGCTATGATGGTCGGCACTTCTGTGGCTGTCTTTACTATCTGTGAGTCGAGAGGTATGCGCAGTCTGCTGTCACAAATTATCCTTATCGGATTTACTCCACCTTCTATCCTGCATGTAAGCAGTGGATCATCCGCAAGCACCGTTCCCATTCCAACCATTATGGCTTTATATCTGTGCCGGAGGTTTTGCACATGCTCCCTCGCTTTTTCTCCGGTTATCCACTTTGAAAGTCCTGAATATGTGGCTATCTTTCCATCTATTGTCATGGCGTATTTCATGACCACATATGGGTGTTTTGTCTGTATGTAGTAGAAAAACACCTCATTCAATCTGTCGCATTCATCTTTCAAGACATCCTCAACTACCTCAATCCCATGCTCGCGCAATATCTTTACACCCTTGCCTGCGACAAGCGGATTAGGATCTTTTGAGCCGACAAATACTCTCTTTATTCCCGCCTCGATCACCGCTTCCACGCAAGGCGGCTGTTTTCCGTAATGACAACACGGCTCGAGAGTGACATACATATCTGCGCCCTGCGGCGAACCCTTGCAATTTTTGAGCGCATTTCTCTCGGCATGCAGATCTCCGTACCTCTCATGCCAGCCCTCTCCGATTATCTCTCCGTCCTTTACAATCACTGCTCCGACCATCGGATTTGGTGAGGTATATCCAATTCCACGCTTAGCCAGCTCAAGTGCTCTTTTCATGTATTGTTCGTCAGTCATTTTTGCTTCCTTTCCGCATATTTTGTTCTCTAAAAAAGCCCCAAACGCTAATCGTTCAGGGCTTAATGATTTCAAATGCTATAGCTTAAAATAAATTTCCACTAATAACATTTTCATCATATGGAAGTTTATGAAATAAAAAACTCTGGAATGTATCAAACACTCCAGAGTAGATTTCTGTTGTAACTATGATACTGTACCGTATATGGTAACTGAAATCTCAGCTATCTATACTTTACATATATCATATCCACATCTTCTTTCATCCAGACTTTACTGTCGGCTTCGGAGTCTCACCGAATCATGCCTTGCGGCTCGTGGGCTATACCACCGGTAGGGAATTACACCCTGCCCTGAAGATTTATTAAATTAGTTTACACTAACTATGATAGTCATTTTTCAATAATTGTCAAGTATGTTTTTATACTTTGTATACTGATTTTTTGTTTTTATACTTTGTATACTGATTTTTCCAATGCAGCAAAATCGCAACAGAACTTAGCTATTTTTCCTGTTTTAATTTGTTTATCATAAAGTTTTCCTGCTTTTTCAATGGTTTATTATCGTATCCACTTTCTTTATAGTAAACCTCTGAGCATATATCATGTAATTGCTTTAAATAATTTTGGTCAATATTTATAAATGACATTTTTCCTTCCAGTACAAACATATTCCCTCTCCTCTTTTGTATTGTAAAAAAATATGGGAAGCAAATGCTTCCCACTCTTTAATGTTCATCTCTTCACGGATTGATTACCGAAGGTTAATGGAGACCTTTCTATAAATAACAAGTCTTGAAATTTTACTCGTTTCACACTATTAGAAACATGAATAATATCAACTGCTCACAAAGTTGGAAGTCTCATAATTGGTTACTTAAAAAAGTCACTTGTCTGGTCAAGACAGAAGTGACTTTTTTATTATGATAAAATTTTTATTTTATATATTAATAGGATATTACTCTTTACTGAATACCTTCTTTCTTTAAAGTCCATTTCTGGCAATCATATCCAGTTGGTCCCCATTGGCCTACTGTAGCTCCATCTTCACTAGAATTTTCGGCAACCTCTAAATATTTACCACTATTCTTATTAATTATGTAATAGTAACCATCTCCTTGTTCTTCCAATTTCCACAATTGTGACGATCTACTACTATATTTACTCTGAACTGCTTTTGCTCCATCATCCTTACTTTGATTTTGTATATCTAAATAAAGACCCGAATTCATATTCATAATTCTGTAATATCCATTTCCAGCCGAAACAAATGACCATTTTTGACACCAATTATTTGTCACACGCCATTGACCTGCTTCTGCATCTTCAGAAGTCAACGCACTTTTAATTTCAAGATATTTTCCACTGTTCTTATTTTCAATAACAAAATCATTTTGATCATCATTTACTTCTATGCAATCCATTTCAGCGAATCCTACATTTTTAGTAAATTTAATAGAATTAACGCCTTTTTTTAAATAACATGTAAATTCTGCCCATAAATACCTATCCCAATTTGCTGTAACAGGATAATTTACAGTACCTATTGTTGTTCCATTTATTGTCACCAAATGTGAAGCTTCTTGAGTTTCTCCGTTAGAGTATCTAACAAGAATATTATAATTTCCACTTTTAGACACTTTTACATTTTGGAATTCTACAGCACTATCTGTATCATTAATATAACGTACTTCCTGTCCATTCGACGCATCAACAGCACTCTCTACCTTTACATTCGATAAGCTTGCTTTTTCTGCCTCATAAACAGTTCCATTTAATGGAAGTTCTCCAACTCTTACATCATTTAAATTATAACTTACACTATTAATAGTTTTCTTATTGTTAAAGTTTTCAACATTCGTTGCCTGATATAAAATACTGTTATCTGGACTAACATCAAAACTCTGACTAAATCCTGAAAAGTATCCTCCCGCAGTATCACTGGCATCATATGTAACAGCCATTGGAAGTCGTTCCCAAGTTCCCTCTCCCAAGTTATAATTCACATAAAAATTCTGACCGCCATTTATATTATCACTGGAATCCGTAGCCCACTTTGCTGATATCACAACCATACCATTTGGACCTCCTGCATCAATCCATTTTACATATGGTGATGATCCTATTCCTCTACCATCAGCAAGCGCAACTCTTGTTCCCAAACTTCCTGCATCCCAAGTAACTCCATCATCTGAAAACTTACAATATACGATCGCATTATTTTTACTTATACTAGGACGATTAACCACTTCATATGTTGCAATATACTTACCTTTCGGAAGCGCACTTACAGTTATCATTCCTGGTCTATCTTTTTTGTTTGTAATAGCTGCCACATTTGACAATGAACTCCAATTTTTGCCATCTGATGATGTTTTAAATGAAACCGCCTGAAGGACACCATTTGCCTTTTGTCTTTCATCAGAATAATAACATACTAATTTTCCATCTTTACTCAAATTCAAATACGGTTCCCAAACAGTAGTTGTTGTAGATGTAACACTCGGATCATATGTACATGGACCACCATTATCTACTTCGCTTAAGAAGGACCATGTATTTCCGCCATCCAGACTTTTATATATAACAATTCTCGACTGTGTATATGGATCATCATCAAAAATATTTCCTGCTAATAAAATAGTACCCGCTGGCATATCCCCAACCTGCTGTGGAAGCTCATATAGGCAAGGCTGTGATGTACGTAAAAGTCCATATTCTTTATCATATACATTTGATATCAATGTCCAATTATCTCCGCCATCAGTACTTTTATAAATTGGATAAACTTGTTTAGAAACGATTTTTCCATTTCCAACATCCACAGAAACATTTTTCAACTGATCATAGGTACATAATAATGTTCCATTTTCATTTCCACTATTTTTCAGACATATTATTCGTGAATATGTAGCACCACCCGGATCAAACGTAGAGCTATTATCTGATTTATATACCAGACTACCATTTCCATCTGTTTTTGCCATAACTGGTACCACACATGTACACAGCACAACTAAAGCTGTAACTATCGAAACTATTTTTTTATGCCAATTATGCATATTCATTTTCTCCTTTACCCGATTAATTATATCAAAAATTATTACTGTAGCTAAAAACCGGTTCATCCCTAGAATTCCATAATATCTTC
>CAVABC010000008.1:4447-57808 GCA_963586665.1 Acutalibacteraceae bacterium
ATATACATGGCGATTATGATCATACAATGGATCTCCAATAATTTCATCATACTGTCTAGCATGATAAATCATTACATCATCACCATTTTCATCTTTTACAAACGAATTGTGCCCTGGTCCATATATTTGTTTGTTAATATCAGTTTTCAACACAGGAGCATATTCTTTTTTCCAAGCTCGAGGATTTAATATATTATCATTTTCATCTATACTCAGCATTCCCATACAATAACAAGATCCTGTTTCACTTGCTGAATATGTAAGAAAAATCTTCCCATTATGTTTAACCACTGCCGGTCCTTCATTTACCCAAAATCCTACTCTCTCCCAATCATAATCTGGCGATGTAAGAAGAACTTGTGCTGTAGCAAGCTCTGTAGGCGACTTCATTTCAGCAATATATAGATTAGATATTTTTTTACCGATATTAACTTTTTCTGCCCATACACAATAATACTTATCATTATTTTCAAATACGGTCATATCCAGTGAAAAATCATTGAATGAAAAGTCATCGTTTTTCTTCAACATCCCAATTTCTTTCCAAGGATCATTCAAAGGATCCTGACCTTGACATTCCAATACGTATGGTCTTATTGCCCATATATCCTCAATATCTCCTCCGGCATAATAAATAAACCATTTATTATCCAGATAATGAATTTCAGGTGCCCAGATATGAACACTCATAATTCCCTTATCATGCTTTTTCCATACGGTTACTTCCTCTGCCTCTTTCAGACCATTTAAAGTATTACTTTGTCGTAATACAATTCTGTCATATTCTGGCACTGACGCAGTAAAGTAGTATTTTCCATCTGAATGTCTGTACACATATGGATCTGCACGTTGTCTAATAAATGGTTTATTATACTCTGTCTCTATAAAATTATTCTTGTTCATAGTCATATCTCCTTAATACAAACAGGAAATATGAATACGGTAATTATAATGTATCTCTATCTAATATTTTATGATTCAAATATATCGACTTAGGCGAATATTCCTCTGATTCTATCTGCTGAATAAGCTCAACTACCGCAGTAGAAGCAACACCTTCTACATTTGTTGAAACCGTTGTGAGCTTCGGTGAAATATATTGCAAAACACTAATATCATCAAATCCCATCAATCCAAAGTCTTTCGGAATATCATACCCCTCATTTGCAGCCCACTGCATTATAATCAATGCATAACTGTCCCCAGAACATAGAAAAGCTGTTTTTTTATTGGTATTTTTTTTACAAATATTCTGTACATCTTTCAAGAAATTATTTTTCCCAATTACATGCATCTCAATATTTGGATATGTTTCCTTGGCAGCTCTAAAGCCCAATTCTCGCTGCTCATGCGTATATGTGTTTTGAACATTCTTCATTTCAAGTGGAGGACAGACAAATACAATCTTCTCATATCCCTTTGACACAATATGTTTTACCGCATCCATTGTTGCAACCATTTCATTTACCTGCACGGTTGTAATCTTTCCTGATACCTGATTGCCAATGCATACTATAGGAACATGTAATGATAGAAGAAAATTTTCAAAATCTTCACCTTTATTTATTGGATTTATCAATATTCCTTCCATTTGCCGCTCTGCTAATCCCTGAATAAGTTTCTTCTCCCATTCAAGGCTATCGTCACAAACTACTATATTCGTAAAATAGCCTCTTTTATCAGCCTCTTTATTTATAGTATTTAATGACTGGACAAAATACATATTTTCAATATTGATTGTTACAACGCCAAGTGACATTGTTCGACCATGATTAAGACTTCTAGCTAAAAGATTTGGACGGTAATTATTATCTTTTGCAACCTGCAATACCTTCTCTTTAGTTTCCTTTGATACACTTCCACCATTTAATGCTCTTAACACTGTTGTTCTTGAAACACCGCATTGCTCTGCTATCTGATTTACTGTAATTGCCATATCTACTCCCCTATATATTTCTAGTCAGAATATATTATATACACATTTGCGCGTGAGAAAATTCCTTATATTCATTATATCATAGTCACAATCCATTATCATCAAGGTATTTTTAATTATCCACTACACATTCCATTATTTTATTTTTAATCTAACCATATTAAATGATAATGGTTCTAATACCATATGCACCCCCTCATCATATAACTTCACATTATCAACATTTTTAGGTTTTACTGCATTATGATCATATTGATTGGTCATTTTCTTATCAGTTGCAGTCATACTAATACTTTCAATTACACAATCAACTGTAAATTCAGATAATACAAAGTCTGTCATCTGTTCATTGTCCTCATCCCGATTAACAGCAAACAGAATCAATTCCCCATCTTTATCATTCCATATAGCAATGGAATCAACATAAGGAACATGATCAAATTCTTCACAGCAATAAGTTGGTCCAACACTTGTAATATTCAAAACTATCCCCTTAGAATAATTCGCAAAATAATAAAACGGATAATATATTGTCTGCAACCAGTGTCCACCACCTTTTTCAGTCATTATACATGCACTTATATTTGTAAGTAATGACTGACATGCAATCTTTATTGCATCTGCATTCCTAAGCATTACCATCTGCATTTCTGCAAATAATAACGCATCCTCCAGCGTATAAATCTGTTCGCTGATTGCAGGTGCTATCTGCCATGGCTTATCATCAATTTCATTATTTACAGTATTGCTTGGCACAGCCCATACACCCCACTCATCAACACTGAATTTCATGTCTTTCTTAGAACGTTTTTTCTTCTTTATTACCTGCGCAACAGATCTGATAGTATGTATATATTCTTCCATATCCAATGACTGCGCTAAAAAGAACTTAGTTCCTTTTTCCTGTCCAGCATAATATTGGTGTAGTGCAAGATAGTCTGCTATGTCATATGTTTTATCAAGGACTTCCATATCCCATTCCGGATATGTATCCATACTGGAAAGCGAACTTCCACATACAATTAATTCTATATCAGGATCTATGAGTTTCATTACTTTTCCTGTTTCAGCTGCCAGCTTTCCATATTCTTCTGCTGATTTATGGCCTACCTGCCAGCTTCCATCCATCTCATTACCAAGACACCACATTTTAATTCCATATGGCTTCTCCACACCATGAGATCTTCGCAAATCACTATACTGTGTTCCTTGAGAGAAATTGCAATACTCAAGATAATGAGCTGCATCTTCAGTTCCACGAGTTCCTAAATTAACTGTAAAAATAGGATTAACATTAGTTTTTCTTGCCCATTTCATGAATTCATTTGTACCAAATTCATTTGTTTCAACAGACTTCCATGCAAGTTCCAGTTTATGAGGTCTATTTTCTTTCGGTCCAACACCATCCTCCCAATGATATGCAGAAACAAAATTCCCACCGGGATAACGTATTGTTGTTATATTCATTTCTTTTACCCGGTCAATAATATCCTTCCTAAATCCGTCATCATCAGAATTCCTGTTATCCGGTTCATATATTCCTGAATATATAACTCTTCCCATATGTTCCAGAAAAGAGCCAAACAATCTGGAATCTACTCTATCAATCTGGAATTCTCTATTACACACTATTTTTGTAGTTTCCATCTTTCTCAACTCCTATCCCTTTAATCCACCACTGCTCATGCCTTCAACAAAATACTTCTGTCCAAACATATACAGCACAAACATAGGCAATAACGAAATCAGCGCTCCAGCAAAAGCCGCTCCATATTCAATAGTATTCTGTCCAATGAACAGTGCTAAACCATTTGCAAGAGTTCGCATTTCCGTGCTGCTTGTGACGATCATAGGCCATAATAAATCATTCCATGAACCATTTACACTTAAAATAATCAAAGTAATTACTGCCGGTTTTACCTGTGGAAGCATAATTTTCCAAAAAATCCCGAATTCTGATAAACCATCAATTCTAGCAGCCTCTGCCATTTCTTTAGGTATTCCGGTGAATGCTGCACGCATCATAAAAATTGATCCGGCAACTGCAACTCGTGGAATTATAAGTCCCCAATAAGAGTCATACATTCCCAGTTTGTAAACAACAAGGAATAACGGGACCATGATTACCTGAAATGGAACCATCATTGTTGCAAGTGTCATCAAAAATGATGCTGTTTTCCCTTTAAACTCGTAAAATGCATATGCATATCCTGCCATACTATTTACAATAACCGCTAAAGCAGTAGTTGCCCCAGCATATATTACAGAGTTTGCTATATAACGAACAATATTAATTCTTCCCTGTACATCCACAAAATTCTCAAGTGTAAATGACTTAGGAATAAATGTAGGTGGCCATGAAATTATCTCTTTTTCTGTCTTAAAAGCACTCAGCGTCATCCAGACAACCGGAACTAAAACCAATAGTGCAAGTATTATCAAGATCACTGCTACAGGTATATTTACAACAACTTTTCCAATACTTATTGCTTTTTTCTTTTTCATATCTCTAGTCCTCCTTTACCATTCTTCTATACATTAAAACGGTAATAAACATAATGATTATGAAAAGTAATACCGACATTGCTGACGCATATCCCATACTTGAATTTGATGAAAATGCTCTTGAATATATGTAGCTTACAGTTGACTCTGTAGTATAGTTCGGTCCACCATTTGTTGTTACATAAATAATGTCAAAAATCTGAAGTGCACCAGCAAATCTTGTCATCATGATATACCAAAATGTAGGTCGTATTGAAGGAACCGTAATATTTAAAAATTGAAGAATTTTTCCAGCTCCATCCATTTGCGCGGCTTCATATAATGAAGGTGATACCTGCTGAATCGCAGTAACATAAATTATTGCTGAAATACCAAAACTTCTCCATATTGATATAAACGAGATTACAAATATCGTAAGTCCCGGAGTATTCATAAAGTTAATTTTGCCTAATCCCATTGACTGTAAAGCGGCTGTTATAAAACCTATATTCGAATGCAAAATCATTCTCCACATAATACCTATTACTGTTGCAGAGCAAATAACAGGCAGAAAATATATCGCTCTCAAAAACTTGTTTCTCTTATTATTTTTACTAATAAAAGCTGCTATTATCAGTGCTCCAAGCACCTGTACCGGAACCTCAATTCCAGTAAAAATTGCAGTTACCTTTAAACTGTTTATAAAACGAGGATCATGAAATGCCTCTTTAAAATTATCCCATCCTATGAATGTAGCATGATTCATCGTAATAGGCACATCAAAAAAACTTAATCCAAATGCCATAATCAGCGGAACTACACTGAATAAAAACAATAATATCATTGAAGGAGCGATAAAAACATATGCACTTCTGGATGGCTTATTCCAATACTTTCTTATCTTTTCCATCGATTACTCCAACCTTTCTATTGAAAAGGGCGACCTTCATTAAAGCCGCCCACTCTTTTATTTTCTACTACATGCTACTTAATTATATTTATCAACAATCTTCTGAGTAGATTCCTGTGCTTTTGATAAAGCATCTTCAACAGACGAATTACCAAATGCAACCGAATTGATCATTTCTGGAATAACATCTGATAACACAGAATTAATACCAGGGAAATTAGAATCAACTATAAAATCTGTAGGAGCTTCAGGATTTGCTGCTGACATTGCACTCAGTTTCTCATTTGCCTTATATTCTTCATTATTCTGAACAGAATAAGTGTATGCCGGGAATCCATTCTGAAGTGACCACTCCAATGCAGGACTACTTCCATCCTTGTCCTGTGTATTCCACCACTCAATAAACTTATAAGCAGCTTCTTTTTCTGCGTCACTTGCTGCGGTTGTAATACCAAATCCAATAACTTCAACAGAATTCATATCTCCTGCATCTCCCTGCGGAATAAGGCCAATACCATAATCTACTCCTGCGGTGTCAAGTCCAGATGTTACCCATGGTCCTCCAACAGTGATTCCAACCTGTCCAGCACTGACCATAGAATCTGTATCAGCTTCAAGTGGATTATCACCATTGTCTATCATATCTTTATACATATTAAGGAATTTCTCATATCCAGCGTTATTCTCAAAATTTGCTTTCCATGTTCCATTATCATCTGTAACAGCTAATCCTCCAAATCTCTGCATTATGTGAGCAATTTGGTAAGCATAATCGTATGAAATTCCTGAACCATATATATTTTTACTTGAATCTGTTATTTTTGCCGCATCCGCCTGCCACTCGTCCCATGTTGTAGGTGGTGTATCCGGATCAAGGCCAGCCTCCTTAAACAAATCCTTGTTCCAATACATATAATATCCAACTACCTGAAACGGAACAAAGTATGTTTTATCCCCATCAGAACAATAGTCCAGATAAGATTGAATAAAATCTGTTTTATCCAGATCTGTCTTATCAAACACATCACTTACATCTTGTAAATAGTCTCCATATGTAAATCTATATGCACTTGAACTAAGGATCATTGTAGGACCTTCTCCTGCTGCAAATGCTGTAGATAGCTGACTGTCAAAATCAGAAGAAATATCCATTTTTACTTTAATTCCATCTGTATTCTCTTCATTAAATTTATCAACCATCTTTACCAGCATATCACCATCTGCACCGGTAAAGCTGTTCCAAAATGTAATTTCTGTTCCTTTAGATGAATCTGACTTTTCTGTTCCACTATTTGATCCGCCACATCCAACAAGTGATGTTACCATCAATGCCGACAATCCCAATGCTGTCATTTTCTTTAACTTATTCATATAATCTCTCCATTCTGAATACTATGCGATTGCTTTACTTCGTCAAGTAAGCAATCATAATATTTGTCAATGCACCTTTGTACACGTGTACAATTACCTTGTGAGCTAAATATAATCCCTTATGGCTTTTATGTCAATATCATTTTGCATTTTTGTTGTTATTGTTAATATTTTCGTTTATTTTTTGTGCATTTTTTTGTTTAATCCTAATGTACTCGTGTACATTATATATAGTATTATTCACAAACTGTCATTAAACTTACTAATAACTTTGACAATAAAAATACGAGCTATCGAATCTAAACTCAATAGCTCGTATTATTATTATGTAAAGTATAAAATTCTGATGCAAGAATCAATTTCCACCTACACCAGCTTCTTTATGTTCTCCGATATCTCAAATATCTCATTGAGCACTTCATTCATCTGCTCAAGCACATTTACACTATCCTGACATACAGCTTCGCAGCTATCAGATGATGCTGCAACCTGCTCGCTTGTAGCGGATAGATTTATAATACTGTCTGTGATCTGTTCATTAGAATGAAGTATTTCTTCAATCTCATTGGCAAGATTTTCGATTGTATCGTAAAGGAACTGTGTCTTATCAATTACAATGTCAAACTTATTTTTGGTATCATCTATCATAGTATTCTGTTCT
Organism: Acutalibacteraceae bacterium; assembly: GCA_963586665.1. Classification (GTDB taxonomy): domain Bacteria; phylum Bacillota; class Clostridia; order Lachnospirales; family Lachnospiraceae; genus Roseburia. The sequence goes on from CAVABC010000008.1 coordinate 11,810, forward strand.
TCCACGAAGCTTGCTGATTTTCCCATATTGTCGGAAGCTTCTGCAACTGTCTCCGTGAGCCGTCCTATGATATTGGCGATCTGTTCTGTAGCGGCTTTTGTCTCGTCAGAAAGATTTCTGATCTCATCCGCAACAACAGCAAACCCCTTACCTGCTTCACCGGCTCTTGCCGCCTCTATTGACGCATTGAGTGAAAGCAGATTTGTCTGCTGTGATATACCCAGTATAGTTGCTATTATTGATTCTACTTCCTTGATGCTCTCATCAAGTTCTACCGTTTTTTCTCTGGTCTGTTTTGTCATCTCAGATGTCTCAGATGCTTTGTCTCTGAGTGACATTATGAGCTCAACTCCCTCAATTATCGCCTGCTTAGATTCATGGGCACTATTTTTCATCTGAGTGGTTTCAGCCTCAGCATTGTTTATATTTGCCTGTATATCGTTGGTCTTAACAGTCTGTGTCTCAATTGCTTCTGCTGTGAACTTAACACTCTGTGATATCTCTCCTACAGAATCCTGTGTCACTTCCATGCTTTGCGTCAGCTCTTTTGCCTTTTCCTTTGCTTCATCAAGACTTGCAACAAGTTTTTCTGAATTATTAATTATCTCACTTGATATTGCTTCTGATGCAGACATCTGTTTGACAATCTCATCGTGATTTTCATCTGTATGTTTAGCCAGTGTCTTTACTACTACGCTCACTGTGACGCAAAAAACTATCGTATAGATTACTTGCATAAAGCACTGATCCTGCACATCCGGATATTGGATAAAATTCTTTGCACCTGCTATGATATTTAATATAACACATACAACAAATACTATATTTGTTAGCTTTATGCTCATGTATACAACTGTTGTAAGCATTATAGGGAATACTAGTGCATACATATAAGTATGTCTTTGTGTAAGAATTGTCACTGCATAACTAAGCAGCATGCATGATATACAGGCATAGCTTACTTTGTCCGTTCCTCTGAACTTAAAATAACATACAAAAAAAGCTATGAAAATTACCACACTAACTATAGCTCTCGGTGTAACTACCGACATATCTGCTGTCCAATCCAAAAAACCAAGAAGTGCAATCAATGTGGAATAACCAATGATGATCGCTCCCAATATAAGTGTAATTCTGGTTTTTTCTTTTTGTTGACGTTTTTTAATACTCACTTGAATCCCTCATTTCTGATTAATCAGATTACTACATGCTTCACAATTTGGTACCATTATACTACCATAATGTAGCTATGTCCATATATGACTGGACTATATTTTGCGAAAAAGTCAAAAAGCCTCCCACAGATCAAATCTGTAGGAGGCTCGTTTGTTCGTGTTCTTTAAAGTTGTATTATGCTACTTGGTCTAGATAATTCACACATCCACTCGACTAAAATTAGCATACACCCTGAGCGAGCATAGCATCTACTACTTTCTCGAAACCTGCAATGTTAGCACCTGCAACATAGTCAGTCTTTCCACCAACTGTTGCGTTGTATCTCTTAGCAGCATCTGAAATGTTAGCGTAGATTGTCTCCATAATTCCTTTGAGCTTTCCATCAACCTCTTCGAATGTCCATGAAAGTCTCTCAGAGTTCTGGCTCATCTCGAGTGCTGATGTAGCAACACCACCTGCGTTTGCAGCTTTTCCACCTACGAAGAGTACTCCGTTCTCCTGAAGGTACTTTGTAGCCTCAAGAGTTGTAGGCATGTTAGCTCCCTCTGTTACAGAGATAACTCCGTTAGCTACAAGCATCTTAGCATCCTCAATATCTAACTCATTCTGTGTAGCACATGGAAGAGCAAGATCTACCTTGTACTGCCATACACCGTGCTCACCATTCTCTTTTGCATGATACTCAGCTGATGGCTTAGCTGCTGCATACTCTGTAAGACGTGCACGCTTAACCTCTTTAATCTCTTTAAGAAGCTCAACATCGATTCCCTCTGGATCATAGATCCATCCTGTAGAATCTGAACATGTTACAACCTTAACACCAAGCTGCTGTGCTTTCTCGATAGCGTAGATAGCAACGTTTCCTGAACCTGAAACTGCTGCAGTTTTTCCAGCGATATCAACACCATTATCTTTTAATAATGCATGTGTAAGGTATAAAAGACCATATCCTGTAGCCTGTGTACGGGCAAGTGATCCACCGTATGTAAGTCCTTTTCCTGTAAGAACTCCCTCGAATGATCCACGAATTCTCTTGTACTGTCCGAACATGAAACCGATTTCTCTTGCACCTGTTCCGATATCTCCAGCTGGTACATCAACATCTGCTCCGATATATTTAGAAAGCTCTGTCATGAAGCTCTGGCAGAATGCCATGATCTCTCTGTCTGATTTACCCTTAGGATCGAAATCAGAACCACCTTTACCACCACCGATTGGAAGTGTTGTAAGAGAGTTCTTGAAGATCTGCTCAAATCCTAAGAATTTGATAATTCCAAGGTTTACAGAAGGATGAAGTCTTAATCCTCCCTTGTATGGTCCGATCGCATTATTGAACTGTACACGGAAACCTCTGTTTACCTGAACCTGACCATTGTCGTCTACCCATGGTACTCTGAACATGATCTGACGATCCGGCTCTGTAATTCTCTCAAGAATCGCATTCTTTTTGTATAAATCCTCATTTGCATCGATTACAGGTCTTAAAGACTCAAGAACCTCTGTTACTGCCTGTAAGAACTCAGGCTGATCAGCATTTTTCTTCTGTACTACTTCGAGTACTTCATCAACATAGCTCATTTATTAATCTCCTTTACATAAAATATTTTGTACATATTCATCAACAACTTTATTTTATATAAGTTTAATGCTGTAATCAAGTAAATTTTGAAAGTTTTATATAAAAAAAATTCATTTTATTTATTATCTTCGTTTATACTATCCCAATTTTGATACTGATTTTCTTCATCATCACTGTATACAACTTTAAAATAATCCGTCAATTTTGCAAGAGCGCTAACGAGAACATTCAGTTCTGCCTTATCCAGACCGTCCTTTATATGTTCTATCATATGCACATGAAACTGTTCATGATGATAGAATGCACTTTTTCCCTTGTCAGTAAGTGACAGCTTTACAACTCTTTTGTCCTCATCGCTGCGTATCCGGTTTACATAACCTTTGCGTGTCAGACCATCTATCGCCTTTGTGAGAGTTCCTAAAGTAATCGACATTAATCTGGCAACTGTGCCTGACTTCTTTGGTTCTTCTACTCCAATTGCCTCAATTATATGCATATCATTTATCGTGATATCCGAGAATTCATCCGTTATAAGGCAGCGAGCTTCGATATCCGTAAGATCCTTGAAAAGTCCCACAAGCAATTCATTTAAAGTTTCTTCTGCTGTCATATTGTACCTCTTCCTCTACCATTCTAAGGCACAGGCTCCCCATGTCAATCCTGCACCAAATCCTGATAAAATTATTTTATCTTTGCTCTTTATAATACCATCTTTACGAACTTTATCAAGCAAAATCGGCACACTGGCTGCGGAAATATTGCCGCACTGCTGAAGATTGGTTGGAAATTTGACCATAGGCTGTTTAAGTCTTTTTGCCACAGACTCGATGATCCTGATGTTTGCCTGATGCAGAACATAAACATCCACATCATCGGCACTCCAGCCGGTCTGCTCTAACAGCTCATTTATAGCCTTTGGCACGGTTTTTACGGCAAATTTGTATACCGCCGGGCCGTCCATTGTCACATAGCCGCCAAGTGCAGACTGCTGACCGTTATCGGTAAAAGGATTTACTACCGGTCTGTTGTCTCCGTCAAGAGCAGGACCGCCCTTTCCATCGGAACCTTGCACAAAACCCTTGAAGCTGTCACCCTCATCAGTGACTACTGCCGCTCCGGCTCCATCACCAAAAAGAACACAGGTACTTCTGTCATTCCAGTCCATGATCTTTGAGAGCACTTCTGCCCCCACAACAACCGCATTGTGAAATCTTCCTGTCTTAAAATATGCATCTGCCGTAGCAAGCCCGAACAAAAAGCCCGAGCATGCAGCATTTATATCAAATGCCACTGCTCCTTCGGCTCCTATTTCAGCCTGTATCTGACATGCAAGTGAAGGAACAATTTTATCAGTGGATACGCTTGCAGCGATTATAAGATCGATACTGCTGCCGTCAATGCCGGCATCCTCTACTGCATTTTTTACCGCCTGTACTGCCAGTGATGTGGTAGTCTCTGTCGTGGCAATGTGTCTGGTCTCTATTCCTGTTCGCGAACTTATCCACTCATCAGATGTATCCATTATGGCTGCCAGATCATCATTTGTGACTACTTTCTGTGGCAGGCAGCTTCCTGTTCCAACTATTTTCATAAGTTTTCCTTTCTAGAATTTGCGGAAACGCTCGTATCTTTCCTCTACCAGCTCATCCTTCGATTTTCCGCTTTCTCTCTCCAAGAATTTTTTCATATTGCCCTTCATGTAATTTCCGATAGATGAAAGGGCATCCTCATCGGCTCCTCCAAACTCAGGAATGATGTCATCGATGACCTCAAGCTCCTTGAGATCATGTGCTGTGATCTTCATGACCTCAGCCGCCTCTTTTGCACGTTTTCCGTCTTTCCAGAGGATAGATGCAAAACCTTCCGGTGAAAGGATTGAATATGTGGCATTTTCCATCATCCATACTTCGTTTCCTACAGAAAGTGCTAAAGCTCCACCACTTCCGCCTTCTCCGATCATCAGACACAGGATCGGCACCTTGATGCCGCTCATCTCATAGAGATTTCTTGCGATTGCCTCGCCCTGTCCGTTTTCCTCGGCTTCCATTCCCGGATACGCACCGGATGTGTTTACAAAAGTAATTATTGGACGGTTAAACTTCTCTGCCTGTTTCATGAGGCGGAGTGCCTTGCGGTATCCTTCCGGTGAAGGCATTCCGTAGTTTCTCCTGCCGCAGTCCTCCAGGTCTTTTCCCTTGTGGACGCCGATAATGGTAACAGGCTGTCCGTCAAGGTATGCTATTCCTCCGACGATCGCAGGATCATCCCTGAAATATCTGTCACCGTGTAGCTCCATAGACTCATCAAATATGTAATCCATATAATCAACAGATGCAAGTCTCTTTATCTGTCTGGCTGCGCTTACTTTGTCCCATACCTCGTATGGTTTCGCCTTTGCCTCGCGCTCCTTCATAAGCTCTGTAGGCTCGTAATTGTCCTCTGCGCGGAGCGGATCAAAATTAGCATAGCCAGTTGTCGGTCTGTGGGCTTTTAATATCTTGTAAAGTGTCATTTTAAGATTTTCACGCTCTACTATCATGTCCACAAAGCCGTGCTCAAGTTGGAACTCAGCTCTCTGGAAGCCCTCTGGCAGCTTCTGTCCGATAGTCTGCTCGATAACTCGTGGACCGGCAAATCCGATAAGTGCCTTCGGCTCCGCAAGTATGATATCTCCAAGCATTGCAAAACTGGCTGTGACACCCCCTGTTGTCGGATCTGTAAGCACAGGCACATATAAAAGTCCTGCCTGTGAGTGGCGCTTTGCGGCTGCTGATGTCTTTGCCATCTGCATAAGTGATATGATTCCCTCCTGCATTCTGGCTCCACCGGAACAGCAGAAAAGTATTACAGGAAGCTTTTCCTCTGTGGCGCGCTCAAAGGCTCTTGTGATCTTCTCGCCTACCACATGTCCCATACTTCCCATCATAAATCTCGAATCTATGACACCAAGAACGGTTTCCTCACCGTATACCTTGGCTTTTCCTATTACGATACCCTCTGAAAGTCCTGTTTTCTCCTGAGTCTTTGCGATCTTATCCTCATACTCAGGGAAACCCAGCGGATTTTCGGTAACCAGTTCGCCAAACCATTGCTCGAAGCTTTCCTTGTCGGCAACCATCCTGATCCTGTTTTTCGCACGCACACGAAAATAGTGATTACACTCATAACATACATATTTATGCTTCTTAACGACTGATTTTAGTACTGTCCTGCCGCATTTCGGACAGACAATAGTCTCAGGAACCTCTTCCTGTGGTGTCTGCGCTGCTTTGGCAGTCTCGTTTTGGTTTTCTGCTGTTTTTGTGCTGTCGGCAGATTTTACGGATGCCTCTGCCTCATTTTCTTTATTTTTATCTCTATTCTTGAAAAATTTCATAATATCTCCCACTAACCGATCGCAAATGTAAGCTCTGCCATGCAGGCAACCTTGCCGTTTACTTTTGCAACGGCTTTTCCTACACCTATAGGGCCTTTTACTTTTATGATCTCAGTTGTAAGCTCGAGAGTATCTCCCGGCACAACCTTCTGCTTGAACTTTGCATTGTTTATTCCTGCAAAATATGCAGTTTTGCCTTTCCACTCATCCTGACAAAGGATAGCTACCGCGCCCGTCTGAGCAAGTGCCTCTATGATAAGCACACCCGGCATAACCGGATTGCCCGGAAAATGTCCCATGAAATGTGGCTCGTTCATCGTAACATTCTTCTTTGCGACACATTTCTCGCCCGGTACCAGTTCCTCAACAGTATCAATGAGAAGGAATGGGCTGCGGTGTGGAAGGATTTCCATGATCTGACTCGTACTAAGTACTGACATACGTATTCGTCCTTTCTATTTTTTTATATAATCTAGCAATGCTTCGCGCTAAACACCGTAAATCCGGGCAGTGCACAGTGTGTTCCGAAAAAACAAATATGAATTGCCACGGTGTTCCATAAACTCCAGTAGCATGAAACACCTCACACCTGCCACAGTCTATCCAAACAAAGTACCGTGGCTGACTTCATATTTTTTCTGAGGAATATACTGTGTGCTCCACCGGTGCTCACAACCTATATGCGCGAAGCTCCCATATTTACTTGTATGCCTTAAGGAGAATACTTGCGTTATGCCCTCCAAACCCAAGTGAATTACTGAGTGCATATTCAACAGGCTCCTCATAGCTATCCTTGCAGTAATTGAGGTCAATCTCCTCATCGGGTGTCTCGTATCCTACTGTTTTGTGGATAAATCCGTCCTGTATTTCCTTTACACAGGTGATAAACTCTACTGCTCCGGCAGCTCCGAGGAGATGTCCGATCATTGATTTTGTTGAATTTATCTTGAGGTTTGCCGCCTCATCACCGAAAGCAAGTTTGATAGCTCTTGTCTCGAAAAGGTCATTGTGATGTGTGCCTGTTCCGTGTGCATTTATGTATTTTACATCTGCCGGTGTGACTCCTGCATCGTTCATGGCATTTGTCATGGCTCTGGCTGCTCCTGCACCGTCCTCCTGTGGGGAAGTGATGTGGTATGCGTCAGATGAACATCCGTATCCGGCTACCTCAGCGTAGATCTTTGCGTCTCTTGCCTTTGCATGCTCAAGTTCCTCGAGGATTACTACTCCGGCACCCTCGCCCATCACAAAACCGCTTCTGTTTTTGTCAAACGGAAGTGAGCATTTTGTAGGATTGTCCACTGTTGAAAGTGCAGTAAGTGATGTAAAACCGGCAATTCCGATAGGACATACGCTGCCCTCTGTTCCTCCTGCTACCATCACATCAGCCTCTCCGTACTGGATGCTTCTGTACGCCTCACCGATCGTGTTTGTACCGGTCGCACAGGCTGTTACATCATTGATGCTCTTTCCTTTGAGTCCGAACTGGATTGAAACGTTTCCTGCTGCCATGTTGCAGATCATGAGTGGAACGAGGAGAGGATTTACCCTGCCCGGTCCTTTTTCATGTAATTTTATAGTCTCGCGCTCCATAGCCTGAAGGCTTCCGATTCCCGAACCGATCGCACAGCCTACCATATATGGATCTTCCTTTGAAATATCAAGTCCGCTGTCCTCGATTGCCTCTTTTGCGGCAGCTACCGCATACTGTGAAAAAGGCTCCATTCTCTTTGCAGCCTTTCTGTCCATGAAATCCTGTGGATTAAAATCCTTAAGCTCCGCTGCGATGTGACATTTATAATCTGTCGTGTCAAATTTGGTGATCTGATCAAAACCGATCTTTCCGGCTTTGATGGACTCCCAGAAATCATTTACATTAAGTCCGATCGGTGTCACTGCACCAAGTCCTGTTACAACTACTCTTCTACTCATATTGCCATTCCTCCGTCAACAGACAGCACCTGACCTGTGATATAGCCTGCTGCATCTGATGCTAAAAATAATACTGCGTTTGCAATGTCCTTTGTCTTTCCTGTCCTGCCAAGCGGTATCTGTGATACAAGATTTTCCTTTGCTGCATCCGAAAGCACATCTGTCATCTCAGTTTCCACAAATCCCGGTGCTACGGCATTTACAGTGATACCACGGCTTGCAAGTTCTCTTGCCACAGCCTTTGTAAGACCGATAACTCCTGCCTTGCTCGCACTGTAATTAGCCTGCCCTGCGTTTCCAAGTATTCCTGAAACTGATGAAATATTGATAATTCTTCCTGATTTCTGCTTAAGGAAATAACGTGACATATGACGGATGGTGTTAAATGCACCCTTTAAGTTGGTGTCAAGTACTGCATCATAATCCTCCTCGCTCATCTTCATGATAAGTCCGTCACGCGTAATTCCCGCATTGTTTACGAGAATGTCTATATGCTTATATTCCTTTATGAGTGCTGTTATCATCTGCTGGCACTCGTCAAAATCAGATACGTTGCACTGGTATGCGACCGCATCTCCTCCGGCTGCCTTTATCTTTGAAACAACCGCCTCGGCTTTATCCTTTGAGCCGTTATAATTTACTATTACAAAGGCATTTTGTGCTGCAAGGGTAAGTGCGATCTGCCTGCCTATTCCTCTGCTTGCGCCTGTTACAAGTGCTGTCTTACCTGTCAACATACTTTTCAAAATCCTCCAGTTTATCTATATTTACGACTTTTACGTCTCTGTTTATCTTTCTCATAAATCCGGCAAGTGAACGTCCCGGTCCGATCTCTACAAACTCATCCGCTCCGTCTGCGATAAGACGCTCGATCGTCTGCTGCCAGCGGACTGATGAAGAAACCTGCTGCTTTAAATAGCCTTTTACATCATCAGTTGATTTCACATAATCGGCTGTGACATTTGTAAGATATGGCACTTTGATCTCGTGGATCTCTACATCCTCAAGTGCCTTCCAAAGTTTTTCCCCTGCACCCTTAAGAAGTGCTGAGTGGAAAGGTCCGCTTACCTTGAGCGGGACTGCTCTTTTTGCCCCTGCTTCGCTGCTGGCTGCTGCGGCTTTGTCCACCGCTGCCTTTTCTCCTGTTATAACTGTCTGTCCCGGGCAGTTATAGTTTGCGACTGATACTACTGCATTTTCCTCATCTGCTGTTTTCGCACAGATTTCCTCGATCGTCTGAGGGTCAAGTCCGAGGATGGCTGTCATAGCTCCGCCTGTCGGAACTGCCTCCTGCATGTAAATTCCTCTTTTTCTGACCACTGAAAATGCATCTGCCATCGTCATGGCACCGGATGCGATGAGAGCACCATATTCCCCAAGGCTTAAGCCTGCTGTGACATCAGGTATTATTCCTTTGTCGATGAGTGCCTGATAAATAGCCGCTTCAACGGCAAGCATACATATCTGTGTGTACTCTGTAATGTTAAGTTTGTCATTTTCTGTAAAACAAAGCTGTGGTATATCCAGACCTGTCTTTTCACTTGCAAGGGCGAATACTGCCTTTGCGTCTGGCATAGTATCGTAAAATTCCTTGCCCATTCCTATGTACTGTGAACCCTGCCCTGGGAACATAAATACTCTCTTCCCCATTTTCCGGTTTCTCCTTTTTATGATCAGGTACGATCAATCTGCTGTTGCAAGACTCTTTGTACCCTGAATTTGCAATGCAATCAGTAATCTGCTTATCGATTAAGTCCAACTACATCCTCGATTATCTCTTTACAGGTCTCCTCTTTCTTAACAAGTCCTGCAATCTGTCCTGCCATGACACTTCCGTATACCGCGTCTCCATCGACAACGGCTTTTCTTAATGCTCCAAGTGTCATTTTTTCAAGTTCTTCAAGAGATGCACCCTCTTTTTCTTTTTTGAGGTATTCTCTTGTCATTTTATTGCGCAGCACCCTGATCGGATGTCCTGTGCTCATTCCTGTGACCTCGGAATCAATATCTTTTGCCTTGATGATCTTCTGCTTGTAGTTCTCATGAACGATGGACTCCTTTGCCGTAACAAAGCGCGTTCCCATCTGAACCGCCTCTGCACCGAGTGCGAAAGCCGCATTAAATCCTCTGTTGTCTCCGATACCGCCTGCCGCGATGACCGGGATGCTTACCGCATCGACAACCTGTGGCACAAGTGTCATGGTGGTCTGTGAACCGATATGTCCGCCCGACTCCATGCCCTCTGCGACAACTGCAGATGCACCGCCTCTTTCCATTATCTTTGCAAGAGCGACACTTGCTACTACCGGAATGACGATCACTCCGGCCTCTCTCCACATATCCATGTATTTTGCAGGATTTCCGGCACCGGTCGTAACTACCTTTACCTTTTCCTCCGCAATAACTCTGGCGATTTCGTCCGCCTCCGGGTTCATAAGCATGAGGTTTACTCCGAAAGGCTTATCTGTCTCTTTCTTTGCTGCCTGTATCTGCTCTCTTACCCATGCTGCCGGTGCGCCACCGGCTCCGATAATTCCAAGTCCTCCGGCATTCGATACAGCACTTGCCAGCTCATGAGTAGCAACCCATGCCATGCCGCCCTGTATTACCGGATATTCGATTCCAAGAAGTTTGGTTATTCTTGTTTCCATTTTTTTGCTCCGTTATGTATGTATTATTGGAATTTTTATTTATTAAGCCTCTACTCCTTTGTTTTTGAGGTACTCAATGATGTCGTTTACTGTGACGATCTTCTCTAAATCCTCTGATGGGATTTCTACTCCGTACTCTTCCTCTAATGCCATGACAAGCTCGAAAAGATCTAATGAATCTGCCTCAAGATCCTCCTTGAAGTTTGACTCTAATTTGATATCATCCTCCTCAATTCCTAACTGATCTGCTACTATTTCTTTGATTTTCTCTAACATATTTTTGCTCTCCTTTTGATTTTTCCATTTTATGATGTGAGGGGAAAAGATATTTTATCCCTCATATATGCACTAGTATACTTCAACTAGTTCACCTTTCAAATATTTTGTATATCAAAACATTCGACACTGAAAGTATATCACAAAAGAAATAGTTGTCAAGTCAAAGTATTTTCATCTTTTGTTTTGTCTCTAACAGGACGAATATTATCTTTTCGAATAGCAAAAGAAGCAGGATGAACATTTCTGTCCATTCTGCTTCTTTTTTTCGTCAAAATTCCGTTTTCTTATTTATTTGCAAGCTGTTTTACATAGTCTAATGCTTTCTTGACTGGTGGGACTGATACCACGATAATTGTGATTATTCCCTCTACAGCAAGATAAGATCCATTATAGGTCGCTGAATATATAATAGCATCTATTGTCTTATTTCCCATTGTTACAGGTGCATATGCCGCAAAGAATACAACTCCTGACAGCACAGCAAAGAAAAATCTTCCTATCACTGCCACAATATATCCCTTGATAAGTCCATATTTTTTATCGGCAAACAATCCTGCGAGTCCAAGTGCTCCAAACGCGAATATGTAATCCACAAGCATCTGCGGAAGACTTACTATGTAAGGTCCTGTGATGAGCTGTAGTATACCGTAAGCTATTGCTGCCGTAAATCCAGGTCCCACACCATACCAATAACCGATAAGTACGATAAATAACATTGACATAAGTGTTACCGAACCACCCATCGGAAGGCTGAAAAGCTTGATAAGTGCAGTTACTGTTGCAAGTGCTATAGCCATCGCCGAGAATACAAGTTGTTTTGCACCTATCTTTTTGTTCCTGCCGAATATTGCACATCCTGCAAGCAAAACAGCGATCATTATGATGACAAGCGCAGTAAATCCGGCAAGTGTAAGATTATAAATTCCATCTGCTTCACTATAATTCACAAAAAATGACATTATTTCATTCCTCCTATGTATTGGCATACTTATTTCACATTTTCCCATTTAAGTATGCCCTGTCTTTACTGTCCTGTGGTTCCACCACCGGCATCGCCGCCTGTAGTGCCGCCTCCGGTGTCACCGCCTGTGTTTCCTCCGGTATTTCCACCTGTATTATCTCCTGTGTTGTCGCCTGTATTGCCCCCAGTGTTGTCACCTGTATTACCGCCTGTGGTATCACCGGTATTTTCTCCGGTTCCGGATCCATTATTGCCGCCGGTTGTAGTATCATTTCCGTTATTTGTGGTTCCGTTATCAGTTGTCTTGTTGCTGTCTGTTGTGGTGCTGCCTGTAGTTCCCTGATCAGTCGTATTAACATCAGGTGTTGTCTGGTCTGTTGTGGCATCATCTATAGTCTGATCATCACCTGTTGTGTCCTGACTGTCATCGTAATCATCGGAAATCTGAGCATATGGCAGGAAATTTAGAGGTGTAAGATCAGCATGTATCTGATCCATATACGTCTTCCAGATGGTTGCAGGATATGAGCTTCCTGTAAGTCCACTGACAGTCTCAGGCATATCGCAGCCCACCCATACACTTGTTGTGTAATATCTGGTAAATCCGCAGAACCAGCCATCCTTCTTGTCGTTTGTAGTACCTGTTTTTCCGGCACTTGGCATACCATTATCAAGGGCGGCCTTGCGACCTGTTCCCTCAGTCATAACGCCTGTCATAACGTCTGTCATCATACGTGATGCATTCTCTGTGTAGATGACTGTATCCTTCTGTGATGATGTATAGATAATGTTGTTATCGGAATCCACGATAGATGTAACGCAGGTCGGTTCTCTATACATTCCGTCATTTTCGATCGTAGCATATGCTGATGCCATTTCGAGGGTTGATGTACCGGTTGTAAATCCACCGAGCGCGGTAGCCGTTACATAGTCATCTTTTACGATATTTGTAAAATTCATATCCTTAAGGTACTGCAGTCCGACCTTTGGAGTCAGCTCATCGTAGAGCTGCCATGCGACTGTATTTAAGGATTTTTCAACCGCAAATCTGATCGTTACATCACCATAATATGTGTCTCCAGAGTTCGATGGACCACCGTCAAACTTATGGTCATTTACTATAGTATCCGGTGTTTTTCCACGCTCAAAAGACGGTGTATACACGATAAGCGGCTTTATCGAGCTTCCCGGCTGACGGTGGCTCTGATATGCACGATTAAGCGTATGGCTGACAGAATCCTGACTTCGTCCACCAACTATCGCAACCACATATCCGGTATCATTGTCTATACACGTAGCCGCAGCCTGCAGCTTGTAGGTTCCGTCATCTGTAGTATCCGTAAAATCCAAAAGCGCAAGATCTATCGAATCCTGTAACTGCTGCTGCTTTTCAAGGTCTATCGAAGTATAGATCTGATAGCCCTCTGAGTAGAGCTTCTTCTGGCAGTAAGAATACATCTCATCATATGAAGTATCATACTCTTTTTCCTCTTCATCTGAGTCAAAATAGTACTTAAACTTAAAGCCCTCATTCTCCATGAGTGCCTTGGTCGCGCAGTAATACGCATAAGTATCGACATAATTGTACTTCACTGTATTGTCCTTCTGAGGTACATTGAGCACAATTTCCTCGTTCACGGCATCCTCATACTGCTGCTGGGTTATCTTGCCATCATCAAGCATATTTTTGAGAATAAGATTACGTCTCGTGATCGTGTGATCCTGATTTACAAGCGGATCATAATATGTCGGGCTGTTCGGGATCGCACATAAGAATGCGATCTGTGACAGATCAAGATCTGTAAGCTCGCAGTTAAAATAACCGTGGCATGCCGCCTGAATGCCATAGTAACCGTTGGCAAAATATATGTTGTTCAGGTAGAACTCCATAATGTCGTTTTTGCTGTACTTCTTTTCCAGCTCCAGCGAAATAAAGATCTCCTTGACCTTTCGCTGCCAGTTCTTACCGGTATCCAGATATATATTTCTGGACAACTGCATGGTGATCGTACTACCACCCTGGCTGATCTTTCCGTCCTTTATGATAGCCTTTGCGGCACGGATTATCGCCTTATAGTCTACACCATTGTGTTTGTAGAATTTCTTGTCCTCGATACTGACCATCGCATTGACAAATGTAGATGGTATATCCTCGTATTTTACATAATCAGCCTTTTTCTCTGATGCCGTCTCGGATATGAGGTCTCCGTTGGTATCGTAAAGCGTACTTGTACGAGCAGGTATGAATGTGTTGCGGTCGGATTTCTCAACAAGCTCTACAGCCTCAGCACGAAGCTGCTGAACCTGTCCCGCATATCCACCGAAGTAGTAGTAACATAACCCGCCAAGTATGAGTACCATGAGAAAAATCTGAAGTTTTATCATGAACCAGAAAAAGCGATGCTGCCTTTTCTTCTTCTTTTTTTTCTGCTTAGCCATTTCTACCTCCTGATGTAAGTAACCACAAAAAGGAAGCATACATGCTCCCTTTAGTTCGTTATTCTACCTCTTTTCAACCACTCTCGTCAAGTCCTACTGTCAATACACGGGATACTGTTACTGTTCTGATGCAAGCCTGACACCATGCTGTCAAGCTATGCGCCACAATGTAAATTATTAAGGATTATGGCTTTATCCGATCTGGCGTGATAAAAAGCCTGCCGCTGTGGCAACGAGTTTCTGCTCTATCTCGGGTTTATAATCTTTTTCATCGCGGGCGCAGAGTACCACTGCCCCGGCACAGTCTCCGTCACTTACGATAGAGGCAACCGCCTGTCCGTAATAATCGCAGTCATCATCCTCGACCACGCGGATAAGGTCTTTGTTCTTTTTGCAGTGCGTAGCCTGCTGCCTGTTTTCCATCAGGATATCAAGCTCCTTTGACGGTTTCTTGCCCTCATAATTTTTCTTCGTCCTACCTGCTGCCGCGATGATCTCGTCACGATCCGATATGCATACAAGTCCACCCGATATCTGTGCAAGGCTCTCGGCATACGCCTGTGAAATCCCCTTTAACTCCCCGACCGGTGAATATTTTTTGAGGACTATGCCTTCCTCTCCGTCCATATATATTTCAAGCGGACTGCCCTCCTGAATATGGAGCACCTTGCGAAGCTCCTTTGGTATAACTACTCTTCCGAGGGAATCCACTCTTCTTGTCAATCCTGTTGCTTTCATGTTGCTCTTCCTCCAATGCCATAATTTGCTATGGAGTTATTATGTGGGAAAAGTTCTCAGATTATACACGCTTATGCGTCGCATGTATCTATATCGCAAAGTTCATTCGGATTATCTATATTGATGTACACACAGTCATATCTTTTTAAAACCGCACGGCCGCCCTGATCTCCATCAAGTTTCAAAAGCTCTGGTATGAGTGATCCGTGGAAAACACACGGATTGCCCGGAGTTGAGCCACAGCACAGCGAAAATACCTTTGCCTGTGAGCCTTCAGCAGCTTTTACCGCATTTACCAGCTTTATCAGGCTTTCTTTTTTAAGATACGGCTGGTCAGCCACCACGAACATAAAGTAGTGACTGCTTATATCTTCGTACCGCTCCTGCACCGCCCTTATTCCGGCTTTTATGGTATATGAGGCTCCCTTGTAACTGTCTGGGCTGTATATGGCATGTACATGTGATGAGCTGTGCAGTTTGTTCAAGTTATGTATGTCGTGCACATCATACACATCATGTATATCGTTGCAGTAGTCCATTATCTGCCTGTATTGTGTCACGACAGTTATATCTATTTCCTGTGATATTGATATATCCGGCACTATTCTATCACACTCTATTCTGTCGCCCACCACCATTTCAAAAAGTCTGTCCAGCACATGACGGTACATAGGTTTTCCAGCTATTTCGTAAAAAAGCTTATTACTGCCAAACCGGCGGCTGTTTCCAGCCGCCATGTAAATAATATTGATCATTTGTTTCTAATGTTTCTCAAATTTCAGATTTATTGTTGTCGTTTTCAGACCATTTTATAGTCTGTATGTGGAATGTTTTAATTGTTCGATGACTTTATGCGCAGGTCGCGCTCCTGCCAGTCTGGATCGACCATTCCCATAAGTATCTTCTCCGGTGTAAACGGAACTGTCCTGTGCCATACTCCGGTTGCGCGGTAGATAGCATGTGCCAGTGCAGGTGCCGGTGTATTTATGACGATCTCACCTATGGATTTTACACCAAACGGTCCTGTCGGCTCGTAACTTGTCTCAAACTCGACATTGATATTTCCCACATCCTGACGTGTAGGTATCTTGTACTGCATGAAGTCATTTTCTGCTATTTTTCCTGCCGCATTGTAGGTGACATTCTCGTAAAGTGCCATGCCTATGCCCTGTCCTATGCCACCCTCTGCCTGCACGCGCGCAAGATTCGGATTCACAGGGATACCGCAGTCCACAACCGCCTGATAATCCAGTATCTTTATCGCTCCTGTTTCCTTGTCCAGCTCTATCTCAACCATTCCTGCCATGTACGGTGGCGGTGAAACAGGTGATGAATATGTTGCAGTGACATCGACAGGTATTGTGTTGTTGACCTGTGATTTTGTGGCAATATCCGCGAGAGTTACTGAGCTTACATCATCCGGATTTACTATAAATACCTCTTTGCCGTCAAAATCAACCTCATTTACATCACATTCCAGAAGCTGTGCGCCAATCTTTTTTATATTTTCACGAAGCTCCATTGCAGCATTCTGAGTTGCCATACCTGTGATATATGTGGTTGATGACGCATACGAACCTGAATCATACGGTGATGCATCCGTATCGGCTCCGAATACCGCTATCTGATCCGGTTCACAGTCCAATACCTCCGCAGCCATCTGTGCGAGAATGGTATCACATCCCGTACCCATGTCAGCCGCACCTATCATCATATTGTATATGCCGCCATCTCCAAGCTTTATCGTGCATGAGCCAACGTCCACATTCGAGATACATGAACCCTGCATTGCAAGAGCCATTCCCGCTGCACGGACTTTGCCGTTTCCCATATCACGCACTGGATATTTTTCCTTCCAGTGGAAATTGTCAGCGCAGTGCTGTATACATCTGTCAAGGGCACACGCATTGGCAGTCTCTCCAAAATATGCCGGCATAAACATGCCCTCGCGCACGATATTTTTCATGCGAAGCTCTACCGGATCAATATGTAGCTTCTCTGCCAGCTCATTTACCGCTGATTCGAGTGCAAAAATCCCCTGTGTGGCACCATATCCTCTGTACGCACCCGCTGCCTGCACGTTTGTATACACTACGTCACAGGAGAATTTTGTAGCCTCGCAGCCTCCTGTGTAAAGTGGCAGCGACTTGTGCCCCGACAGTCCTACTGTTGTAGTGCCATGCTCTCCGTATGCTCCGGTATTGGAAAGTGTATAGAGATCTATCGCGCGGATATGACCGTCTTTCATGGCTCCAAGCCGCACCGTAACCTCCATCTCATGACGAGGTGACGCTATAGTCTGACACTCTCTTCTGCTGTAGATTATCTTGCTTGGGCGTTTTGTCATCCAGGTGACAAATGCCGGATACACCTCACATACCGCGGTCTGTTTTGCTCCAAATCCGCCCCCGATACGTGGTTTTTCTGCTCTTACCATTGATTTTGGTATTCCAAGAGCATTTGCCAGTATACGACGCAGATGGAAAACGATCTGTGTGGAGCTGATGCAGTGCAGTCTGCCGTAACGGTCTATCTCACAGTATGCCCTTACTGTCTCCATATATGCCTGCTGGGCTGCTTTTACTTGCCAGGTATGCTCTATTATCTCATCACAATCTGCCAGAACAGCCGCCACATCTCCATGCTCGTCCTCCTCATGGTGCAAAAGATTTCGCTTTACATCCCCTGTATTTATTGACGATGACCAGTCGTTCTCAGGATGCACAACAACAGGATTGTCTATCGCTTTGTGGAAATCAAGTATAGGCTCGAGCACCTGATATTTTACTTTTATCATGTTAAGGGCCTTGTCCACGGCACGCTCTGTCTCTCCGACCACTATCGCAACAGGATCTCCGACGCTTCGCACATGGCGGTCCAATATCAGTCTGTCATAAGGTGATGGCTCCGGAAATGTCTGACCAGCTATGGCAAATCGTTTCTTTGGCACATCCTCCCATGTGTATATAGCTACCATATCAGGCACCTTTAACGCGATATCTTTTTTTATTTCCTCTACAATGGCATTGGCATGCGGACTGCGCAAAAGCTTTATCACAAGGCAGTCACTTGGTGTGATATCGTCCGTAAACACCGGTTTCCCGAGCAAAAGCTGCTGCGAATCCTTTTTCGGAACACATTTTCCTACCGCATGATAATCTTTTCTGTCGCGGCAGAATACTTTTTCATTCTCATTTGTGCTCATCCTTCCACTCCTTTCCAATGTCTGCTCCGTATACGCCCGCCTCAATATCCATCGGAGCGTCCTGCTTTTTGCTATTTAAGAAATTCCTGATAGATCGAAGCTGGCTTTGATAGCCGGTACATCTGCACAGATTGCCCGACAGATATTCAAGTATCTCCTCATCGGTAGGATCAGGATTTTCCCTGAGCAGTGCCACGATATTTACTATGTAGCCCGGATTGCAGAAACCACACTGGTCAGCACCCTGCGCTGCAAAAAATCCTGTAAACTGCTTTGCCTCTTCCTCGAGTCCTTCGAGAGTATCTACCTGTCTGCCGTTTGCTCTTCCGACAGGCATGCTGCATGAGAGTACCGGTCTGCCGTCTAAAAGCACCGTGCAAAGACCACAGTTGCCAGACTCGCAGCCGCGTTTTACCGAATAGCACTTGTGTTTTCTGCAAAAGTCCAGAAGCACCATATCTGCGTCAACTGAGTCAGTTATTAATTTTCCATTTAATTTTATTTTAACATCCATCATCTACGCAATTCCTTTCCCGGCAGCCTGCTTCACAGCTCTTTTTACAAGCACTTTGCATATGACATTTCTGTACTCGGCCCCTGCTCTCATATTGGTGCCGAAACGTATATGTTCAGCAACATAATCTGCAAATTCTTCTATCTGTCCGCCTGTAGGTTTCTGTTCATCGGAAGGCTCCTGTCCGTGCGCTGTGGCAAGTATTCCTTGCTCATCCCATACAGGCTGTGCCATATAAGGGGATGCACCTATTACAGCCACATATCTGCCGTCTCTTTCTGCTACGGCACAGGTGAGCACTGGA
Source organism: Acutalibacteraceae bacterium (assembly GCA_963586665.1). Taxonomy (GTDB): domain Bacteria; phylum Bacillota; class Clostridia; order Lachnospirales; family Lachnospiraceae; genus Roseburia. Next base: position 30,964 of record CAVABC010000008.1, read on the forward strand.
AAATCCGTTGACTGGTTACGCTGGCTGAGGTATACAATCGACTGTGCATTCTTTGGCACTATGACCTCCACCAGAATATCTCTTGTAGTGCGCGGCAGCTCTGCAAATTCGTCCAGATCCATGATCCCTGCGTGATGCAGCCTAACCTTTGCGCCAAGCGCACGAAATACCGTCATGACGTCTGAAAATCCAAATCTGCCCCAGATACTGCCTCCGACCGTTGCCACATTTCTAAACTGCACTCCGACAATATGCCTTACCGACTCGGCTATTGCTCCATTGGTATACGCATTCAAGCTATCATGTGTCTCTATCTGCCTCAGCGACACGTATGCGCCTATGCGGAATTCCTTCTCATCTTCCTCAATTCCGTCGAGTCCGAGCTCACACAGATCTATCGCTGTGCCAAGTGTCTTGTTCTTCATCTTGAGCCAAAGCATGCCGCCCAGCACAAAATTAGGTTTTTTCTGATAAAGCTCATACGCCTCATCCAGGCTCTGCGCCCTCACATACTGGTTGTAATAGAACATAAATTTCCTCTCTTAATCTCTCCTAATATAAATCCAGCTCATAAATAGCTTCCCATCTGATATTTTTTTCTTTCATCAGTAAAAGAAGCCTTTCCCTGTCCGAAAGCTCTGCTTTCCATGCCATCCCGCAGCCTGCCGATATCTCAGACGGAAGCGGTATCGTGCGCCCCGGCACTGCTTCCTGCTGCGCCAGTATATCCAGCTTAAGCGGTGCTGTCGTATCGGAAAAGGTGATAACAAGCTGTTTTCTTTTCTCTCTTATCATACTGCCTTCCTTATTTATGGATTTACAATAAGTGACGCTTTGGTCATTCTTTCTACTATATCATACATATTTGTGACTTCTCCGACCGCAAGCTTGTCCGTGATACCATAGAAATTGAGGCAGGTTCCACATGTAAGTATCGTGACTCCACGCTCCTTTAGCTCTTTTAAATCCGGGAGAACTTCAGAGCCCTCGCAGGTAAGCTTTGCTCCTCCGTTATAAAAAAGCATGGTTCCCGGCACCGAATCCTGCTGTAAAAGTGCATAGATAAAGCCTTTTATCAGCACTCCTCCAAGCTCCTCGCTGCCCTCGCCCATATATGATGAGCGTATGACCACTACCCTGTGATCCTTGCCGTCCAGTGTACATGTGTATGCAGACATGTCCTCTTTCGCACCGGCTGCACCGTTTTCTTCTATGCTCTCTATTGTTATTTTCACGCTGTAGCTGCCCTCTGCAAGCTTGCTGTCCTGTGCTTTCCAGCCCTTCTGAGCCGCCATTTTCTTTAGATTTTCCACTGCGATCTCATTGTCCACGAGTGTCTCCACCACATCCGGGGCTTTGAGTGCGGATATTGCATTCTTTGTCTTTACTACAGGGATCGGGCATGCATCGCCCATTGCATTTACTGTAATCATCGCCATATCTCCTATCTTACTATAATATTGTGTTCTCTTTTTTCTGTAAAACGTCCTACATTTGCTGCCGGAAGTCCTGCGTCGCGAAGCCTCTTTAAAAACTCTCCGGCATCCTGCGTCTTTACCGCAAAAAGCAGTCCTCCCGACGTCTGCGGATCAAAAAGTATCTCCTCCATGGAAAACGGTACATTATCCGCGAACATCACATTGTCACCTACATGCTTACGGTTGCGCTGTGCCGCTGCCGTGAGCAGAAATTCATCCGCACAGTGGCGCGCTCCGGTTATTACTGGCACCGATATCGAATCGATCTCGGCTGTTATATCACCATTTAACATTTCACTTAGATGTCCTAAAAATCCAAATCCTGTCACATCAGTACACGCGTGTATCTCATAGTCATGGCTTATCTGTGCAGCTGTTTTATTGAGCGTGGTCATGGACTCTACCGCATCATCCATAGCACCATCCGGAGCCTGTCCTACACGGTTTGCATTGCATACAAGCCCTACACCGAGCTTTTTGGTAAGTATGAGAACATCCGAAGGACGTCCTGTATTGTTGCTGTATATCTTTCGCGGATTGACTGTTCCCATCACCGAAAGTCCATACTTGACATCATTGTCAGCTATGGAATGTCCTCCGGCAAGCGTGCCTCCAGCCTCTATTACCTTGTCAGAGCCACCCTGCATGATCTTTCCAAGTATGTTCAGATCCATCTTTTCTGGAAAACATACTATATTAAGGGCTGTCTTTACCGCACCACCCATCGCATAGACATCACTCAGTGCATTTGCAGCCGCAACCTGACCGAATGTATACGGATCATCCAGCATAGGCGGGAAAAAATCGAGCGTCTGTACCACTGCCACATCATCAGATATCTGATACACTGCCGCATCATCACTGCTGTCATATCCGATCAGCAGATTAGTGTCTTTATCAGCCTTTGGCAGCTTTGTTAAAACATGACTCAACAAATCAGGACCGAGTTTTGCAGTACATCCACCGCCCTTGCAAAATACTATTTCCTCTGCCATACACTATCCTTTCACTCTCTGCCTCCAAAACCGACTGACTCTGCTATCTCTACCAGCGCATCTGCGGCAGTCTTTATCTCATCTACTGTATTATAATATGAAAAACTAAATCTCACCATCCCCTGTGCACGCGTCCCGAAATATTCATGCATAAGGGGGGCACAGTGCGCCCCTGTCCTTGTGGCAATACCATACTCCTCCTGCATCCAGCTTCCGATCTGGGTGGAATCGATATCTCCTATATTTAAGGATACTATCGGACATCTCACCTGATCCGGTGTGAAATCACCGTATATCTTTACGCCCGGTATATCGCGTATACGCTCTAAAAACAGTTGCTGGAGATAATGTTCCTTTTCATATATATTCTCAAGTCCTGTGGCGATTATATGCTCCGTTGCCGCCTTAAGTCCTGCGATACCCGGACCGTTTAGTGTACCGGGTTCAAGTCTCTGCGGAAGCGCGTCCGGCTGATGCTCCAAAAAGCTCTGCACACCTGTACCACCACTCTTAAATGGTCTGATATCCGCACGCTCTCCCACATACATACCTCCTGTTCCCTGTGGTCCGAGCAGACTCTTGTGCCCTGTAAAGCACAGCACATCTATATTCATGGCTTTTACATCTATCGGCAGTATGCCTGCAGTCTGTGAGACATCCACTATAAACAGTATGCCTCTTTCCCGCGCTGCCTGCCCCAGTGCAGCAATATCCGTCACGTTTCCGGTCAGGTTTGACGCATGGGTACACACGATAGCCTTTGTATCCGGTCTGATCGCAGCTATCATCGCATCCACATCTGCCATTCCGTTTTCACGGCAGGGCACTATCTCAATATCAGCTCCGGCATCTCTTTTCATATAAAGTGGTCTTAGCACTGAATTGTGCTCAAGCGGGGTTGTTATTACATGACCCCCTGTCTCAATCAATCCGTGTATCGCAATATTTAAAGCTTCCGTGGCATTGGAAGTAAAGACGAGCCTTGCAGGATCATCCCCTCCGAAAAAATCGCACAGGCTTACCCTCGCAGCATAAATGCCGCGTGCAGCCTCCATTGCAATATCCGAGGTGCCACGCCCCGGATTGCCGCCATTCTTCATGGCATAAAGCACGGCATCATATACCTGTTCCGGCTTGTCTATAGTCGTTGCTGCATTGTCCAAATAAATCATAATCTATCCTCATTTAAGCAAATGTATCTCTTTCACACAGACATGATCTACTGCCGAAAGAGGTTTCATTGTCTTTGGAACGCTCATTACAATTGTTGAATCGTTATTTAATTTGTACTGTACTTCCCAGTCTGACAATTCTTCCGTGATACTATATTCTGCTATCGGTATGGTATTCTCATATGAGTTTTTCTTATCAGATGTATACATACTATTGCCCGATGCTCTGCTCTGTTCCGATACATTTATTCTGTTCCCGGATGAGCTGCTTTGTTCTATTTTATTCAGATGCGAAATTATATCCTGCGGAAAAATTCCCACATGCCCTGCCGCCTCACACATCAGCGTTGTCTCATCAGACAACTCCGGAACAGCAAATGTCATATCCCATTTTCCGGCATATATGTGAGTCTCATCTATCCACTCTGCCGGTGAAATATTCGTGCAGCCCACCAATTGTGCCTGTTCGACAGTCATTGGATTTCTAAAGAAATCTTTCTTTTCCCTTATAATGCTTAATGTACCCTGCTCCATGCTTCCGATCCTGTCAGCCAGCCTGTACACCTCGTCACGGTTGTGCGATACAAACACGATCGGCTCGTGAAAGTCATCAAGCATCTCCATAAGCTCAGTCTCCATCTGCCTTTTTATATGCTCATCGAGTGCTGAAAATGGCTCATCCAGCAATATACATTCCGGCTCTGCCGCAAGCATCCTTATCATTGCAACCCTCTGTCTCTGACCGCCCGACAGTCTGGCAGGGTATTTGTCTGCCATTCCGGAAAGACCGTACCTGTCCAACTGGTCTTTTATCCACGTCTCATCCTGGTGTCTCATTGCTATGCTTATATTATCCATAACCGTCATTGTCGGGAAAAGCGCATAGTCCTGAAACAGATATCCCACCCTGCGCTTTCGCGGATGCAGATTGATGTGCTTTTCTGAGTCATAAAGCACACGGTCGCTTAGTGATATAAAACCGCTGTCAGGTGTCTCTATCCCGGCAATGCACTTAAGCGTCATGCTCTTTCCCGAGCCTGACATGCCGATAACAGATACGATCTCATCCTCCAGCTCCATATCCACCGAAAGTTCAAAGCTATCAAGTTGTTTTTTTATCTTTACAATGAGTGACATAAATTTTTTCTTCTACTTTCTTTTTTTGCCGCATATCAGATTTATGGAAACAAGACATACGAATGAGATTGCTGTGATCACTATGCACCAGAAACCGGCTGTGGCATAGTCTCCGCTCTGTATGACCATGGCGATCTGCTGCGATATGGTAGATGTCTTTCCTGCGATATTGCCCGCCAGCATTGATGTGGCACCGTACTCACCTATGGCTCTTGCAAATGCAAGTGTAAGTCCCGAGATAATACCCGGTTTTGCCATTGGAAGACGTATTTTCCAGAATATCTTCCACTCATTTATGCCAAGCGTGCGCGCTGCGTATATCACATTCTCATCGATCTGCTCAAAAGCCGCCCTTGCGTTTCTGTACATGAGCGGAAACGCAATGACCGTAGCCGCCACCACGCATCCAAGCCATGTATGCACGATCTGTATGCCAAAGGTGCGGTCCAAAAATCCGCCGAATGTACGCCTCGTACTGAATATACGAAGCAGGATATATCCCGCCACGGTAGGTGGCAGCACCATGGGCATGGTCAGTATGCCATCCCAGAATGCCCTGATCCTGCCCCTTGTATTTATGACCAGTTCAGCCGCGATTATCCCAAGGAAAAAAGAAAAAACCGATGCCGCCAGACCTGTTTTTAATGTGATCCAAAGCGGTGTAAAGTCTATCGAATTCCAATCCATCTGTTATCCTCAATCAACATTTACGATAAAGTGATATTTCTCAAATACTTCCTTTGCCTTATCGCTCTGTAAAAACTCAAGAAACTCCTTTGCAGCCGCAAGCTCCTCATCTGATGTATTGTCACAGTCAAGCGCGGCAACAGGATAGATAACATCCCCTGTCAGACTGTTTGGAAGCTTCTCAATGATCTCAAGCTGATCCTCATAACCAAAGGTATCTGAATAGTAAACTGTTCCGATCTCATTTGCTCCCTCTGCTACTGCCGAAGCAACCGCACCTACATTTGCGCAGCTATTGATCTCAAGTCCGCCAAGTGCATCTGAGATTGCTGTATCGCTGATATCCTGTGGCTTTGAAGCATCTCCATCTACCATTCCTGCATTTACGAGTGCCACTCTTGTGTACTGTCCTACAGGAACAGTGCCGTCGGCAAGGGCCATGTTCTTAGTCTTTGAAAGCTCTGAAAAACCGGTAACTGCTGTGCCGCTGCCTTTCCATGTAACGAGACAAACCTGGTTGTTGAGCAGATCCACACGAGTGTCATCTACCACATTTCCGCCCTCAAAGCCTGCCTGAAGCTCGTCCATCTGTGCTGTTCCGGCAGAGAAGAATATATTGCACTTTGCGCCTTCCTTTATCTGTGCCATGAGAGTTCCCGAACTGTCATAGTTGTTCTGGAAGTTTACATTAGGATGCTCGTCTGTATAAGCCTTGCAAAGCTCATCCATTACACCATTTAGACTCTTTGCTGCAAATACTGACAGATCTACATCTGCCTGCGCTTCTGACTGCACACTCTTTGTGGTATCAGGCTCGTTATTTGTGCTTTCCTTCTGTCCGCAGCCAGCCAAAAGTCCTGCTGCAAGCATCAGGCTCATTGAAATTGCTCCAAGTTTGATACGTTTTGATAAGTTCATTTTTTGGTCCCTCCTATATGTTCAAGTAATACTGTTATGTTGCCACCACACACCATGCCTTCATCCTCGGCATTGTCGGTGGTCATGCTTACATTAAGCATCTCACTCACAAAGCTGACTCCCTTTTGCAGCCCAAAAAAATGATGTCTGCACCGGCTTATCAGCTCTGCCTCTGCACATCCGCCACCTATGGTTCCCGTGATACGGCTGTCAGAGCATACAACCATCTGCGTACCCACACCTCGCGGGGCACTTCCGTTTTTATCTATGATAGTACAAAGTATATATTGTGTGTCGTCCTGCTTACTGTCACAGTCTGCCGCCTTTATCAGCTCATCTATGACACAGTTATCCACCTGAGTGTATTTCATACGGTCGTTTTTGCACATTACGACCTCACTTATCACCGAAAGAGCTATCTCCTCCGGGGTCTGTCCTCCTATTGAAAGGCCTATCGGAGAATGAAGTCCTGATATAATTTTCTGAGAAAAGCCTGATTCTACAAACTCATTTTTAACCATTGCCGCTCTGCGCTTTGATCCCATCATTCCCACATATGCATATGAGCGGTTAAATATGGCATTCAGACATTCACGGTCGAATCTGTGTCCTCTTGTCATGCAGACATAGTAATTGTCCAGTCCGTCAGGTATCTGCTCTATGCCTTTTACATAGTCATCACAGATCACATGATCCGCTCCTGCGCGCCTTGCATTATCTGCAAAAACAGGACGATCCTCTATCACCCATATCTCAAAACTGAGATGTGATGCCATACGGACAAGCGCAGTTGACACATGACCGCCACCGCATATGATAAGCTGCGGTCTGCTTCCAAGCTGCTGCACAAAAAACTCATCCTGTCCTTTCGCAACTTCGATCACATTATCTATAAGCTCGTCTATCCACATATCTCCATACGAAGCCCTGATGCGCCCATCTATGGCAAATGCCTTCTGTCCTGTGTGGAGACCTTTTATCACGGTTGCGACAACAGCCTTTGCATCCTTTGGCCGGTCTTTTATGGAAGCATAGATATTTGCTGGGATCAGCTCTACCTCATCCCCTGCCTGTATCGTGCCGCCCTTTATCACTACGGCAAACACACCCTCTTTAGGCATTATGCACTCACCCATACGTTTGTAAATCACGCAATGTGAATGGCACTGCTTACCTATCTGCGTCATCTCAAGCAGCGCATCTCCTATCTTAAATCTCGTGCCTACCGGGAGATTTTTAAAATCAAAGCCTGAGACTATCAGATTTTCCCCAAATGCTCCGTTTTCTATCTGAGCACCTCTTGCCTTAAAGTCATCTATTTTTTCAGCAGAGAGCAGACTTACCTGTCTATGCCATTTTCCGGCATGAGCATCGCCCATGATCCCATAATCTGCGACAAGCTCTGCCTGCTGTATCTCTTTTTTCTCTGTTCCTCGCTTCTCACTTATATTTATAGCAGTAAGCTTTCCCATGTTATCCTCCGATTTGATCCATAGTCCGCAGTGTCTTTGTATCGCGGACTTTCTCTGTGAAATGATGTCCTTTTGGTTTTTGCACTATTCCCCTTAATATGGCATCACGAAGAGCCGCCTCACCATCAGTATATGCTCTATGCACATCTATCACTTTGCTGCTGTTAAGACACGGCAGGAGCTTTCCGTCAGCCGTTATCCTTATACGGTTGCAGCCGTCACAAAATCTGCCGTGTATCGCCCCGATAAGACCTACTTTTATATCAAGTCCGTCAAAAGCATAATAGCGCGCAGGACCATTTCCCATGGCACTGTCATCTGCCGGCACTGCCCTGCCGTATATTTTCTCCAATGCTCCAAGGACTGCCTCATACGGATCAATGCCGTTTATCTGTCCCATTCCGACCGGCATCTGCTCTATAAAGCGAACAGGTATCTGACAGCTGTCGGCATATTTTACGAGGGAAAGTACATCCGTCAGTGCTGTAAGAACAGCATTGAGCTTGATATTTATGTTGTATGCTCTGGCTTCCTTTATGCCTTTCTTTACCAGTTTAAGACCATCAAAGCCTGTGACCTTTTCGTAAAGCTTACGGTCTGTCGTATCAAGGCTTACATTTACACTGTCTATATGGTTTTCTGCCAGTATTTTAGCCTTTTCCTTAAGTCTAGTGCCGTTTGTCGTGACCGATATGGTATCTATTCCTCTCACATTCCGAAATGCTGGAAGCAGTTTGTCCAGCTGCGGATAAAGCAGCGGTTCCCCACCTGTCAGACGGATATGCCTGATTCCAAGCTCTGACGCAGCCCTTACATATGCCAGAAGCTCATCCATATCTGCATTTATGTTCTGTGCCACACTATGTCCATTTAACTGACAAAGTCCCCTTGGCCTACAATACTCACATCTTAAATCACAGGCATCTGTGATTGAAAGACGCATATAATCGATATTCCTGCCAAACTGATCGTGCATCCTACCATCCCTTTCCAAACCCGCAGTTTGGATATGTGCATACATCACAGCCAAGGCAGAGTCCACCCTCGCCCAGCCGTGCCAGTTCATCTGCCGTTATCTCATCTCCTGCCATAAGTCTTGGCAACACCAGATCCACTATCGTGCGCTTACTGTACATAGCGCAGCCCGGCAGTCCACATATCGGTACGATGCGGTCTCCTGCATCATAATATGAGAGCAGAAACATTGCTCCCGGAAGCACCGGTGAGCCGTATGAAACGATACGTGCTCCCGTGTTTTTGATGGCGAGAGGTGTCTTATCGTCAGGATCGACACTCATACCGCCTGTACAGAATACAATCTGCGCTCCTGCCTCTATTGCACGCAGACAGCCGTCCGTGATCTTTGCGTCATTGTCATCAAACACCTCATGAAACATGACCTGTGCGCCAAACTCTGCGGCCTTTTTCTCTATTACCGGCGTGAATGCATCCTGTATCCTGCCGTAAAATACCTCATTTCCCGTAGTTATTATGGCTGCTTTTTTAAGTTTATACGGCATGATCTTAAGTATTGGTGCCTCCTCACATATGGCAGAAGCACGCTGCATCTTGTCCTTTTTTATGACAAGCGGGATGATCCTTGTGCCTGCAAGCTTGTCACCGCATTTTACCGCTGTATTGCCGTGTCTTGTGGCGATCATCATCTCTCCAAAAGAATTCACGCGGAAAAGCTTTTCACTGTCTACCTTGAGCAGTCCGTCACAATCCGCAATAACCTCTATCTTGCCCTCTTTCACATCTGAGGCGTGCATACCTTCTCCGGCTGTCATACGGTAAAGCACCTCTGCAGCCTCGTTCTCATGCATCATTGTCTCATCATTTTCCCATATATATATGGAGTCTTTTCCCACACTGAGGAGTACCGGAATGTCCTCCTTTGTTATGATATGTCCCTTGCGGAAAACCGCATCTTTTGTCACGCCCGGGATGATCTGCGTTATATCATGGCAGAGTACCTGTCCCACTGCCTCTGTTGTTTTCATCAGCTTCATATTAATATTCTCCCCTTTATCCGGTCGGGTTATTTTCTGGTCGTAATCTTTCGATAATTTACACTGTGAGCTATCTGCCGCACTCACTGTCATACTGCAATAATATATCAAGTCCGTGTTCTATATTTCCAATAAGAAAATCCATGCTCTCTGAAACTGCCTTTACACTGCCCGGCAGATTTATGATGAGTGTCCTTTCACGGATCACTGATGCGCCTCTTCCAAACATGGCGCGCGGTGTAAACTGCATACTGTACGCGCGAAGTGCCTCTGCTATGCCCGGTGCATTGCGCTGTGCCACATCCATGGTTGCCTCGGGTGTGATATCCCTCGGTGAAAAGCCTGTCCCACCTGTCGTCAGCACCAGATCGCATTCTTTGTCATCACAAAGCCTCATAAGTTCCGCTGAGATCTCTTTTCTTTCATCAGATATCACCTTGTATGATACCACCTCGTATTTATCTGCCGGGAGCATTTCTCTTATCTTTGGACCACTCAGGTCTTCTCTTTCGCCTGCGGCTCCCTTGTCACTTACTGTTATTATTCCTACACTGTACATATTTTCTGTCCTATTATTTTTGACAGACCGGTTTTCGCCAGCCACACATCCCTTACTCAAACCGGCTCTGTCTTTTGTTTAGCTCTGTCTTTGTTTTACATAATGACCGCTCTTTCCACCTGATTTTTCAAGCAGATGTATCTGTCCTATCTCCATGCCGCGGTCAAATGCCTTGCACATATCGTATATGGTAAGAAGTGCTACGCTCACACCTGTCATTGCCTCCATTTCCACACCTGTCTTTCCGACACAGGCGGTGGTGCAGAAAGCTGTGATACTGCTTTCTTCTTCATTCATTTCAAATTCCACATCACACTTTGTCATGGCGATCGGATGGCAGAGCGGAATGAGCATTGAATTGTTCTTTGCTCCCATTATGCCTGCGATACGCGCCACTCCGAGCACATCGCCCTTTTTTGCCGTGCCCTCAGCTATCGCCTTATATGCTGCGCTGTTTACTTTTATCGTGCCACAGGCTCTTGCCACGCGGTATGTATCATCCTTTGCATGGACATCAACCATGTGGGCTTCGCCCTCCTCATTAAAATGTGTAAGTCTGCTGTTTTCTGTATCATTCATACTTATATCCAACCGCCTTTATTATATACTGAAACTTCCCACTTGTCATTTGGGAGTGAGCCGCCCGGGGTGATGGGATGCGCAGGTGCCGATGCAGGAACCAGTTGAAATTGCTAATTTATTGGTATCGATTTTAGGCTCTTATGATTATTTATGTTCATTCGACAGCTGTACACTTGCGTCGTGGTGTTCGTCTGTGTCATACGCTTGATCTATGACGTGTCGTGTGGGAGTTAATGCCGCTCTACAGCTATAGGGTGCATGGGCGCGGCTCGTTCAAGCGCGCAACACTTCAAATTTATATAAAGTAAAAAGCGCGTTTGACGCACCCATGCATAATAAACTTAGCTGGAGACGGCATTTACTCCCACTAGACTAAGGAATCGTGAAAGCGTATGCCACAGGACGTACGCCACGGCGAAAGTGTGCATCTGGCGAATGTACACAAACTTAGAGCCTAAAACCGATGCCTAATAAATTTACGCAATTTCAACTACATGTTCCAGTATCGGCACCTGCGCATCCCATCGCCCCGGGCGGCTCTATATAAAATTTACAAGTGGGAAGCTTGTGTTAACTCCTATGCTCATACGCGCATACAGCCTCAAGCACACTACCACCTATGCTCCTTGCCTTGTCCGATATTGTAAAACAGTTTGAAAGCTCCGATCTTCGCGGATCTATGTCTGCTATCTTAAACCCTTTGGGGAAATGATATCCCTCACGGATAAGACCTCTTATAATGCCCGGAATGGTGGCAAATACGGATGTATACATATTGCATATACCATCTCTGCTGTCTGACTGCCGATTGCACGCTGTATCAATACGATCTACCTGCTGCATATTATCTTTATCGAAGTTGTCCTTTTCCGGAACATTTTCAAAAATACGGGCGATCTCCTCTCCCTGTTTCACCACATCACCTATGGCGTGGATATTGTGTATATAGCCGGCTGCCGGTGCGTGGATCACACGCTCGCTGGTATAACCGCCTATATTGCCCGGTGTACCGGTATTCGGCAGTGCCGAGCCATGCTCTATTATGCGAGCCAGATTATGTCCGCGCATGGACTCCACCACCAGATGAACATCCACTCCGGCAGTAAATCCCGGCCCCACACCTACGACAAGAGGTGCCATATCCATTGTAGTGCCGAGATTTTTCTTGGCAATGATGGCATCCACAACTATATCAGGATGAAGCTTTGCTATCGACTCTCCTGTCGGATCTACCATAAGCGGTATCTCTCCGGCCTCAAATACATATTGCATCTGTGACAGCTCATCAATCATTCTGGCTGTCACCCCCTCTATACACGCAGTGCCCTCATAAACAGCCTCACAGAACGACACCTGACGTCTTATTGCCGCAGGATGATCCGTCTCAAGTGCGAGTACATTGTATCCGGCCCCGTGTAATCTGTGTATTATGCCTGTCGCAAGATCTCCCGCTCCACGGCATATTATAAGTAATTTTCTCATGATCTATATTGTTGTCCCTTATTCATGTAACATATGTAAAGGCTGGCTGAAATCAGCCGGTTGAGACATATATATAGTCTCTATATTGTTCTCGAATCCTATCGTGCAAAGCTTGTCCACATACGCTCTGCGAAGCGTCTCTATAAGCTCATCATCCACGATCCGATCCGGTGCTATCCCAAGTTCCTTCTGCATCAGCTCATGTCTGAATACCACATCACCGCACGCCCTTCCCTTTTCCCAGGTACCGAGCACTATGATAACGTCTGTTGTCCCCGGATATAAGACCGGCTCGTCTGCTGCTGGATACTTGAGGGAGTGGTGTCTGGCACCATCTGCCTCGATTATAACATAATCAAGCTCATCTGACATCTCTCTTATAATTCTATCCAGCAGATCATATGGTATTCCCTGCATTTTTTGCTGCTGTATATGGGTTTGCCATGTTTCAGATATCGGCTTCATAACACCGGCAGAGGAAGTCTGTGCTTTACATTTCACCCCTGCCATACAGTAGCCATTTTCTTTTAACTTGTTTTTTAGCATAAAAAAATCGCAGGAAAGATCAGTGTCTGCTTCTATAAGCATATGCGTGGTCGTTGTGACCAGCACTGATTGTCCTCTCCTCCGATATTCCTTTGAAAGCTCGTGGACGAGGGTGGTCTTGCCACCCGCTCCCACAATTGATATTACCTTTTTCATATTTTAATTAATCTTCATCACGCTCGATATCATCTTTCTCCTCGATATCCCACATCTTGCGGACATTCTTTGACTTCTTTGGAAGAATGATATTGAGTATTATCGCTGCAAGTGAACAAGGAACAATTCCTGATCCACCGAATATAAGCTGTACATAGTATGGAAGATGCGCTGTAGCACCTGTTGTAGCTCCAAGTCCGTATCCCAGACCGATAGCTACTGATATGATTGTGATCTCGCGGCTTCCGATCGGCTCCTTTGTTATAAGCTGGATACCTGAGATCAGAATAGATGCAAACATCATAACTGCGGCTCCCCCGAGCACTGACTGCGGCATGATAGACATAAGCGCACCAATTTTCGGACAAAATCCGCAGAGTATAAGGAAAATAGCTCCCATTGAGATGGCAAAACGGTTTACCACCTTTGTCATGGAAACAAGACCTACGTTCTGTGAAAATGATGTATTCGGAAGTACTCCGAAAAGTGCCGCAAAGGCTGATCCGAGTCCATCACAGATAACTCCGCCTGAAAGCTCTGAATCTGTTGCCTCTCTGTCCATACCACCCTCGATACATGCTGAGATATCTCCTACTGTCTCGATAGCAGTAACGATAAACATGATGCCGATAGGAATGATCGCACTTGCCTGGAAGGAGATCTTCACATCTGAAAGTGCTCCAAATCCTATGAAGCTTGGGATTGCGATCCATGAAGCATTCTTCACCTCGTCGAAATTGACAACCCATGAATATGTATATTTGACACCGTCTGCGTCCACACCTGTATGTGACATGGTAAGTGTCATGATGATTGCTACGATATAGCCGGCAAGTATTCCAAAAAGAATAGCCGATGATGAAAAAATACTGTTCTGCGGAGCAAAATGCTTGAGCAGTATGATTACAATAAGTACAACAAATCCGAGGAAAAGATTAGGCAGTGAGCCGTAATCCGCTTTTCCGCTTCCACCACAGAAGTAGTTGATACCTACTCCAAGAAGCGACAGTCCGATCGCGATAACGACAGATCCTGTAACGATTGCAGGGAAAAACTTGCGAAGCGGCTTAAGGAATGCTCCGAGCACACCCTCAAATATACCACCTACGATACATGCTCCCATGATAGCTCCGTATGCGATAACTCCGCCACCACATGCCGCTACTGTATTGTTGAGTACCCCTAAAAATCCTGATGAAGTACCCATTACGATAGGTATTTTTCCACCGACAGGTCCGATAGAAAACATCTGCACAAGTGTAACGATACCAGCTATGATCATAGCGTTCTGTAAAAGAGCTGTACGAAGCTCCGCAAAGCCTGCATCTGCGGTCAGTCCACACACTCCCATAACGATGATAAGCGGTGTCAGGTTGCCGATGAACATAGCCATTACATGCTGGAGTCCAAGCGGTATTGCCTGCGAGAGCGGTATTCTGCCCTCAAACTCATAAGGTGACGAGTTAGTATTTTTCATTTGTAGCCTCCGAATTATTAATTATTTATAAAAAATTTCCTAATTCATTTTACGAGGATAATACAAAGCGGTCAATTTAGTAATTCTTATATTATTGTTATGTTTTACTTATATATTTATCTTTAACAGTTCGCAGTTTCCCTGCATATCTTTCCAAAAGTCTTTTATCGGTGTGTCACGGAACTGATTTACGATACTACAATTCATTGCACCGTGTCCCACGATGAGAACTTTCTTTCCGGCTGCGATCTGCGGCTTTAAGATCTGCTCGATAAACTCACCTGTTCTGCCGTAAAGTGACTCGAAACTCTCTGATCCGTCCTTTGCCACATATTTTTCCGGCTCCTCAAAGAGCAGATAAACAGGGCATTCCGGTTTCTGCCTGATGCCCTCCACTCCCTCGTAATCACCGAAGCTCATCTCACGCAGTCTGTTGTCTGTGATGATGGGAACCTCCGGCTGTCTGCCCGCGAGGAAGATGTGGGCTGTCTCCTGCGCCCTCTGAAGAGGCGAGCAGTAACATATATCAAATTCGATATCCTTGTATTTTTCTGCGGCATCACGAGCCATCTGCCTGCCGGTTTCATTGAGTGGGATGTCCACATCTCCCTGCAGCATATGACGCTCGTTCCAATCAGTTCTTCCATGTCGCAAAATATAAAACATAATTTTAATCCTCTATTTCTCCATTTTTGTGTCGCTCGAAGAAATGCTTTGTCTCTTTAACAACGACTCCGCTGAGAGCGAAAAGCGCAATCATATTTGGCAGAGCCATGAGACCGTTGAAGATATCAGCGATAGTCCATACCGCACTTACTGTCATGTAAGGTCCGATGAATACTGCAAGTATGTATACCCAGCGATATACTTTTACATATTTCATCCTGCCACCGCTCAAATATTCTAAGCACCGCTCACTATAATAGTCCCAACCGAGTATTGTTGTAAAGGCAAAAAACACAAGACACAGCATAAGTATAAATGATGAAAGCTCAGCCGGAAATGGAAGTCCATTCTGAAATGCATATGTAGTTACCTGAACGCCCTCAAGTCCATCGACCTGCCATGCTCCTGTGATGACAATTGAAAGACCTGTAAGCGTACAGATAACAATTGTATCGATGAATGTTCCTGTCATGCTGACAAGTCCCTGACGCACCGGTTCCTTTGTCTGGGCTGCTGCGGCTGCGATAGGCGCACTACCAAGTCCAGCCTCATTTGAGAAGATACCTCTGGCAACACCTTTCTGCATAGCCACAATGAAGCTTCCGACTGCTCCACCTGTTATGGCTTTCGGTGAAAAAGCTGCTTTTACTATAGTGGCAAACGCTGCCGGAACAGCTGTGATATTGCAGATCACAAGAACAAGTACAAATACGACATAGATGATAGCCATAAACGGTACTACAACCTGGCTTACACTTGCGATACGCTTTACACCGCCGATAAGAACTGCAGCAACACAGAATGCAAGCACAAGTGATGCGATAACAACTGACCATGAATAATCGCCGAGGAATGGTAAAATCTTTACTGTGTGCTGATTCTTTGGATCAAAAAAGTTGTTTACGGCACTTGAAATACCATTTACCTGACTGAATGTACCAATTCCAAAAAGTCCTACGCATACTCCGAAAAACGCAAATATCTTTGCAAGCCACTTCCATTTTGCACCCATTCCCTGCTCTATATAGTAGAAAGGTCCGCCAAGACTGTGTCCGTCCTTGCCGATAACACGATATTTTACAGCTAAAAGTCCCTCTGAATACTTTGTTGCCATTCCAAAGAATGCAGCAAGTACCATCCAGAAAAGTGCTCCAGGGCCACCGGCACATACCGCTGTGGCAACTCCTACGATGTTTCCGGTTCCTATCGTGGCACTGAGTGCTGTACAGAGTGCTCCAAAGCTGGATATCTCTCCATCTCCGCCCTCTTCATTTTTAACCATCCATTTGAGTGCTAAAGGAAGCTTCCTGATCTGAAGAAGTCCAAGACGCACAGTAAGAAGTATACCTCCTGCCATGATGAGCACCATAAGCGGTACTCCCCATACAAAGTCATCCACTGCACTTAGAAAATTGTTGATTGCATTCCACATTAAACTAATCCTGCCTCTCTTTTGTTTTCTTATCATATGATATGAGGGTCAAAATACCTTTTGACCCCCATTTCATTAATATTAACTATACTGTCTCGACCTTGATAACGTTTGTATTTCCGGTCTTACCATTGATGAGTCCACCTGTAAGAACTACATGCTCGCCTTTCTTGAGCTTCATTACATCCTTTGCCTGTTTCATGGCATTGTAGAACATTACCTCCATTGAATCAAACTCCTCACAGAGTACCGGTGTTACGCCCCAACTAAGGTTGAGCTTGCGCCATACCTTTTCAGAGGTTGTCATGCCGACAATATCTACAGGGCAGCGGAAACGGCTGACCATGCGTACGGTTCTACCAGTAAGAGAGCTTACAACAATACATTTTGCGTCTACATCTATAGCCATGGCACATGTAGCATGCGAAATGGCATCTACAATGCTACTAGTCTTTAACTCTGTAGCGTTAAATCTCTTTACATAGTTGATCTGTTTCTCTGTGTATTCAGCGATCTCTGCCATGTTCTTTACAGCAGCTACAGGATATTTTCCTGCTGCAGACTCTCCTGAAAGCATGATAGCACTTGATCCGTCATATACTGCGTTTGCCACGTCTGAAAGCTCAGCTCTTGTAGGACGTGGATTGTGGATCATTGACTCGAGCATCTCTGTTGCTGTGATAACACGAGTGCCGAGAAGACGGCATTTGTTGATAAGGTACTTCTGGATAGCAGGAACTTCCATTCCCGGGATTTCTACTCCAAGATCACCTCTGGCGATCATGATACCGTTTGCGATCTCGCAGATTTCCTCTACGTGATCTACACCTGAACGGTTCTCGATCTTTGCAATGATATCGATATCCTGTCCACCGTTTGCATCAAGGAATTCTCGCAGATCTGCCACATCCTTCTTTGTGGAAACAAATGATGCTGCTACGAAATCCACCTCGTTTTTGATACCGAAAAGCAGATCGTCCTTGTCCTGCTCGCTTAAGTATGCGTGTTTCATTACTTTATTAGGGAAATTCATGCTCTTTCTGTCTGAAAGCGCGCCTCCTGCGATAACCTCGCAAATCGCGTCATTGCCCTTTAACTCTTTTACCTCGAGAATGATGATACCGTTGCTAATAAGCACGCGGTCACCAACCTTTAAATCTTTTATCAGATTTTCGTAGTTTACTGCTACTCTCTCCTGATTTCCGACGATATCATCAGTTGTGAGAGTAAAAGTATCTCCGTCCTTTAACTCAATCTTGCCTTTTTCAAAAGTCTTTATTCTGTACTCCGGTCCCTTTGTGTCGAGCATAATTGCGATTGGAAGTCCAAGCTTTGCTCTTACCTTTTTGATCAGATCTATTTTCGCCTGATGCTCCTCATGTGATCCATGAGAAAAATTCAGTCTGGCAACGTCCATACCAGCCTCACACATCTGGGTAAGGACATCTTCGTGTTCACTTGATGGTCCGATTGTACAAATTATTTTTGTTTTGCGCATTGCAAATTCCTCCTGCTCGCTGATCCCCCGATCAGCTTTTTCTTTTTAAAAAATATAATCTCACCCACAACTATTATAAGACATAATCCGATCACAATAAAGTACGAATATTGATTTTTTAGCTCCGGCATGTTAACAAAATTCATACCGTACCATCCTGCTATGAGTGTAAGCGGAAAAAAAAGCGTTGTTACCACTGTAAGCACCTGCATGGTCTTGTTGTGCTGCACATCGATCGTCTGCTGATACATCTCACGGATCTGCACCAGATACTCCCTAAGAAGCTGTGTCTGCTGGCTTAGTCTGTCAACCTTGCTGCCAAATCTCTCAAACGATAATTTTTCACTGTCGGTAAATATATCAAAAGGATTCTCGCACAGAGTGTCCATCATATCAGCGAATTGCTGATATCTAAAATTACGATTTAATATTTCTTTTCTGTATTTTGCCACCTCATTTGTCGGATCAAGCTCCTTTTTTTCATCTAAAAGAAGCTCCTCCATGCGGTAGCATGCCGTTTCTATGAGCTGTAGATTTTTCATCTCATTTTTTAATGTGTAATCAAGTATCTGTACGAATAGACGCACCGGTGTCAGTTCCTTTTCCTCGCTCTCGAGGGTGGATATGAGATCTGACGCAAGAGTCGAGCCGCATGATGTCGTATTGTCTGTAGTGTTGTCTGTGGTGTCACCATTATCTGATTGTATGGTCAGTGAACCTATGCCGCTAATCTCACTAGACCTTACACGCAGCGACACACCCATAGCCTCTGTCTCATGTGGAACTCTTCTGTTTTTCTGTGTAAGATCTGCTATCACAAGCTGATCCTTACCAAGAAAGAACACAAACACACATTTTTCATGTTCCTTTGAGTCCGGATTTTGAAATATCAGCTCTCCCACAGCACCTTCCGACACGATCTCAGCCTTGGTAAAATAATGGTTGCTTTCCTGCAATAATGCATTGTATTCTTTCCAATTCAGATGAGTATTTATAAAATCATCTATCTGGGTTTTATCTAATATAGTAAGTTTTCCCTGCATTTTAGCACCTTCTTACTTCTTTCATTATTACTGTTTTATACCATAATACGCCTCACAACGGTTACAGTCCATTTAAGACACCATTTACAGTAATCTAACAACAATTTGCGCATTACAAATGCACACGGCTGGCTGTCGGTGTCACGGCAAGACCTCCCTTGCCTGTCTCTTTCAGCTCCCGGCTCATAAGATCACCGATCTCTCTCATAGCATCAAAAACTTCATCTGCTGGTATTGCGCTTTCTATGCCTGCCAAAGCCATATCCACTGCGCACAATGCATTCATGGCACCTGATGCATTCCTCTTTACACAAGGTACCTCGACAAGACCTGCAACCGGATCACACGCCAGTCCAAGCAGATTTTTCAGGGCGAGTGCTGCCGCGTTTGCGATATACTCATCCCCTCCTCGCAGATAAGCAAGTGCTCCTGCCGCCATTGCACTTGAGGTGCCTATCTCCGCCTGACAGCCTCCTGCCGCTCCTGAAATACTGGCTCTGTTGGCGATCACGTTCCCTATTCCCGCTGCCACAAAAAGTGCCTCTGTCATGCGCGCTTCAACCGCTTCCTGCTGCAGTTCTCCTTTCAGCCCAACGCTTCTTTGCACATCCGTTTTTGCAAAATAACGCTCATAGTTTATCAGGATTGCAGGTACAACTCCGCACGAGCCTGCTGTCGGAGATGCCACTATACGCTTCATACAGGCATTGCTCTCAGCCATCTTGATAGCAGTTGCCATGACATGTGAACCAAATTCTCCGCAGAATGCACCTTGTGAAGTTGCATTCATGTCAGCAAATTCCTGCATTTTTGCTCCGTTGCCACCTGACAAACCACTGTTCGATGTCAGTCTGCTCTCGTAGGACTGATCTGCCTCTTTCATAACGCGGTACATCGAAGTCATTTTATCAAATACCGTTTTTTCATCCGACAGGGAATCCCGCGCCTCTTCATGCAGTACTGCCTCATAAAAATGGCAGTTATGCTCTTTCATATATATTTCTATATCAGCTATCGAAGAAAATGCCATACGCTCTCCTCTTTTCTATGTCATATTATGATTAAAGGGTCAAAAGGTATCATCAATGCATGCTCTCGTCTCACCTACGAATTTCCGCAGTCACAATATGTTACCTTGATTATGCCCGGTGCATGCTCCAGTCCATCCAGTGCCGCCTTTGGGATTTCCTGATCGCACTCGATTACTGTAACAGCCATGCCGCCCGGACACTCACGGTAAAGCTGCATTGTCGCAATATTGACCGATTGTGCCCGCAGGATCTCCGTTATCATGGCAATGTGTCCAGGCTCATCCACATTGTGAACAACAAGTGTCGGATAATCCCCTGAAAAATTTGCATCCAGACCATCTATTTTCCTGATCTTTATGCGACCGCCTCCGATCGACTCTGCCACTATCTCAAGATTCCTGCCGCTGTAACCTTCAAGATTTAACACAGCGGTATTCGGGTTTGCCCCTGTAAGCTTTGCCTCACCGAATTCGAACCTCAAGCCCTTTTCTTTGGCAATGTCAAAACTGTCAGGAATGCGCACATCATCCGGCTTCATCCCAAGAAGTCCGGCAACGAGTGCTCTGTCAGTTCCGTGTCCGCGTCCGGTAGCAAGGAACGAGCCGTAAAGACCTATACGCACATTCCTTATTGGCTCATCCATGAGCTTATAACATATATATCCTATTCTGACCGCTCCGGCAGTGTGTGAACTGGACGGTCCGACCATAACAGGTCCGATAATATCAAATATTCCCATTTTTGACTCCTTATAATCTTATTTTATAATTCTCCCATAAATACTATAGAAAACACCACCTAGGGTAAGAGCTGTGCAACTGCCGATGCAAAAGAAAACGTTTTAAACTCATGATTATATTAAACACATAGCCTAAAAATTCATATGCTCCACATAAAGATCCTCAAAGCCCGGATATGATGCCAGCTCGATATACTGCATTTTCCTGCTGAGAGAAATCGCCTTATCCCATGCCTCTTTTGATAAAGCCGCTGCGATAGCTCCGTTTCCGGCAGCATTTCCAACCTCTCTTGTCTTATCCAGCAATTCCTTCGGAAAAATCCCGATTGCCGCTGCACTTGCCTTATTGATATAATTTCCAAAGCCTCCGGCAAATGTAAGGCTATCTATTTCTGTCGCTTTACAGTGATACTCTCGGAATAATACATCAATTCCTGCCGCAATGGCACCTTTTGCAAGCTGAAGCTTGCGAATATCCTCCTGAGTGATGTATACTCCCGATGCTATGTGTACTGCAAGCTGAGTCCCCGGTTCATATACTTTGCCGGTCGCTCCTGATTGTAGATCTTCTGCCGACATTTCAAATTCTGTTTCAAACACATAAGATCTGAATAATATAGGAAGCTCATTTCCACTCTGAATAGTTCCGTTTTCATCGATAATGCCAGTCTGCAGCAAAACAGCCAGCGCATCTATGAGACCAGATCCACATATCCCGATCGGTCTGTCATTTCCGATCACTCTGTACTTTATTCTACGGCCTTCCAGCCAGACTTTGTCCACAGCACCTTTCGAGGCAGGCATTCCCATCTCAATTTCAGCTCCCTCAAACGCAGGTCCTGCCGCTGTAGCACAGCACACATATCTGTCACCACGACCTAATGCCATCTCTCCGTTTGTTCCTATGTCAAGAAAGAGGGTAAGCTCTTCTGAATTAACCGTTTTCATCATTCCCGCTGTAATATCTCCGCCTACAAAGCCGGATACAGCCGGAAATATAATCATGTTTTGACATTTATTTATGCCTGTTTTCGTGGGATCAAACACTTTTCCAAAGTACTCATCCGGCAAAAATGGAGCTTTTCCCAGCTTCTCTAGAGACATTCCCATAAGAAGATGGCACATAGTAGTATTGCCCGCAATCGATAAAAGTAATACCTCTGATCTGTCACATTCTGTAAGCATGTCTGCTATCCAATTGTCCAGAAGACTGACAATCTGTGACTGCATGATTGCAAGATTACTGGGTTGGCTGCCCGCTGCCTCAATCCTTGAAAGCACATCCGCACCAAAGCTTCGCTGTGGGTTTGCTGCACTTCTGGTTGATAGGATATTGCCTGTAGTTCCGTCAATCAGATAACAAACGACCGTTGTTGTACCTATATCGCAGGCTGCAAGCGTGCGATCCAAAATTCCACTGTCACTACTATCATTATGCTCAACCGCATTAGTTATTTCAGAAGCCTCACCATTAGTAAGCACTACCATGTCATCCGCCATAATAGATGTATTCTCTATCACAAACTCCATACCCTCGCAAACTTTTGTCTGACATGCCAAAACTTCCTCATTATATGGTTTTGTTACCCAAACCTTGCACTTACCGCATGTCCCTTTTCCTCCGCACGGTGTGTTCATCAGCGGAATATCATTGTATTTACAATATTCAAGAATTGTAGGAAAGCCTTGATTTTGCCGAGTTTGATGAGCATTGTTCAATTTGACGGTTACTCTCTGCTGCATATATCTTCCTCTTACTACTAACGCACTTGCAAGTACTTATATCTGTCAATACGCCTACATGCGAATGCATATACAAACAATAATTGACTCTTTGCACTGCATTGATCTATTAAAGACCTATTAAAGTTATATTAACATATCAATAATATCAGGGTCAAAAGGTATTTTCCCAAACGCAATTAATGTAAAATGTGGAAAATAAGAAACCCGGGCCTAACGCCCGGGTCATCTTTGATCCATATAGTTACTATTTACATTTCTTACTCTGTAAGTGCCTTTACAAGCGCATCCATCTGGCTTGTTGAATCAGCATTTAATGTTGATTTTATGGTCACAACAGGCTCAACGCACTCGATATTCTTGAAAGTTTCCACTATTGCCTTCATCTGACGGGCTGCTGTAGGTGCCCATGTACCATTTTCCACAAAGGCAACCTTACGGTTCTGATATGCTTTTGATTTCAGATGATGAAGGAAGTCCTCCATTGGCGGGAAGATACCGGCATCATATGTGCATGCACAAAGTACGAGTCTGTCGTATCTGAAAGCGTCCTCTATAGCCTCTGCCATATCATCTCTTGTCAGATCTGTGAAAGCGACTTTTACACCTGTAGCTTTAAGTTTCTCAACAAAAACCTCTGCCGCCTTCTTTGTATTGCCATGGATAGAAGCACATGCAACGAGAATACCCTCGTCCTCCGGCTGATAGCTGCTCCATGTATTGTATTTATCGATGTAATATCCGAGGTTTTCTGTAAGAATAGGTCCGTGAAGTGGACAGATCTTCTGGATATCAAGACCGGCAGCTTTTTTAAGCACTGCCTGAACCTGTGCTCCATATTTTCCTACTATGTTAAAGTAGTAACGTCTCGCCTCACATGCCCAGTCCTCATCAGTATCAAGTGCTCCGAATTTTCCAAATCCATCGGCTGAGAAAAGTACCTTGTCTGTTGACTCGTACTCCATCATAACCTCCGGCCAGTGAACCATAGGTGCCATGACAAAAGTAAGCTCGTGTTTTCCAAGAGAAAGTGTATCTCCCTCAGCAACAACAACCTTTCTTCCTTCAAGGTCAATATCAAAGAACTGTCCCATCATAGGAAAAGTCTTTGCATTTGCAACAATCTTCATCTGTGGATATGCCTCAGCTGCCTTCTGTATATTTGATGCATGATCAGGCTCCATATGAGATACAACAAGATAATCAGGTGTCCTGTCACCAAGTGCCTCTCTTAAATTCTCGAACCATTTATCTGTAACTCTTGCATCGGCTGTGTCCATGATCGCAATCTTGTCATCCATGATCACATATGAATTGTAGGAAACACCATTTGGAACCACGTACTGGCTCTCAAACAGGTCAATATCCTTATCATCCACACCGATGTAAATAATGCCGTCTGTAATGTGCTTGTCCATGTCAGTTACCTCCTGTGAGTTTATAAATATGCTACAATTTGAGAGTCAAAATGTATTTTCTCCCTCATTTATGATGCCATTTTATAGTGCATCACGTTATTTTCTTTAAGATTATATGTCTAAAGCCAAGGATTAGTCAAGCGCCTACGTTTCTAATTTTCATTCAACAGCACACCGACAACCAGCCATCTGTTGTCTGGCTTCGAACCTATGCATGTGGATAATGTCAGCAGCTTTCTCCCATATGCCATACCTATTCCATCTCTTCTGTGAGATGTCATATCTCGGATATTCTCAATATCCTGTACAAATTGATCAAAGCCACTCTCAGTATCAAAATCATACGCATCCTGTAAATATTCATCGCTGAATTCACATGCCGTATATACTTCATAAACATATGTCTTTTCCGGAGTATAAATGTATATAAAACAATTGTCTTCAAAGAATTGATTATCCTCAAAATTATGCAGTGATGCAAACATCGAACCATCTTTCATATTATGTCCATACAATACAGTATTGGCATCGCTGAAGTCTTTTTTGTTTGCTGACTCTGAATATATACATCCGGGATATCCCGTGCTTCCATCAAGATTGTGTTCCAGATAATAACTGTCATCTGTCGGATGCTGAAGAATCGGATAATCTACATTAGTATTTGGAATATATATCCACGCATAAATATCTTCATTTTCAGATTTTATAGCATCCCAGTCCAGATTTTTGTCAGGTACCGGAATATTAAGGTCTTTTAAAATACCCTCTGTCGAGTCAACATAATTTTCTGTATCTTCTGTTGTTTCAGTAGCATTTTGCGCAAGCTTTTGGTATGTATTATTAGCATTTTTCTGTACTATAATGTGATAACACATGATCCCAATACATATGACTGCGCATAATATAAAAATTATCGCGAATATTTTATATATGTTTTTTTTCTTATTCTGTGTATTTTTCATTTTATCCTCTATTCAAACTATGGACAGAGCAAAGCTCTGTCCACAGACCACATGTGTATGTTTAATATTATCTAGACTAAATTTGTTTTATTAGAAGCTTTTAGCTTTCTTTGTGCAAACTAATCCTGCTGCTGCAAAGGCAAGTACCATAAGTGGCATTGCAGATGTCTCCATTCCAGTTTTTGGAGATGTCTTTGCTGTGCTTGTAGTTGTTGCACTTGTTGTAGTTGTTGTAGTTGTTGTAGCTGGTGTTGTAGTTGTAGAAGGTGTAACAGGTGTTTCATAACAACTACTCTTTCTCATTCTCCTCATGACCATAATATTTGCCATAGTACTTACCGTAATATCTGCCATAGTAATGTCCGATTTCTTTTGTCTTTACCTTTGTAAGTACCACACCAAGCACCGGACATCCGGCACTTTCTATCTTGCGTTTTACTTCCTGAGCCAGACGGTACTTTATCTGGCCTGATTGGATTACCATAATTGCTCCATCACACTCCTGCGCAACAATCGCTGCATCCACTACCATACCAAGCGGTGGAACATCAAGTATGATATAATCATATAATTTTCTAAGGCTTGCAAGCATATTTTTGAACTTGGCACTTGATATCAACTCAGTAGGGTTTGGAGCAAGGCGCCCTGCAAATGCTATATAAAATCCAGGAATATTTGTCTTCATGATGGCTTCATCCAATTCGCACTGCCCTGAAAGGAAATGGCTCATACCCATATTTACCCCGGAAGCATGCACTCTGACTGGAAGTACTGATTTTCTGAGATCCAGATCGATCAGCAAAACGCTTTTCTGGAGTGTTGCGAGAGAGGTAGCAAGTCTGACTGCTGTCGTGGATTTTCCTTCACTCATGTAAGAGCTTGTAACCATAATTACCTGTTTTTCGCTGCCACAAAATAAAAGATTAGTACGCAGTGTCTTTAGTTCCTCTGTCACTACATAATTCATTTCATCAAGATCTATCGTCGTTTTTTTCATCTGATTCCCCATTTCCAGTAGCTTTCTACTTGTTATTTTCTGCTTTTGTGCATCCTGCTTCTACTCTTTTTGCTCTTATGTTTTTTCCCTTCTTTGTCATCCGGAAAACTAGCAAATGTAGTGAGATTCAGATATTTCTTTACATCCTCTTCATTTTTAATTGTATCATCCAGCAAATAACGTACTACAATGACTCCACACGAGAGAAACAATCCTACAATTGCTCCAATAATAATATTTTTCATAGTATTTGGACTGGAAGGCTTCTTTGGCAGCTCCGCATCTTCCGCAATACTTGGCTTTTCAGTGGCCATTACAGTAGAAAGATTATCGGCAACAGCTTCAGCCATTGCATTTGCGATGTCCATAGCCTGCTGCGGATCAGGATCCTGTGCCTCAATTGTAAGTATATGCGTATCGGTTGGATTTGTAATTGTTATTATTTCCTGCAACTGCTGATATGTCATATCAAGGTCAAGTTCCTCAATGACTTTGTTGTAGACTTTTCTTCTCTTAGCAAGCATTGTGAAATCTGTTGTCAACTCATTACTGATCTGTAGATTGGCAACTGACGTAATGCTTGTTGTCTCTCCTGTTATGAAGTGACTTTTGTCAAGAGTTAATTTCAAGAAATTTTTCTTAA
>CAVABC010000009.1:0-55924 GCA_963586665.1 Acutalibacteraceae bacterium
TTATATTCATCACTTTCTTTTTCGTTTATACAGTCTATCAAATAGGATTTATTATATAATAAATTCCTCACATTATTTTCATATGTATTTTTCATTTTATTCTTCCTAAAAAGCATCTCTCAGTGTCTCTAACGTACTTCTTACTTCAACACCTAAAATATCTATTATTCCGATACTGTCTCTTTTCTCAATGCATGTTCCTAGCGCATCAAACATTCTGTTACAATTTTTCACCCAATTTTGACTTTCCTGATCTTCATTTTCCATAAAAATTTTAATTATTGGATTAAACGCTTCATTTACCAGATTTATAACCTTAACCATATATATATACGCATTATTTTCATCACAAATCATTTTTTCAATTACTATATCAATTTGTTCTATAGTTCTTGTTATCAATTCTCTCATATTTACAGCACCTTTTTCCCTTTTAATCATATAACAAAAAGCGACTCTTCTGAGTCGCTTTTTATTTTAGTCAGCCCAATACACACTACTACTGAATGAGTGAAAGTACACCCTGCGTCTGGCTATTAGCCTGTGCAAGCATAGACTGACCTGCCTGCTGAATGATAGAAGTAGATGAATACTGTACCATCTCAGAAGCCATGTCAGTATCACGTATACGTGACTCTGCTGTCTGTGTATTCTCTGATACATTATCAAGATTGTTAACTGTATGCTCAAGACGATTCTGAAGTGCACCTAAGCTTGCTCTCTGTGTTGAAACTAACTGTATTGCACTCTGAATTGCAGTCATAGATTTTCCTGCTTCATCGAAAGAAGCTACGCTCAAATTATCCACTCCCAATGAATCCGCATTCATATTACTAATAGAAATAGTTATACTCTGATCTGCTAACGCTCCAACCTGTAATTTCTTATCTGTAAAGTTTCCATCTAATAAATTCTGAGTATTAAACTGTGTGGTACTCTGAATTCTGTCTATCTCTGAAACCAGAGCGTGAATTTCAAGAGAAATTGCAGTTCTATCTGTAGATGTATTGGTATCGTTAGCTGCCTGTGTAGCAAGCTCGTTCATTCTCTGAAGAATTGAGTGAGTCTCATTTAATGCACCTTCAGCTGTCTGGATAAGAGAGATACCATCCTCTGCATTTGAAGAAGCTTTGTTGAGGCCTCTGATCTGGCTTCTCATCTTCTCTGAGATTGAAAGTCCTGCTGCATCATCTGCTGCACGGTTGATTTTGTATCCAGATGATAATTTCTCTGTTGATTTGCTAAGAGAACTTGTGCTGATTCCTAACTGTCTGTTCGCATTGGCTGCTGCCATATTGTGCTGTACTACCATATTATTTTTCCTCCTTGAATTAAGTGAAGCTTCCATGCTTCAATCTGTTTGATCATTGTAACCTGCCGCCCGACCGTACGCTTCGATTGGCTTGTTACTAAGTAATAATTTGCTTACTTGTTATATATATCGGAATGGTGTTTCGATACTTTATATCTATTTTCAAAAAATTTTTAAATTTTATTTTTCCCCTCATTTTCCAAAGTAAATGCAGCCCCTCTTTATATTCTATCTATCTCCAAACACTATATCAAATATCTCATCCAGCCTCACATCATAGCTGCATGTCTCTGCCACCTTGCCATAGCCATTGTCTGCTATCTGCTGTCTTTCCGTCTCATGTGTCAGATAGTATCTGCATTTATTCACCAGATCTTCCTGCGATTCATACAGTACTACATCCTCACCCGGCACAAATATATCATAGAAGTCCTCCTGATAGTTCGACATCAGAAATCCTCCGGCACCGCATACATCCATACCTCTGAGTGGTATACCTGACTTTATGCTTCGCAGTGTGATGTTCAGGTTTATCTTTGAGTTTCTGAATATATATGGCATAGCGTTATAATAATCTATCGCTCCTGCATTATGTATATACTGTAGATTCGGTGTCTCATTATGTGTATACAGGTTTATTCTGTACTGTGTCCCAAGTTCTTTTCCAAGCAGTTTTAGTGTTTCCGTTCTCTCATCACTTGCCATCTGGCGCGCAAGAAAGTAATCGGCATACATATACTGCACGGTTTCCACTCCATCCTTGCTTGTCCCGAGTGGGCAAGCTTTTTGCATATCTGCTATTATCTTCTCATTTTGCAGCATTTCCTGAAGGAAGTAATAGCCATATACTTTCCTCTGTGTCTTCATTATCGATTCCAGATATCCTCTGGTGTAATCTGATATTCCGTCCAGTTTCTTAAAGAGGTTATGCTTTTCATTGTACATAGCTCAGACAAATGATATGTCGCAAGATTGTATTTTTTGCATCTGTTCGGCAATCTGTGCATTCCTATCATCTTTACTGTCCAGCATTCTCTTCATACGATCGATGTTTACCGCCAGTGGTGCATAGTACACTGTATCTATACCTGCATTTTTGAGTTCCAGATACTGTGTTTTGTCAAATATAAACACATAGTTGCACGGATTGATCAGTGTATATGAATACAGCATTACGTGAGGGCTGTCATATACCCAGGCGATATATGGCAGATTAACCTTTTTACAGTTATTTGATATCACTGCACTATAATTAAATGTGAATACACAGTCGAACGGCTTGCCATCTATCCCCTCTTCATATGCTTTCTCAAATATACTGTCAAATTCCGGGCTTACACGCTCTTTGATCAATTCTGACTCTATTGATTTGTATTTGTGTCCCTTTTTAGTTAGGATTTCTTTTACATCTTCTATACCGAAGTTGTAATATTCGAATATTAGTATGTTCATTTTTATTCCCACACATCCGAGAACTCTTCCCAGATGGCATTTCTATTCCTTTTCAAATCGCTGACTCTCTGGATCAGTCCATAACAAAAATTATCATAATCAGGTTTTACTAATTTCACTGATTCATCGCATTCATAAAATTTAAAATCATTTTTATAGTATCTGACCAGTTTCTTTACATTGCCATCGACTTTACGTGAATCATCAGCCGCAAACAAATATACATACTTACACCCGATCATATTTGATATATCCTCTATGATCGGAACTATCTTTTCCCAGAAAAGCCCGAATCCTAATGGAACACCTATACTCTCATCAAGTTTATAATTTGCATTTCTGCATAAGTGTCTCAGCTCTATTGCAGAATAACATACCGGTACATTTATTGTGCTCTGTGATTGGCCTATTTCCATAGCTTCGGTTTTTCTATCTAACTTTTTCAATGCAATTTTTAATAACTCATCAGCCCTCTCCGGAAACGATGAATTAATAGCAGCAAAAAGATTTTCTTCTGCCTCTGTATCTCCATTCTTTTTCGCTTCTACATACAGTTCGAGAATTGTATGCTCATCATCTGATAAATGAACATTTAAATCATCACCCACTATTAATCCACATTTTATTGAAAAATAGCAAGCAATATTGCCTGTTTTATCTTTTATCAGGTAAACCCTTGTTTCGCCATCCAAATCTTCCTGCCACGCCCGGCTTGTATTTACAAGGTAATTCTGTAAATCGTCCTTACCATTTACAGACTTGAAATTCTTTATTAAAAGAGCATTCTCATCATCTGCTGTCAATGGCTGACACACAAACTCCTGAAAAAATGCTCTTCTATCCTCAATATTAATAAACACCACCCCTTATTATGCAAGTTCACTCTTGCGATACATCAATTCCTTTGTTGCATCCACCATCATTGCATCCAATGTAAGCTTAACATTCCCATTATCAGATGCCTCGAGCTCCTTCCGCGCCTTTTTCCATGAAAACTCCTCATGTGAAAGACTGCTCAGCTTCCATGATGACAATGCACCATACCTTTCCAATACATTTTTCAAAAGCCTATACGTCGACTCACTTACTGCCTCTTTTACATTTGAAAAATACGTCTTGAGCTTATATTCCTCTCTAACTTCATTAAGCACCGGACCATATTTCCATCCATAAAATGATGCGTCAAATAACGGTTTTTTATTATACATAAGGGATTCTCTCTGCGAAAAATACATGAGTTTGTGCATTTTCATTTCATCCATGTATACACCATTTGACTCATAATACATATCATATAAAGCCTTTGCAACACATAATGTCTTTTCCATATTCATCCCTCCTCAAATATTATTAGTTGTGTTAGTATACTACTTTCAATATCATTTTACAACATTTTATGCAATAAATGATAGCTATTTTTTATTATCCATAAACTGTGGATCTACATACCCGGTCTTTGTCATAGTTTTGTAATATTTGCTCACCACATTGGCTCCCTTACGCACCTCTCTGGTCTGCTTTTTTATCGCATTGAATTTTTTCATCATGAGGTCTTTATTGCGGGCTTCCTGGCTCTGGATCTGTACACTTTTGTCCGTTATACTGCGAATGTGATCCTGCATGATGCGTATTTCGTCTTTATGTGCTTCCTTATTTTCATCCAGTTCAGCTTTCATTCGCTCAAACAGCTTTTCAAAGCCACTGTCAAGTTTATCAAGCTGATCTATAAGCTCGGATTTTGCTTCTACTACTTCATCGAAATCGTCCGGTGTAAGCTCAGGATCTTCGAGCTGATTCTTCTGAATTGTGTCGAGTTCTATTATTCTGTTGAGTACTTTTTCCTTTTTCTCAAGGCTTTGTATCATTATTGCTATGTATGTCTGGTCCATGGTATTCCCCCATTCTTTTTCTATATAAGTTCTTTTGCCTGATCTACAATTATATGTATATTTTTGCCAGCTTCATCCTTGTTTTTCTCCAATGCTCTTGCAAAGTTATCAATGTCCTTTATTACCGCACTTTTATCATAGACATAAATTATCAGATTACTGCACCTATAGAAAAAAGCATCCTCTCCAAGTTCTCTAAGCAGTTTCTTATCAGTGTGATCTTTCCTTGTACACTTTATCTCAATAACTGTATCTATCTCATCTACCACTATGTCATATCTGTCAAAGCCATAACCTATATCCTGCGTTACCTCTCTGCGCGCATTTGGATAAATCGCTTTTATCACGGCATACATAATATGTTGCACGTCATACTCATTGTTAATTTTTATTCGCTCAAGGCATTCCTTTTCCAAGGTTGCCCTTTTGTCCGGCTCGATGGCAAACATATTCTGCAGGAACAGATTAAAGTTCGCTATTACAGACTCTAATTCTATTGCAGATTTGTTATTCTTCCTTAATAAGGCTAAAGTTTTATCTATAGCTGTTTGATAATTCTTTATTCTTTGTTCCTTTGATTCAAATACAGAGTCCGGTACATGAAGTGTTATCTTATACTCAGCACGGCAATCCGGCTCACACTTTTCCAAAACAACATTCCGCCAGTCTTCATACTCCTTTACTAAAACCTCTATATTCTTCTCATCTTTCAAGCCCAATCCAATACTAATTATATCTTCCCTATTCATCTCTCCTCCATCTTAAATAAAACAGAAACAGTGGTTCCCTGAATGTCAGCACATTCTCTTTCCAATCAAATACTTTGTCCGCCTCATATCCGCTATCTTCCAGCAATGTAAACATTGACTTGAGTGTACCACGCACTG
Source organism: Acutalibacteraceae bacterium (assembly GCA_963586665.1). Lineage (GTDB taxonomy): Bacteria > Bacillota > Clostridia > Lachnospirales > Lachnospiraceae > Roseburia. The sequence goes on from CAVABC010000009.1 coordinate 5,541, forward strand.
TCTGCGTAGTAAGTTTCGGCATTTCGCGGTCTGTATCCAGTATTTTTTTAGCCCGGTCATATATTTCAGTCATTGTGATTGCTTTCATAGGCGGATCTTTTCTCAACGCTTCCAGTATAAGCCCATATCGATCCACACTCTGGCCATCTTTCAGATAATAAACAGCTCTTTTCTGCCCCCTTGAAGATAACCCTGCCAGCAATTTTGCATACAATTCCTGATATGGCAGGAAATCAGCTCTCAGATAGCAGCTTTTTGTTATATCTTCATCTTTCAGTACTCTGTCCTCGTTCAGATAATGTCCTATGTTCTCACAGATAGACTGCATGGTCTGTGGTGAGTCTATGCACTCCATTACAAGTCTGTCTATCAGCTTCTTATCAGCTTTTACATCAAGCATTTTGAATCCCTTTTCCGGAATTTGTGACAGTTCTTCTCTCTTCCATGGTTTCATGGTGATGTTCATGATACGTCCCTGCAGATCAGGATTATTTTTTACTGTTTCATCAACACGATGAGGCAGTGATACTATTATTACTTTCAGATCATATCGGATTGCCTCTTTGAGCTGACATGCCGCATCATGCTGCATTTTTTCATCCGCATAATGAAAATCATCCAAGAGAAGAACTTTATTATTATCTATAAAATAATGCATTACCCTCTCTTTATTGGTCTGATACTGAGATGTATACCGGGTTCCCACATGTTCATCTAACCCGTGTATCATATTTTCGTTCTGCACTTCTCCCATGATAGGAAGATCAACTTTTCTTGCAACCACTGTCCAGAAATCATGTTCTCCTTTGAAATCATTTCCTGTCATAGGCACCAGCCGATCACGTCCTATTACAGCCTCGCACAGTACAGTTTTTCCTATTTTCGATGGTCCATCTATAACTATTAGATATCCCATTTGTTCAAGTGCCATCTTCAATCGTTCTTCATATGTGAAATCCCCTGAACTTTTTCTGTTTACATACGTATATTCAGGAAATGTTGCGGATGAAAAAACCGAATTAAATGTATGCTCCATATGCCTGCTCCCTCTCTCTATTTTGCACCTGTAATTCTGATGGTTTTATTATAACATACTTAAACACCGCTTTTATACACCTTTTTTCACCTTTTCTCACTTTCTCTCCATATAAAAAACAGGTTATTGCATGCTTTTCTATACAATAACCCATTTTTTGCCTTTATATACGGTTATAAAAATCTCTACGATGCACTTATTTTGCTTCCATTGCATGTGATACGCATTACTTCTTTCCATGCATCTCTCATGGTTCGCAGATGCTCAAGTACTTCGTCCAGGATAGCATTGTCCTTTTTGATGTTTGCCTCTACGAGTCTCTGCATGAGGTATTTGTATACATTGTCGAAGTCTTTTGATACAGGATACTTGTGATTGAGTGTTGCCTGAAATTCCTCGATGATCGCCTCCACCTTTTTGATGTTGGTGTGAGCTTTCTGTATGTCGTTTTTTTCTATTGCCATCTCTGCTATATTGCAGAATTTGATAGCAGCCTCATAGAGCATGAGTGTAAGCTCCGCCGGTGATGCTGTCTGGACTTTGCTGTTTGCGTATGCTGCGTATCCTTGTTGTTGTAACATTTGTTACCCTCCCTGGTATCATATATTTTATGAGAAATATCCGCTGAGAGAACTCTGCGTACTGTTAAGTTTTGCAAGAGAGGTCTCCATATTTGAGAACTTGTTGTAATAATATTCCTCTTTGTCTGATATTTTTGTCTCCCATTCTTTTATCAGTGTCGTATACTGTGAGTATTCGGTCGACATCTGCTTGTCATTGTAGATAGTGAATGCGGAGCTGAGTGATGTCGCTGACATCTTGTTACCTATCGCTGTATATAACTTAGCTGATATCTGCTGCATGAATGACATTACTGAGTCCGGGTCATTTGCTATGGCTGTCAGGAGTTTGTCTGAGTTTCCAGATGTGTTGCTGTCATCCTCATCTCCATCAATATGGTATGCATTCTGCTCATTGTCTGCCGCATTGAGGTATCCTAGTGTGTGGATTCCAAAGCTTGAGAATGAGTATTTCTTACCATTTATCTCGATCGCTGATGACATTGCATTCTGCATTGCAGACATGACTCCACTAAGTGTAGTGTCATTCTTGAGAAGCGAATCCTTGATTTTTGTCTCCCACTTCTCTATCTCTGAATCTGACATTTCCTCTTTTTCATCGTCTGTCAGCGGTTCATAACTGCCTGCTGATTCTGCGTTGTAGAGTTTTGTCATCTCGTTGATGATATTGTTGTACTCTGTGAGGAAATCCTTTATCTTGTCATATATTCCCTGTGTGTCTGTGCTTGTTGTAATGCTTATCTCGTCATCGTCAGCTGTCTTTGCCAGTGCAGTGATGGTAAGTCCGTTTATATTGAATGTGTTGCTTGCTCCGGTGTATTCTACTCCATTTAACTCTATTGTGGCATCCTGTCCATCTATTTTACTTGCTTTTGTATTGTACTGGGCTGTTGAATAGAGCTCGTGTGCAGCATTTACGGTCTTTACAAAGCTCTCAAGAGCGCTCTTATACTCGTCAGATGTCTGATCTGTGATTGAAGCGAGGTCTTTTACGAGGCTGTTGTCTTCCATAGTTTGCTGTGCAGTCTCTATTTCGCTTGCGAGATTTGCTACTATTGTGGCATAACCGACACTTGTGGAGCTTGTATCTGTGGTGCTATCCGTTGAAGTATTCCCAGCAACCAGAGCTGCCACTCCTTCTTTTCCACCGCTTGCGTATGCACTATGTATGGCTTCTGTAAGCTTTGCGATCGTATAGTCGTCACTCTCTGATAATACGCTGTCTGTTGTGGACTCAAATGAAGTCACTGTCGAGAGATTTGATGTATATGCTGAGAGTTTGTCTGCATCAATATTGGCTGTGATGTCTGTATATGCGTCTGTGGCTGATTCTGTGTCTGAAAGTGTGTCTGTAGCAGATGTATACTCAGCAGACTCTGTTATGCTTATGCCATTTGTCGAATCATCTGCCTTGCCAGCTGCATAGTATTTTCCATCATCACGTTTTGTGTATACAACTTGGCTGTTTGTTTCGGTGTATGTGCCATCCTCGTTCTTTGTAAATTCAACTTCTTTTGTCTCATCACCCTCGGTGATCTTTGCTGTATATTTTGTTGTTTCCTCTACAGTGTGGTATGTGGTCTTTTTTGTGAGGCGGTCAGTGTCTCCTGAGTACTTGTCACCTGAACCATCTACATTTACATAGTTAACGTCGGATTCTTTCTTGTAGGTTGCACCTGTGCTGCTGTCTACGTATGTCTCTTCTGCTGATATATATTTTCCATCGGCTGATTTGTATACGGTATTTCCAGCTGTATCTGTTACTGATGTCTTGCTGTATGTGGTGTAGCTTCCGTCCGCATTCTTTGATATCACGGCTGAACTTCTGCCAGAGCCAAGCTTTGCAAGTGTTTCCAGCTTAGTTGTATCAACGTCTGTCCCAAGTGGTGCATAGAAATCCTGCACATCTGAATATGCTGTACTGTATGTGATAGCATTTAACAGGTTTGTGCTCTGTGCATTGCTTTTGGCTACCGTTGATGAAGCATCGTTGTATGCCTTTACCGCAGCCTCTACCTTTGCCTGGGTAGATGTCGTGCTGTCTGTATCATCTCCATAGAGACTTTCGTATTTTGCATAAGGATTTGCTCTGCTTCCGTCAGATGAAGCACCTATAGCTATTCCAAGCTTGTAGAGTGCGGATGCACCGTTACTGTCTGCTCCGGTCAATGTGAAGTCGTTGTCTACTCCGGTATCCTTTGAGCTTATGTAAAAACGCTTGTAGGTGGTATCATAACTGGCATTTATGCCTGCCTCCTTCAGCTTTTTTTCCACATCCGACATTGTTGATGTAGAACTGATAGTAATGGTTTTTGTGCTGTCCCCAACTGTCACGTTGATATTGGCATCCCCACCTGTGTACCCAAGCTGAGCCAGTGTGGTGCTCGAACTTGCTGCATTGATCTGTTCACCTGTCAGATATCCGGCTTTTGCGGTATCTTTGACCTTGAGTGACTGTGTGCCGTTCGGTGCGGATGATGACGCTGTGACTGAAGCCTTTGTACTATCTGATACAGTGGTCTTTTTAAGGCTGTATGCACTGGAAAATCGAAGGCTTGATATGTTGCTGTAAAGACTGTATACCTTTGTATTCAGAGATTTCCAGGCATCCTGTTTCCAGCTTAGCTTTGTCTGTGCTTTTTCGTATTTTTCTTTTCTGCTGGTATAGCTCGACACAAGCGCTGTTACGATCGAATCTGTATCAAGTCCGGAATTCATTCCCGAGAGTCTGATTGCCATGTCTATCTCCTTTCATCTACCATAATTCCCGCCATCTCCCATACTTTTGCGATCATATCAAGGGTTTTCTCCGGTGGGAACTCTTTGATTACTTCTTTGGTCTTTTTGTCTATTATCTTTATTGTTACACGATTTGTCTTCTCGTGGATACCAAATACTGCTTCTGACTGATCGCCTGCCACACTATTGTTGATATCATTTACTGCCTTTCTGATCTGGGCATTTTTATCCATCTGCTGCTGTGCCTGATTTCCGGCATCTCCAGCAGAATCACCACTTGTCTCTTTGGTATTCATCGCCTGTACTGCTTTAGCGATGTTTTCAGATATGACTTTGTTGTCCTCGCTCGACACTTCTGTCCTTGTCTGTGTCTGCTCTTTTGTCTGTGCAGTTGACGAACTTCCCTGATATGCCATTCCTGCACCTTTTATTGCTTCTATTGCCATTTGTTACACCTCCGTGTGATTTGCTGTTGCAATTGAACCATTTTATTTTCATCTATGTGAATCCGCACCTGACTAATAGGGGAACTCACGCTTTCTATGTTGTATATCGGCTGATTTTTTGCATACTTTATATTCATCCAAACAAATCCTTCAGTGCCTCCGCACTCTCGACTCCGGCAGATTTCTTGTTTTCCTGCTGAATCTGATCGTACACCTCTTTACGGTAGATTGGTACCTCTTTCGGTGCATTTACACCGATCTTTATCTGATCGCCCCTGATCTCGAGGATTGTGATTTCGATGTTATTGTTTACGATAAGGGATTCTCCCTTTTTTCTTGTAAGAGCCAGCATTTTATTCACCCGCCCTTTCTTTGTTTCCCTTTATGATGTCGTATATAGGGAAATGCACTTTGAAATCATCCTCTACAATGATCTGTGCTGCTTTGTTTGTGTCTGTGTTGATTATGATCGGTGCTTTCAGATTGCACGCAATCTGTGTTATGTCTCTTGGCACATTTACTGTGACAAGTATGTACATATTCTCGTCAGTTAATTCACCGAGTGGTGCAAGTATTTCCTCATTTACGAATGGTTTGTAGTCCGGCATGATGATGTCCGGTGTCATTACAGGAAATGCCATATCTCCGTCATCCATTGACTGAAGCCACATGATTGATCTCTTTTTGTCTTCTTTTTCGGAATTGTATATCAGTGTGTAATGTGTGAGATCCGGGAATCCGATCATTCCCTTTTCCATTGTGATGATTTTTTCCTGAGGAATATCAATCTCCCCAAATATTCTTGTATTTGCCCTCATGGCTTTCCTCCTTCTCGCTCCGCGAGCGTCTACTGTGCTTTACAGGTAATCCAGCAATGTCTGTGAATTAGCCTTTGATGCTGCTGTAAGGCTTGACTGGTATGCATTGTACATCGCATAGAAATCTATGATGATATCTGAGATGTCTCTGTCCTCGTTTGATGATTTGAGATCCTCGATTGTTGTCTGCTGCTCTTCCACTCTGTTCTGGATGAGTGTTAGGCGGCTCTGTGTACTTCCTGAGTTGGTAAGTGCCAGATTTACCTTGTTCACATGATCATCAAAGCGTGTGATGTACTGACTATAGGTCTTTTGCAGGTTGTTATCTGCGTAATCAGCTTCCTGTTTTGCCGCATCAAGATATGTCTGTAGCTTCGCCTGTGATTCATTATCAGAATACTGTGATTCCTTCATCATATTCTCTATCTGTGAGACTTTATCATGCGCATTTATCGCATTCTGCACTACATCTATAAGCTCATCCACATCACGTTTGATGCCTGTGTCGAGAACATCTTTTGCCTGCGTGTTGACTGTGATGTCTGTGTTGGACGCTACAGTATATTTGATCTCCTGATTGCTAAGCTCGTAGTTTACGATCTTTGATCTGTCTTTGTAATCTATGTTGCCATCTGCATCACGCACGATATTGTCGCTATCATCGAGTGTGACCGCGTCTGTGATGTCCTTGCAGTTGTAGTAATATTCAGGTCTTGCATCGCTTGCATCAAAGCCTGTCTTTACATATGTAACGGATACTGATGAGTTGTTATCCTTCATGGATGTCGATACGTTTTTACCGAATACGAACTCTCCGCTTTCCTGAATGTATGCTATATCATCATCACCCAGCTGTGATGGATCAAAATCCGATATATTCTCATATTTATGGAAATTCGTATTGTTTTCCATGCTATTTCCATCGATTGTAAGTGTCACATCACCTGTTGTGCCGCCATATCCGAGTCTCAATCGCTGAAAATCATACTCTTTGACATCTGTGGTGCAGTTTTGTGTATTGGCTGATACTGTAGAAGGAACTTTTACTCCCTCTGTGTAGTATCTCTTTTCAGAGAGATCACTGACTGTAAATTCCTGTGTTATCTCATATGTGCTCTTTGAATCCTTCATGAATGTAAGGTTTGATGAGGTACGGTAACCGGTAAATACCGTCCTGCCGGCGTAATCGGCATTTCCCTCTGTGTATACCTGCTCTGAAAGTGCCGTAAGCTGCGTTAATATTGTGTTTCTGTCATCAGCTGTAAGTGTATCTGTCGATCCATTTACACACTGTGTTCTGATGTCTGTGAGCAGCGATTTCATGTTATTGAGTGCTGTCTCAGTGACATCCAGCCATGAATTTGCATCAGGTATGTTGTTGTCAACATACTGTTCTATGTGTGTCAGACTTGTTGACAGGCGAAGCGATCTGATTGCGATGACCGGGTCTTCAGATGCCTTTGATATCTTTTTCTGAGTGGTCATCTGTGTATTATATTTGTCTACAAGCACCTTGGCTGCATTTATATTAGTCTTGGTGTTGTTTGATATCATATTGTTTGTTATACGCATCTTAGTATGCCTCCTCATTTATGATTAATCAGGAAACACCGGTTTCATCAATGAGTTTCTCCAGCATTTCGTTCATTACCGATATGATCTTTGATGCCATATTATATGCATTCTGATATTTTATAAGGTTGAGTGCTTCCTCATCCTCATCTACTCCCGATACTGATGTTCTTTGGTTTGAGATGGTCTGCTCGAGATTTGAGTAAAGTGTAGTATATGTATCTGCTTTTTCAGTATCAACCGATATGTTCGAAATAATAGTCTCAAGGAATGTCGATGCCTTGTCTCCTCTATAGACCGTAGTATCAGACTGCAGTTTCTTTAACTGATCAACTATATCGCATGAGTCTGTCTTGATATAATCAGTCGCTGTCGCAAATAGTTTTGGATCATTGAAAACATCCGTGTTTACCGAAAAATTCTGTGCCGTCATTCTGTAATAAGTGTTGGATTCACTTGTTATAGTGGCAGTCTGCCCATCCTCAAGCTTGCTGTAACCGGCTGACTCTGAGAAATCGTATACTTTTCCGGTAGATGTTATTCCCTCAAAAAATGTAGGTGGTGTATCACCGTTTAAGTTCTGCCCCTGACTTTCTATGTTGTTGAACAGCTCTGCAAAGTTTCTGACAAACTCATTAAGCTGTGTCATATAATACGGTATTCCCTTTGCATTAATTCCCGAACCTGCATTGAGCGAATAACCTTCCTCGACTACCTTATCAGGATTGGCAACCGCTTTTTCCTCATTAAGCCTGAAAGTCATCGATGTTATGTTGCCTTCTGAATCGACCTGTGCTTCCCAGCTATCATAGCGGTATGTAACGTTGTTTACAGTAATCCTACCGTCTGTAGCCGGAAGATTTAATGCTTTTATATTCTCGATCGATGTATTTTCAATAGTTAACGAATACGAATCCGCCGCAGTGATTTTGCCCTTTAAATTCTCAAGATTGTCTCCGTCACGCATCTCAAAAAGTGCCTTGAGGCTGCCTCCTGACGTCCCGGATATAGCAGAAAATTCCATTTTTGTGTCTGCCCAGTAGATCTTGTAGAGATCGTCATTATCTGTCTGATTATTTTTCGTATTGGATGATTCGCAGACCAGTTTGCGGTAATCCTTACCCTCTACAACTTTTTCACCATTGATATAAAGTGAAAAGTTTGTGCCACCGAGGTTGTCTCCATTTGTATTCTGGATCTCTGTCTCGTTGTAGGTAACATTTACTATTTTTGAAAGGCTGTCTATAAGATTTGCCCTCTCATCGCGAAGAGAGCTGGCCTCCACGCCTGTTCCGGTCTCTATCTGGTTTATCTCTTTATTGAGCAGGGATATTTTCTCGGTTGTTGAATTGATCTCATCTACCCTGCTCTTTATCTCCTCATTACAGTCGTCCTGAAGCTTTGAGAGGTTATCATGCATCTGATTAAAATACGTGCAAAGACTCTGTGCGCTGCTGATAAACTGATTACGAACTGTAAGATCTGACGGCTTACTGCGCAATGTATCCAAATCTGTAAACATTGTCGAAAATACGCTCGAAAAACCTTTTACAGTGGTGCCATCATCCTTGAAATAATTCTGTATCTGCTCCATGTAATAAAGCTTCTGCTCATATCTGCCGTAACACGAGTTGTTTTCCCAGTATTTGTTGTCGTAATACTGGTCTCTTTCCTGCTTTATCGAGGTAACTGTGACGCCTGTGCCAAGGCTTCCATAACGAGCTGTCACATTTATCGCGTCTTTTGCCTGAAGGCTGGCTGTTTGTCTGGTATATCCTGTTGTCTTGACATTTGCAATATTGTTTGCAGTTGTATTTATTGCTACCTGAAACGAGCTGAGTGCACTCGATCCTATATTCAGTCCGAAAAATGTTGATGCCATACATCCACCTCCTAGATCAGTCCGACTATCAGTTCTGTCATTTCGCTTATTACCGTAATAAAGCGGCTCGATGCATTATATGCAGACTGATATTTGATCATATTTGTAAGTTCCTCGTCACTCGATACTCCTGTTATCTGACTGCGCTGGTTATCAATTGCAGTAACAGTGGATGTAAGTGTGTCTGACGATGATTCGTAGACACTTCCCGATGTGCCAAGCCTTGATATTATTTTGTCATAGTATCCCTCAAAATTGCATTTTGAGCTGTCATTTGGATTAAGATAAAGCGATTCTTTTGTCCATGCATTCGTGAGTTTATCAGCCTGACTATAATCAGCCGATCCGTCCTGTTTATATGAAGGCATCAGTGTTACCTGCTCCACAAGCTTAGAATTCACTGATACATTTCCAAGCTTATACCAGGATGATCTGTTTGCACTGGTTTCCTCGTTGTATACATAAAATGTCTTGCCATCTATCGTAGTCTCGGTGTATCTGTCATATCCTTCTCTTGCAAAAAGCTCCTGTGGCGGCAGTTTGCCATCTGCTCCAACCGAACAGTTTTCGGTGTCAAGCACTGTATATGTAGTGCCGTCTTCCGCTGTATAAGTGGTATTAGGACAGAAGATATCATTCATTGCAATCATTATCTGTCTGGCAAGATATGAAATCTCTGCCTGTGTCTCCATGACTACGTTGTCCTCAACTTTGCTGTAATTTTCCTCTGTCATGAAATCATATGTGCCATACTCTGATCCTCTTGATACAATAAGTCCTTTTAAGCTTCCTATATCATTGTTGAGGCTTGTTGAAATCTCTGTGGTCTGTGTACTTCCGACCTTCTGCGCCAGTGCCGATGGGAGTGTCACATCATTAAAAAGAGGCATATAGCTTTCTTCGGTGGTTACATGAGGCCAGTAAGGGGTGTAAAAACCGGTTCCTTTTTCCTCGGTAAGCCCAATGTGGTTACACCTGTTGTCCTGCACAAACTGTGTTCCTTCGACTTTGACATTTACAAACCCCGTTGAGTCCTCTTCTGCTTCTATTTTTACGTAACCTGACAGCTCGTCGAGGAGATTATCTCTCTCATCACGTGCCGTCATAGCAGTTTCCACTCCTCCGGCTTCTGTCTTCTGGATCTCGAGATTTAAAGCATATATGCGGTCACCTATCTCGTTGATCCTGTCGACCTGTTCTTTAATTTGCATGTTGATATTGGACTGGTATTTTTGAAGATCAGAATAAACCGTATTGCATCGGGAGAGGAAAAGCTCACTCTTTTGGATGATAAGGTTCTGGTTTGTTGAGTTGGTAGGATCTTTGCCGTATTCCTGAAATGCCTGCCACAGATCTGAAATACTTTCCTTGAACTCAGCACCATTCATCTCCTGCATGATGTCCTCCACATATGATGTGGTATTGTACATCTCTGAGTAGAATTCCTTTCGTCCGTTCTCCTGTCTATACGATTTGTCTAAGAAAATATCCCTGACATGGGCTACATCCGATATGGTTACTCCAAGTCCGCTCTGCTGGATATTGGTGCCTGCTGTCGGGTTATTTCTGGTGATATAATTTTTATCTGAAAATCTTACCTGCTGGCGTACATAGCCTGTTGTATTGGCATTTGCCAGATTGTTTGCTGTTGTATTAAGAGCATTCTGCGAATTTCTAAGTCCGGAACCTCCTACATAAAAACTTCCGAATCCGTTTGCCATTATCCATTTCCTCCAGTGATGTCATTCTAGCATCCTACTGCTTCGCATCAAAGCCGGTGCTGCCGAGGATATCTCCTGTACTATAAGCATTTTTGTTGTAGTTGGCAGTTTCCGGTGCCTGTCGCATACTTTTGAACAATGTAATGTCAAACTCCACAAGTTCCATCGCCTGAGCAAGTAATTGTGTGTTAAGATTGTTGATTTTCTCTAATTCTGAAGCAGCATTGAGCAGATTATCTCTTGCCGCAGTCAGCTCCGCCTGAATATCCGGCTGCGAGCCGAGATATCCAATCAGTTTTGTGACTGTCATTTTGTCTTCGTCATCTGATTTGCCAAGCACATTGGCTATATCCCCCAGTAACGAAATCTGCTTATTGCTCATTGTAAGAAGATTATCCCCTGTCTGCTGCTCGATATCTGTAATCTTTTCAAGCTCCAGGATATCCGCGTCTATGATGACCTGACGCTTTTTCTCACTATATTCTGTAAGTGATCTGTATATCTTTTCTTCTTCTATGAGCACACCAATAAGCTCTTCTACTAAACTAGCCACGTTAAAATCCTCATTTCCAACTGCTGTCGCAGTTTTCTAGCTGTTGTACTTCTCTAACAGTTTGCTGGCGAAATCCTCTCCGCTGACTTTATACTGTCCGGAGTCTACCATGTTCTTAAGTTGAGCGACTTTATCTTCCCTGATGTCCGAAGCTTCTGATACTGCTTTTTTCGCAATCTGGTAATCTTTACCGGCTTGCGAAATTGATACTTTGTCGGATACCTGTGCGGTACTCTGTGTCTTGTATACTTTATTTACTTTTGACGCTCCGTACAGCTGGGTTATCTGATTATATGCATCTATACGCATAACAGCATCTCCTTTCTTCTTTATCTTATTTCTTCCCTGAAATATGTTCGAAATTAGCTTTCTTGACTTATTTATCGGATGTTTCTGCAATTACTTTAGAGGGGCATACGAAATTTCTTTGGGGGAAATCGCAACATTCCTTGAAATCGCAAGATTTCCACGTTGGAAGATAAATCGGAAAACTTCCGCGGTCGGGTTTTTTTGAAACCGGCATGGCATACGGTACCTTCCTCTGAGAAAAATATGAAGTCAGCCACGGACTCAATACGGGATAGGTTATGGTTTGTTGTGGATTTGACTCCGCATTCTATAGGTGATGGAACTCCGTGGCAGTTCATATTTTTTCTTCGGAACATACCATATACCCTCCGGTGGCAGGTTGTGACGCGGAAGTTTTCACGGTTGGAGTTCGAGGTAAAAAGGGAATATGGTAGTAGAGGACGGAAGCATATGACTATGAAATATGGATAGGTATATAAACACCGACAGCAATAAAGCAAAGATGCGCCAGATATTCATTATAATTGTTCTGGTATATATGGAACTTTTTGTAGTATTTTTGCCTTTGAATAGGTATTAGTCGTGTTGTTTTCTACATATATCAGAAGTAATTGTTGGTAATTTCTTCCAATTATAGAATTTATTTGTAACTGATCTTTTTTACATTTTTTCCATACATTTAAGGAAATGTATCCGGATATTATTTGATTTTATTGGAGGATTTACTATGAATACTAATGATAAGATAGGCGATGTTCTGAAATACTACCGCAGGCTTAATAAACTAAGTGTTGTTGAGGTAGCGGATATGCTGGTTGAATACAATATTCACGTAAAACCAAAGACTATTTATGGGTGGGAAAGTAATCAAAATCCACCTTCTGCTGACAAATTTCTTGTTCTCTGTTATATCTACAAAATCCCCGACATAAATTCTTCATTTCTACAGAAAAAGAGCGGTAAAAGTATCAAACTCACCAAGGATGAGAGTCTTTTATTAAGGCAGTACCGCGAAATGACTGATATGCAGCCTGCCGTGCGAAGAATTCTTGAAATGCCTGAGCCGGATACCGGATCTGTATCCAAATCACAGAGCAAAACACAGACTAACCATCAGGATCAGTCGAGGACGCAGGTGAGATCACATATGCAGGTGCAGCCGCAATCGCAGGCACTTACGCAGTCGCAGATGCCGGCTCGCGCTAAGCTACAGAAGAATGATAAGTTTGCTAAGCCTCAATTTATGGCTGAACGTAATACTCTGCTACCGCCTAAAACTGCAGAAAACGGACCATCCTACCATAAATAAACTGATGGGATGTCTAGAAACTTGCCCGAGGCATACTTTTCACGCGCTTTTGTTCTCTAGTATGCCCGATACGCCTTCTATGACTCTATTCCTGTGAGAATTGTGGTAATATGTGTGGATTTTATGCCCTCTGTGACTGTCTGGAGCAGTATGCGGTATGTATCCTCGACAAGCTCGCAGTCGGATGGCTCTATTCCCAGATCTTCCGCTTTTTGTAGGATGAAATTTACTTTTTCATCATCATGTAGGACTGCATATATTTCATCAAATATTCCCGAATAAAAGCGATCTATAAACTTGCGCTTTGCGGCTGTCTCTATCTGTGTGCCACTTGTTGTGAGCACATAAAGTTTCGCGCCTGCGGCTTTTGCTTTGAGGGCATACTCTTTTACCGGCATGACAGGGCGACACCATCTGTAGGTGTCTTCTCCCTGTTCTTTGCAATAGGCTGCCCACTGTGTATCCGACATTCCTATCTGAAATTTTCCATTCACTTTGTAGCACGGACTGCTCAGTGTCCCATCCACATCTATAAAAATTGCTTTCATGTTGTCTTAGTGCCCTTCTTCTGCCCAAAGTTTCTCTGCGCATGGTCTCCATGCCTCGGCATATTCCTTGCACTTATCGCAAAGGTGTTCTGCGCTCTCCGGTGACTGGAGATCTGTTGATTTTGCGCCTGTCTCTTTTACGAGACGCTGCAGTATCTCAGGGTTTTCAAGCATAGGGCATGGTCTGTAGTGATTCTCGTTGAACGGCTGGTTGTCGTGATATGCCATAAACAGCGGCTGTTTGAGTATCTCGAGTATACTGTGTGTACGGATATTTGCTCCTGAGTAATGGATGAATACACATGGCTCTGCATCTCCGTTTGCGTTGATGTGGAAATAGTTTCTTCCTCCGGCTATACATCCGCCTACGAACTCACCATCGTTCTGGAAATCCATTGTGAAAAGTCCTTTTCCGTGTGACATGTTTCTAATCTCACGGACGCGATCTTTGATGTAAAGTCTCTGCTCAGGGTTTGGTAAAAGATCAACCGATGCATCATTTCCTACTGGCATATAGTGGAAGTAAAGTGCATAACGGCATCCCTTTTCTACCATGAGGTCTACGAACTCATCGCTTGTTACGGTCTTGTAATTGCTTGATGTATAGCAGATTGATGTGCCGAATACAAGTCCGTTCTCCTTGAGAAGATCCATTGCATGCATAACTTTCTGGAATACGCCAGTTCCTCTACGTAAGTCATTTACATCTGAGAACCCTTCAAGACTTATTGCCAGGTAAAGGTTTCCTACCTTTTTCATCTGCTCACAGAAAGCCTCATCTACGAGTGTTCCGTTTGTGAATGAAAGGAATGCACAATCATTGTGTTTCTCGCAGAGCTTTATGACATCTGCTTTTCTTACAAGAGGCTCACCGCCTGTGAACATGTACAGGTAAACACCAAGCTCTTTGCCCTGTGTAACTACTTTGTCCATCTCATCAAATGTAAGGTTTAACTTGTTTCCGTACTCTGCTGCCCAACAACCTGTACAGTGAAGGTTACATGCACTGGTAGGATCCATAAGGATGAGCCATGGCACATTGCAGCCGTATTTTTCACGGTTTTTATGGATTGTTTTTGTGCCGTAAACAAATGCCTCAAAACCAAGATTGAGTGCTATTGTCTTTAATACATGAGGATCTATCTCATCGATCAGACGGTGCATGTATTTGTTGAGCGTACAGTCTTTATCGCAGATCATCTCACGCGCTTTGTCATAGTTTAAATCAATTTTCTCATCACCCATGAATTTCTGCCAGAGATCTATGAGTTTCACAACCTCTTCCTCCGGATTTTTGCAAAGTCCTTTTACGATATTATCACATATTTTTGATGCAGCGAGTCTTGCTGCCGAATGTCCTAAATTTCCCATTCTGAATTCCTCCTTATAGTTTCAACGGTATTTCTGACGACAAATAAATTAAGTATTCCATCAAGCATCAGGTTTAGTCCTATCACTCGTGTGAGCACATCTACAGTCCCACGCGACATTACAAGAAGCAATATCCCAACTATTGCAGTCACAAGCGCCATAACCAGTATCAGTTTCCAACGTTCGATTCCAAATTTTTTTGCTTCGATAGCTGTCTGTATCTTGAGAGCAGCATCTATCAGTATACATATCCCTATGACTGTTGGTATTGTATACATAATATACTCAGTTTCTGCCACAATTATGATACCAAGTACTATCAATACCATGCCAAGAGCCAGATCAAACTGAAACGCAAGCTGAAATATATCTTTTGCAAAATAACCAGACAGCTTTGTCACTCCGTAACAGATCAAAATCACGCCACTTATTTTACACATAGTAGAAAATACAAGTGTCGGCCAGAGTAACAGCACCGCCCCCACTGCAATCAGGCATATCGTCATAACCGTATATGCATTTTTTACCCGGGTCAGTGTATGCATAAAACATATCCCTCCTTTTAGTTTCGTATTCTAACGCTCTTTAAACTTAATTAAAACAGACAATAAAATAAGAGTGCCTAAAATTCAGACACTCTCTTAAATCTGTTGGAATTTTATAATCTGATTAATCAGAACAAGATGCACTATCTCTCGAACACTCGATCATATCGTATATTGTCATTTCAAATGCATCAGAAATTCTCTTTATCATATCTTTATTATACCTCTTCATGCCTTTTTCAATCCATCTTATCGTACTTCCTACTATAGCATTGGCATAAAAATATGTAATAAAATTAATCTCCGTCTCGTCTAATTCATATCCTTCTGCTTTCTCGATAACAAAACGTCTGACCAGTTCTGCAACGACCACTTCGAGATATCTGCCAAGAACTTTTCCATTCTCAGATGCGTAAATATGCATTACCGCTTCACGGTTATTGATAAGAAGCGCTGAACATCTGGCATATGCCTCATAAAAAGTGCCTCCATCCCTGACTTCTTCAAGTACAAGTTTTGCCTCCTCGTCAAAGATCGTCTCAAGCACATCATATATATCCTTGAAATAATAGTAAAATGTATTTCTGTTCAGTTCACAGGACTCACATATGTCCTTTACAGTAATCTTATCCAACGGTGTGGTCTTTAAGATATGCATAAATGCTTGCATTATGGCTTTTCTTGTAAACTTTGCCACAGTTCTTCACTCCTGCCTTGTGATACTCTGACACAACAAAATAACTTTAGTTATCGATTATTGTTGTACATTTCTTTTTACTCAATGCACATCATTATATCAGATTAAAGTACTTTGTCAAACTTTTCACTAAAAACCAAAATCAGCATAATCTTCCGGCATAAATCTATGATATATGATATGACACCCCTCGTCGTGGAAACAGTAATAATATGAATCTTTCGGATCATTCAAAAACCTGATGTACAGGTCAAACTCTCCATTATCCATAGCCTTTATCTCTATATCATCTGAATATTTTCGAAAAAGACAAATTATCTCATCCATTGTGCAGCCATGCTTACCAACCAGATCTATAAGCTCTTTTATAAACTCATTATCTGCGGTATTCTCATGTACATATTCGCTTCCCTCCGGTGGAATCTCTATGCAAAAGCGCTCATTCTGGGCTGTTGCCTGAATTTTTCCGATGGTATCGATAAGTGACTTCGGTAATTTTTCCTGCGCAAGCATATCCAGCATCTCACACTCTTTCATATCAGACTCGAAGAAATGATTCAGAGTTGTCAGAGGGTAGTAGAGTCTTACTATCTCTTTTCTATAGCCGAGCTTTGCCTGCTGCTCCTTTACTATGTCTATGAGGCTGCGCTGTAAACGCTCGTAGCCTGTTTTTACTGTATTATCTGTGTTGCTCATATCTCTTTCCTGCCATATTTTTCTATTTTATAGCATTGTATACCGGTTCTACTCAGGCATGCTCACCTTGTCGAGTATTCCTGTCAGGTATGCTATTGTCACACCGTAGTTTGTCATCGGAATATGCTGCTGTCTTGCATGGTCTATCCTTGACAATACATATTTTCTGTTGAACATGCAGGCACCACACTGGATTATCAGATCGTACTGTGACAGATCATCCGGAAAATCAGTTCCGCTTGTAATATCCACAGTAAGTTCCTCTCCGATACGTTTTTTCAACATTCTCGGAAGTTTTACACGGCCGATATCCTCAGCCAGTGGCGCATGTGTGCAGCACTCTGCGATAAGCACCTTTGAGTCTGGCTTTAAGACATCGATTGCTTTCGCGCTCTCTACATAATAAGGCAGATCTCCCTTATAGGCTGCAAAAAGCACTGAAAATGATGTGAGCATACTTTCTTTCGGCTTGTTTTCGTACACATAGCCGAATACCTGTGAGTCTGTAACGATAAGCTTCGGAGCTTTTGAAAGTGCTGCCAACGCATCTAGCATCCTGTCGGTGGTGGTACTCATGACAAGGCATTTTCTGTCGAGCAGTTCGCGTAGAGTCTGTACCTGCGGCAGTATGAGTCTGCCCTTCGGTGCCTGAATGTCCTGCGGCATGACAAGTAACACAAGGTCTGTGTCCTCTACGAGATCTCCGAGGATAAATTCCTGTCCGTAGTTCTCCGGGAGCAACCTTGTAAGTGCGGAAATGACAGAGTCTATTCCTTTTCCTTTTAAAGCACTTACCGCTACCACCTCTATATTGTCAGAAGAAAGCTTCCTGCTTCCATTTTCATTAGCGGCATATTTTCCAGCAACAGCCTGATTTTCCTCATATACCCAGCGTCTTGCCGCTTCGATCGCAGTATCATCAAGTTTTCCGTGTGACTTACTCTTTTTGCCGTTCTCATCAAGTTTTCCGTGTGACTTGCTCTTTTTGCTGTTCTCATCACTCTTTCCGGCTTCATTGCCTTCTTCCACCGGCTCAGCAGCCTCAGCCGACAGCAGGATCTCATCTATTTTATTGAGTGCAATAAGCACAGGTGTGCGTTTCTTTGCAAAAAGCGAAACCCACTCTGCCTCATCCTTAAAAGCTTTTTTGAATGGAACACCTGCTTTTTTTGCCGAGATGACATCTGCTGTGTCCAGAACGACAACTGCGATATCTGTTTTTTCCGCTGCGAGGTGGGTTTTTTCCACTCTGCGCACTCCAAGCTCACTCTCATCATCAAAACCGGCTGTGTCAATGATCACGCAAGGTCCGAGAGGATGTATCTCCATCGGCTTGTATACAGGATCTGTTGTTGTTCCTGCAACATCAGCCACAATAGACACCTCCTGCTTTGTTATCGCGTTGATTAGTGAAGATTTTCCGCTGTTTGTTTTTCCGTATATGCCAATATGCAATCTGTTGCTTGATGGTGTCTCATTCAAATTTCCCATATTTATGTCTCCTTATTCGTGTAAAATCGTCGTTACTGTTTGGCACATTCGCAGTTGTAATCTGCAAAATCGCCCCGTGAAACGACTATCTGATAGCCTATGCTCTTCATTCTGTTTTCCATGCAGTGTCTGCACTCTGCAGCCTCATCACCCGTACATATCTTATTGTCATAGAGCAGATACTTGCCCCTGACATTAACCGGTGAGAGGTTCGGCATCACAACATTTGCTCCCGATTGTATACCAAGCTCCCTGCCTCTTGGGTGTATCGTGCCAAGCGCGGTGGTTGCCGGCAGGAGCACTTTCGGCTGTATCAGTCTGATTATCGCAAGGAGTCTCAGTGTCTGCTCAAGTGTGCCGGACGGTTCTTTTGCAAAAGGTGTGTCCTTTTGCGATATGAATGGTCCGATCCCGACCATGTGCGGCTGCAATTCCTTTATAAACTGCATATCCTCGTATAAATTCTCTATTGTCTGTCCCGGTGAACCCACCATAAATCCACAGCCTACCTGATATCCGATCTCTTTTAGATCCCATAGACACTGCTTTCTATTGGCAAGCGACATCTCCTTTGGGTGAAGCTTCCTATAATGTTCCTCGTTGGCTGTCTCATGACGCAGCAGATATCGGTCTGCTCCTGCATCAAAGAAACGCTGATAGCTCTCTTTCGACTTTTCTCCGATAGAAAGTGTCACTGCACAGTCCGGATATTTCTCCTTTATGGCTGAAACCAGCCCACATATGCGGTCATCTGTGTAATACGGATCTTCGCCGCCCTGCAGTACGAATGTTCGAAAACCCAGTTCGTATCCACTCGCACAGCAAGACAATATCTGCTCATCAGTCAGTCTGTAGCGGTCAGCTTTTGGGTTGCTGTGTCTGATGCCGCAGTACAGACAGTCGTTCTTACAATAGTTGGTAAATTCAATAAGACCACGTATATATACATGATTACCGTATGTCTCTCGGGCTTTGTCTGCTGCGAGTTTCTTTAGGTATCCGATGGCTTTTTCATCCTCTGTCTTAAGAAGGATTTTCAATTCTTCAAGAGTGATGTCCTGACGGTCTGCTATACCATCTATCATGTGTTGTAATTGTGCTGTATCTATACTTGTTATATCTGACATTTGTGTTGTTCCTTCTTATCTCTGCCGGTTGTGTAATGCATAAGATATAACTATTTTAGCATTGGTTTTGTATGGTAACAATAAGTTTGGGAAATGTTTTTTGAATTGTGCATACCCTGGCTGCACTTGAACAAAAACCGCAACACACATCTCGAATTCGCCCCTTACAGGGCTTCTCCGCAGCTACGCTGCTATAATTCTCGATTTATATTGCGGTGTCCAATGTTCGTATGCCCCCTTGCAAGCCAGCTTGCAGATGTGCATACTCCATTGTACGCCTTTTTGTTCAAAAAAAAGAACAGCCATCGATCTGCTGTCCTTTAGGAGAAGGTATTTTACTATGGGGATAGTAAAAAATATATAATGTATTGGGGGGTTTTTACAGTCATTATAGTATCATGTACCACGTTAAAAGTGTGCACAAACTTGCACAAATTTCAAAATATTTTTTGTGCACTTTTACTTATTATCTTGATATGACATAAGTAATTCCAGTTCTAAGTAATATCTCCGCAGTATTTATCCGCAAGCTGCTCAAGTTCATCTTTCGACTCCCGGAAACATTGCATAAGCTTTGGTGAAAACACACCGCACTCACCCATCAGAATCATGTGATATGCTTTGTTCTTCTCTATAACATCCTTGTATACACGCTTGCTGACCAACGCATCATATACGTCAGCTATTGATACGAGCTGTGCAGCCAGTGGAATATTCTCTCCAACAAGGCCTTCCGGATATCCTTTTCCATCGTACCTCTCATGATGGTAGCGGCATATATCCCAGCTGATCTGTGCATATTCCTTGTCCCATGCACCATCTATCTGTTCTAATATATCGCAGCCTTTTATTGTATGTGACTGAATATATTCATATTCATCATGGGTAAGTTTTCCTGGTTTTAGTAAAACACTATCCCTTATAGCAATCTTTCCGACATCGTGCAGGGAACTTGCCGCAACAATCACATCTATTAATTTGGGAGTCAGATTGTACTCTGGATATTTTTCTGCTGCTTTCATTGCTATAATACGGGTAAAACCTTTTACACGTTTTATATGTTCACCACTTTCCAGGTTACGATATTCTACAACAGTACCAAGCACATCGATTATTTTCTCATTGTTTTCTCTGATCTCACGAGCCTGTTCCTCAAGGATTGTATTCTTATGTTCAAGATTTTTGGTCTGCATGCTGACCTTTTTCTCAAGATTATTTCTATACGTGAAGAGATCTACTATATTTTCCACTCGTTTCTTTACTATAAAATTGTCAAAAGGCTTTCTGATAAAATCAGATACTCCCAGCTTAAAACATTCGCGTTCTGTCTCATATGTGGATTCCGAACTTATCACAAGTACTGGAATTTTATCCATAACTCCGACAGCTTTTGCATGTTTTAACACATCGTATCCGCTCATCTTGGGCATAACAAGGTCAAGCAGAATTGCAAGAATCTCATCCTTTGATTCATCAATGATTTCCATAGCCTTGCTGCCGTTGTCTGCTTCTATTATCTTGTAAGCATCTTTCAGTGTCACCGACAGCATTTCACGGTTTATCTCATTATCATCGACTATGAGTATTTTGTCTCTCATTGTTTATCCCCCTTCTTGCAATATTCTATATTCAGCTCATGATCCGGATTGCTTATTATTACGTCACTCAATTTTCTATTTTCAAGTCTGTCATCATTAATAACAACCACCGTTCCCTCATACATAGTGCCATGTACGATCAGTTTTGAATTTTTTTGTTGTTTATTTTTGTTTCTGAATTCCTCTAACTTGTCATAAAGCTCTTTCTGTTCAAGGCCTTTGGTATATACAGCATTTTCCAGTTTCAGGAAAAGAGGCATTGCATTTCTCTGCTCCGGTTCAAAGCGTTTTTTCATATCATCTAATGCATTTTGAAGCATTACAAGCTGCTTGTTAACTTCACGGATCTCATCCATCTGTTCAAAAGATTCTTCTTTTTTTGTATTTCCAAGTGATATCTGCGTAAAAATATAGTTTCTGTTACCTATATCTAAAGCTTCCACGCTCTTTACAGCACTTACTGTGCCTCCGCATATCCTAGTGTAAGAAATGATCCTATCGGATGCCGTAAGACCGCATTTCGTAAAATGATTACCAATTATCACGCTCGCATTTATATTCACACCCTCAAAAAATTTGCCCGCAACCATGCCAAGTGCATAAAATGCTGCTCTTCCATTGCCATTTGCTCCATCTCTGACAAATATATTTCCAAGGCTCTCAAGTGTAGCATTCTCGACGAATCCATCTATAGCTATATCTGCTGTGGCATTGATCTTTACGTTGCCACGCACATTACCTTTTATGTGTATACAGCCATTAAAATCGATATCTTCAGTGATATTTGACTGGTCACCAAGCTCCAGCAATCGATCTACAATAAGCTGATCATTCCTGAACGAAACGCAGCCGTCCATCTCTGCTATATATGTTTTATTATCGCCTAACAGCGTAAAACCATTGCCTTTTAAAACCGGCTTATCTTTTCCATGAATTCCTTCAAATGTCGTACCATCAATCAGAAAACCATCACTTCCCGATTCTGCCGGATGATATATTGCCAGCGGCTGCCCGCGGTGTGTATTTATAAACCATGATACCTTTCCAAACTCTACCTGTTTCGACTCATTTGTACCCAGTTTATTTTCGTTATCTGTCTCAAAAAGGAATTCGTAATATCCATCATCGCCTCTGGTTGCTGGCTTGTGCTCTGCAATGATCACAAGTTCATCCCTGTTTTTTCCCTCTGCCAATTCCTTCACAAGCTCTGTATTGACACCACATATAACTTTTTTCTCTTTGAGTGCCTCAAAGATCTGTTCCTGTGTGATAGACTTTCCATTGCCTTCGATAAGTACAAATGCTCTTTTTTTATCCTCCGTGACAACAACCTTTATATCAGCAATCGCTACAGTGTTTGCTATAGTCTGTCTGAGGTCTGACATATAATGCTCATCCGGGATGCTCTGACAAGACTGTGTATCCATACGAATCGCAGTCTCTTTCTGCTCTCTTTCCATCTCAAGGCGTTTTCTTATCCTGCGCATGTCCGATGCAGGATGCACCATACTCTTGTATTCAGAAACATCTATCTTTTCCTGCAAACCTATACGAATTTCCCGCATCTGCTCCGATGTATACAAGTCTTTTGCATAAATAGATACATCCACTCTGTTTTCCAATCCACGCCTGATCTCGCGCATCTGAAGCCATGAATATTCCGGCTTGGCATATACGCTCACGTCCACGCCATTTTTCAGCCCTTTCCATAGCTCTTTTATGGCGACGCCCCTGTAACATGTATCAAGATACGGATCTATGTTGCATCCATTGTTGAGTGCGTGTCTGATCTCTGCAAGCTGCTCCGGATCATATCCTGCTTTTATATATTTGAGAATGTTCTGCTTATCTTTTACCGCGCTATGCAGCTCTTTTATGAGATCTGCACCTGCAC
Organism: Acutalibacteraceae bacterium; assembly: GCA_963586665.1. Classification (GTDB taxonomy): domain Bacteria; phylum Bacillota; class Clostridia; order Lachnospirales; family Lachnospiraceae; genus Roseburia. The sequence goes on from CAVABC010000009.1 coordinate 28,474, forward strand.
GTGCAAATTTCTCCAGATGTATGCCATCCTCAAGACCTTTCCGTATTTCTCTCATTACATCGTATGAGATGCTCTCCCTTGCATAGCATGATACATCCACGCCTGATTTCAGTCCAAGCCTGATCTCCTCCATCTGAAACCAGTCATAATTCTTACCGGCATACCAGGACACATCGAGATTATCCTCCTGTCCCAACCTTATCTGCCGCATCTGTATTGCAAAATATGATTTATATGCATATTTAGAAACGTCAACTCCATGCTCCAATCCTCGCCTGATCTCCTCAAGCTGAGGCGCAGAAAATCCCTGTTTTTTGTATTTTTCTATAATATCATTTGTCTCACTTATATTATTCATGTCTCTCCCCTTACATGAAATGAGGGTCACATTTTAGGATGTCAATAATCACGATATATTATAGGAAATGTGACCTATGTTTGTATCATAACATACCGCATATAAAATGCGCAATTCTTATTTTTTTCAAAAATAATATTATTATTTTTATCCAATAAGGTTGACAAATTCTTTTTTTGAGAAGAAAATAAGTGTGAAATTGTTTTAATGGTAAAGGAAAGGAGCACGGCAATATGAAGAAAATTTTCATGTTTACATTGATTTTGTCGTTAATACTATGCTCTTTTCTGGCAACAGTTGAGAAATCCAAAGAGACAACATACAGCTTTAGTACTTCCAGCAGTATGCAGCAACCCGGTTCTTTAGATCAGACGCTTCCATACTCTCAGTACACCTGGCTCAACCAAAGCGATGATATGATTCCAGAGGTCATATGCCGGACAAGGATCATCTCATCAGAGCTTCTTACCAGAGCAGTTTCATATATCGGCTGGCTTGGCATCCTATTCCAGTTAATACATATCATACTATTCGCCTGCATTGCTTTAGCAGCAGGGCGTATATGTTACACAAACACAAGCCGGCGGTTCATTATACGATATATACATAGTAAGGACGGGCATAAACGTTTAGCCTTCGCTTTCTGACACTTATTAATGTGCATAAGCGGAGCAATATATAACTTAATAATTTCTCCGCAATGTGCTATAAGCATGTTGCCGGTCACACAAAATGTGAGCAGCAGCATATGCAGAACGGAGGACTTAGAAATGCTAGAAACAGTAGTTATTGTAGTCTGTGCTGTGATCTGTATCGGTGCAGCCGGATTTGCATGGTGGATGGAGAATGGTCCTGAAAATGGAAACGATATAAAAGACGACCTCAATATCCACAAAGAGAAATAATCATTAATACCCCAAATGATTAAAGTTTCAAAAAGAATAAACCCTAAAAATATATATAATATAAACTCACCCAAAAAGCTCACTCCATACGGAGTGAGCTTTTTAATATGTACAAATATACAGTTTAAATACTACTTATCCTATTAGATCCCAAGCATATCGCTTAATTCTTTTAATGCTCCGTCAGTCTCATGTGCAAGTACTTTCTTTGCAAGTACTTTTCCAAGCTGAACGCCTTCCTGATCAAAGCTGTTTAAGTTCCATAAGAATCCCTGGAACATGATCTTGTTCTCAAAGTGTGCAAGAAGTGCTCCGAGTGATGCAGGATTTACCTGATCTCCGATGATGATACTTGATGGACGACCACCCTCGAAATTCTTGTTTTTGTTGTCATCTTCCTTTCCACATGCAAATGCAACGATCTGTGCAGCTACATTGGCACAAAGCTTCTGCTGGCTTGTGCTGTCCTGGATCACTACATCTGTGTCAAGCTGGTTGTTCCTGAAACCGATGAACTGGAGTGGCACAATATCTGTTCCCTGATGAAGGAGCTGATAGAATGAATGCTGTCCGTTTGTTCCAGGCTCACCAAAGATAACCGGTCCTGTAGGGTAGTTTACTCTCTCACCGAAACGGTTTACACATTTTCCGTTTGACTCCATATCTGCCTGCTGTAAATGAGCTGGGAAACGGCTGAGTGCCTGTGAATATGGTAAAACGGCTGTTGCCGGGTATCCTAGTACGTTTCTCTCGTATACACCGATGAGTGCGTCGAGCATCTCAGGGTTCTCTAAAATGTTCTCGTTCTTTGAAAGCTTATCCTCCGCTGCTGCACCGTCTAAGAACTGTGCGAATACTTCCGGTCCAAAAGCAAGTGAAAGTACTGCTCCACCAACTGCTGATGTTGATGAGTAACGTCCTCCGATGTAATCATCCATAAAGAATGCCGCAAGGTAATCATCACTCTTTGCAAGCGGTGATGTCTCACTTGTAACTGCGATCATATGATTTGAAGCATCAAGTCCTGCGTTCTTTAATGCGTCTTTTACGAATGACTCATTTGTAAGAGTCTCAAGTGTTGTACCTGATTTTGATACTAATATGAAAATAGAGTGAGCCACATCAACTGAGTTTAAAACAGATGCTGCATCATCAGGATCTACGTTGCTTATGAATTTTGCTTCCATCTTAAAAGTATTATTCTTCTTTGCCCAGTTCTCAAGTGCTAAGTACATAGCACGTGGTCCTAAATCGCTTCCTCCGATTCCGATCTGAACAACTGTTGTGAACTTCTCTCCTGCTGCGTTTGTGATCTCGCCTGAGTGTACTTTGTTAGCGAACTCGGCAATTCTCTCCTGCTGCTCTACATAGAATTTGCGCTTGTCAACACCGTCAGCCACTACAGCATCTCCGAGCTGTCCTCGTGTGAGCTGGTGAAGAACGAGACGGTTCTCACCTGTGTTGATAACAGCACCATTGTAAAGTGCCTCAAATTTCTCAGTAAGCTGCGCCTCTTTCGCAAGCTTTGCAAGTGCCTCAAGCACATCTGCATCAACCTGCTTTGCAGCATAATTGTAAGTGAATCCTTCTGCCATTGGTACATTGTACTCTTTGACACGCTTTGCACCATTGTCTCCTGACATGGCTTCTTTAATGTCTACATGACCAACTTTAGAAAGCTCTTTAAAAGAGTCTAAGGTATCCAGGTTGTTCCAGGTAATCATAGCGATTTCCTCCTTATAATTTGTTCTTATTTTTCATCAATCTATTAAATTATACTATCAATAATTTTCAAGTTCAAGCCTTGGGGGACGCTATATTTTAATTTTTTCGTTTATATTCGCTTATCGAACGATATTTGAACGAATATGCATGATTATGATTAAAGGGTCAAAAGGTATCATTTTACACGCCAAGAAGATCCATAATATCATCCTTAGAGAGACTTCCAAGTCCTACATTCTCACCATTTATGATGTTGTCCGCCAGATCTTTTTTTGACTCCTGGAGTTTGACGATTTTCTCCTCTATCGTGCCTTTTGCTATCATTTTGTATACAGTTACTTTCTTTGTCTGACCTATCCTGTGTGCACGGTCAGTTGCCTGATTCTGCACAGCCACATTCCACCACGGATCGTAGTGGATGACCACATCTGCACCTGTAAGATTAAGTCCAACTCCACCAGCTTTAAGTGATATAAGAAATACCGGTGTCTCGTCCTCATTGAACTGCTTTACCATATTAAGACGATCCTGCTTTGCAGTCTCGCCTGTTATCTTGTAGTAGGCAATATTTCTTTCGGAAAGTGCACTCTCTATAATTGCCAACATGCTTGTAAACTGTGAAAAAAGCAGTATCTTGTGACCACCTGATATCGCACTCTCTATGAGCTCAAGACATGACTCAAGTTTTGCCGATTCGCCTTTGTAATTTTCATAACAAAGATGCGGATCACAGCAGATCTGACGAAGTCTTGTAAGCTCGGCAAGTATCCTAAGTTTGTTTTTTCTAAAGTCTTCATCCGAATCGCCATTTAGCTCATTTTTCATATTGACAACCTGCGCATCGTAGAGTTTCTGCTGTTCTCCACAAAATCTGACAACACGTGATTCCTCGAGTTTATCCGGCAGATCTTTTAATACATCTTTCTTAAGACGTCTCATGATAAACGGATTTACCATCTTCTGGAGTCTTGCCATCTGCTCCTCATCCTCGTATTTTACGATAGGATTTTCAAATTCTTTTCTAAAAAAATCGTATGTATACAAAAATCCCGGCATCAGATAATCAAATATGCTCCAGAGCTCACTCAGGCGATTCTCTATAGGTGTTCCCGTGAGTGCAAATCTCATCTTGCTGTTTATGAGTTTTACTGCTTTTGAGGCAGCTGTTGTCTGATTTTTGATATACTGTGCCTCATCTATTATCTCGTATAAAAACTGCTTGCCCTCGTACTGATCAATGTCTCTTTTTAATATGTCATATGATGTGATAAGTACATCCACATCCTTATAATTTTCAATGATCTGCGTTCTTTCTGTGCCCTTTCCTGCCAGCATCTGCACATTTAAAACCGGAGCAAATTTCTCAAATTCCTCCCCCCAGTTAAATACCAGTGAAGCCGGGCATACAATAAGCGAAGTCCCCGTTTTACCGCTTTCTTTTGCCGCAAGCAATACAGAAATAGTCTGCAATGTCTTTCCAAGTCCCATATCGTCTGCGAGTATACCGCCAAAACCACAGTCCTCAAGCGTTTTCATCCATCTGAAACCATTTTTCTGGTAATTTCTCATAATCTTATCCAGGGATTGTGGCACCTCATAATCCGCATCCGATACCGACTTCATATTCTTGATGATGCTCTTAAACTGCTGATCTCTTGTATTATATACATCGCTGTGTTCCTCAAGCATCTTGTCAAGGTAGAGTGTCCTGTACAGCGGCAGATGCATCTTTCCCTTGACGAACTCCTTCGGACTCATATGCATTGATTCCATCATCTCAAACAGCATCTGGATAGATGAATCCTGAAGATCAATGAATTCGCCCGATTTGAACCTATAATATTTGCTGCTCTTTCTATAATTCTTTAAAAGTTCTAACAGTTCATCTTCTGTCATATCCTGCGTGAGCAGATCAAGCTCAAGCATGCCACCGGATACACTTACTCCTATGCTTACAGTCGTCGATTTTGCTCTGCCGACATTTTTGAATCTGTTAGTACAATATACGTTTCCAAGCTTTGCAAGTTCTTCTACACCACCCGATATTACTTCATATATCAGGTCCTCATCACCGCCACAGCACATTCTGTCTGTGCCTATATTTATAACTGGGAAAACTTTCTCAAGTGTATATAGTATCTCGTGTTCTTTTGCCGCCACCCTAAAATTCTCGATCTGTGCATCAGGGTTAAACATGTCAAGACACGAACATCTTTTATTTCCATACTCAGCCACAACACGGCAATCCACATCATCATCTACGGCATCCAGATAAAACGAAAATCTCGTTTCCGGAAGCAGATACTGTTCTATAAGTTCCGGCTTATTTTCAATTGTATCTACGTACTCAGCAATTTCTGGCAGCACGCCATAATAAAAATCTGCCAGATTTGATCTTCCGATACGAATACTCAGCACTCCAAGTTCATTGTATATATCCTTAGCCAGAAGCATTCCCAAATGCTCATAAAATCCTTCTGTTACTTTACAAAGCCTTGCATGATCCGAATCCAGGTAATAAAGCCTGCCACTTCCAACATACATATGCGGATAAATCATGACTGCGCTTATTCCCTCAAACTGCTTGCCTTCCATGAAGGGATTTATACTCATGAAAAGTTTTGGATCCCGTACTTCTCCCTTCACGATACATTTTTTCTTATTGTCACGGTCTTCATAATTTATACCTGCCGTCTCTGTAAGCTCATACAGCTTGTCAATACGCCAACCATACAACTCAAGCGTTGAAACTTTTTTCTTGACATTTTTCCAGGTAACTTCCTGAAGTGTCTTCTTAAGTCTATCCTCCTCAGCTACACAGTCCTGAATGAATTCTACCCACTTTCTTGAAGATGCGGTAAAATTCTGTATACCATGATTTATATTGGTATTGCTTCCATAGGCTTCTGTCTCAGAACGCTGTACAAGTTTTGCAAAATGAATAAGATCTTTCACGACAAAAAGCTTATCTTCACCTACTCTGAAAGATAAGCTGATATTATTATTTTTGCATACAAGCCTAGGTTCAAGCACGAGCGATTTCTCCTGTTGTCTGCTTTCAGAAATGACAAGTGATCTCTTTCTTTTTGCAAAACTGTTTATCATCTGCAATCCCGCATAATCTGTAGCATCGATATCATTATTCTTATTCAGATAATCAATAGCCAGATCAAGTGCCGCCGAGCGGAAAGCACAGCCGCTCCCTCTATCCCAATAATAGCTTGACCGGCATTCGTGACAGTCACAATTCGAAGATACAACCGATTTCTTTTCTATAAGCAGCGTTATCGATACAGGTATCTCATAACTATATGATTTTTCAAATCCTCTGAAATCAAATCTGCTCACCGGAGTATGATCTGCACGCTCCGTATACCCTGATTGCACACGTAAAAGTTTGATTTTTCCGTTTTTTATTAATTCTTTTCCCTCTTTGCGAGTGGAAAGACTCAGATCAAATGATGCCTTAAGCTTATTCACCTGAAAATAATTATATGGATCCTGCGCATGCTTTCCTATATTAGAGTCAATAACTTCTGCTTCCTGCTCCGAGATAACCTCTCCATACAAGGTTTCATCTATTATTCCGTTATTAGTTCCATTATCCTGTGTTTTTTTATTTTCCTTTGAAACTCTTTTCTTTACAGTTACTTTTTTTGCGGTTTTATCCGCACTATTGTTTGCCATATGTGTGCTCCTGTTTGTTTATCTTTCGCAACCATTCACATCTTATGATATGAGGGTCAAAAGGTATTTTGTCTCTTAATTACTGTAACAAGTGTAACACAGATGACTGTAGAAATCTATAATTTGTGTGATCACAGTACCTTTGAGCCATTTGCTGTCAGTTTGAATGTGGCACCGAGTATCTCTGCCGCGCCTCTGCAGAGCATCATCCTTCCAAGAAATATCTCGAAATACTCATACATTGAACAGATTTTTGTATCTATCTGCAGATTAAGGGATATAACTTTCTTGTCCATATTTATCTTTAATGCAGCATCTGTAACCGCATAATTTACCCTGTCATGAATATCAAAATTCTCTTTTGCCTTATCCCGGACACGGTTTCTTCTTACATCAGTTTTGTCCGCAATAATGAGTGCTGCCGATATCGGATCTGTAGCACCACCTGTGGATTCGTCATGATGTCCTATCGCAGATACTATCGTGATACGGTCTTTCATGCTCATATCTGTTTTCTTTAATATCTCGTTTGCCAGTATCGCACCATACTCCGCGTGGCGGCTTCTGTTTACCACGTTTCCTATATCATGCATGAAGCCTGCGATCTTTACCAGCTCGATATCAGACTCGCTGTAGCCGAATTTCTTCAAAATATATGCAGCACGTTTTGCAACCATTGTACAATGCACTGCTGAATGATCTGTAAATCCCAATACTCCTAGGTTTTCATCACCTTTTTTCAGGTATTCGCAGACTTCCTTATTCTTCTTTATTTCTTCGTATGTCAAAATTGTTGTGCCTCCTGTTTATATCTGTCGAATTTCAACAAGGCATATTCCCAGAAATCCGATCAATCCTGTTATTCCACCGACTGTATATCCCACACTTACTGCCGCTGCCGTAACCGTTACCCCGCAGATCTGCGCAATTCCAAATGCTGCCGCAAATCCAACCGCAAATGCGATTGCCGTTCCGATAATCAGTATTAAATATCTGTATTTTCTTAAAAAGTCGGATCCTGTCATTATTATGCCTCCGGGTTGTTCTATTATTTACTAACTAAAAAGCTCCATTTTCTGTTGCAAAGATAAGGTTATCAGACTATTGAAAATATACTGCGATGGTTATGTAAAATTTAGGGAAAATATTTTACACTAACCAGACTATTGATATTACTGATGCCATTCAATCCATTTTTGATTATATTTAGTAACCGCCTTGACTTTATCATGTCACCGCGCTATACTGATGTTTGTAAAAATTAACAGGGGAGCTTATTTAGTAGGCTGAGAGGAAGTCATCAACTTCGAGAGTGAACAGAGTTCATGAAGGGGTACACCACCGCGGGTGTATTACTTTGTGAGCTCTTTTTTAATGTGTAGAAGTTACGATTTGCCACATTAAAACAGCATCACATCCCAGTCCGGAAAGGAGCACTATGGTAAAGATCAACGGAAAAGAAACCAACGAGGTATGCGGCATGACCGTGTCAGAATATCTCGAGGCAAACAACTACAATCCTAAGCACATTGTAGTGGAGCTTAACGAACAAATTCTTCCAAAATCCGAGTATTTTACCACAACTATCACAGATGGTGATGTCATGGAAGTACTCAGTTTTATGGGTGGCGGCTGATGTATGTATTCTGATATTTTTAGTATTACAGCTGCTATTACTTCAACAATATTACATGCAATAACAATTACACAAAGGAGCTTAAAATGAGTAAAAATATAGATTTAGAAAACGACAAATTAGTTCTCGGAGGACACGAATTTACCTCCCGTTTTATCCTTGGTTCAGGAAAATTCTCTCTCGATCTTGTAAAAGCCTGCATCGAGAAAGCTGACGCACAGATCATCACTCTTGCGCTTCGCCGCGCAAATGAAGGTGGACTGGCAAATATCCTTGATTATATCCCGGACAACGTAACCCTGCTCCCTAACACCTCAGGTGCCCGAAATGCCGATGAAGCCGTGAGAATTGCCCGTCTTTCCCGTGAGCTTGGCTGCGGTGATTTCGTAAAGGTGGAGATCATGCGCGACTCAAAATATCTTCTCCCTGACAACTACGAAACTATCAAAGCAACTGAAATCCTCGCAAAAGAAGGTTTCGTTGTAATGCCATATATGTATCCTGATCTCAACGTAGCAAGAGATCTCGCAAATGCCGGTGCAGCAAGTATCATGCCGCTAGGTGCTCCGATCGGTTCAAATAAAGGTATCTGCACTAAGGAATTTATCCAGATATTAATAGATGAAATCGACCTTCCTATCATTGTCGATGCCGGAATAGGCCGCCCTTCACAGGCTTGTGAAGCAATGGAGATGGGTGCTTCCGCAGTCATGGCAAATACTGCTGTCGCAACAGCCGGGGATGTTGAGGTAATGGCTGAGGCATTTAAGAAAGCTATTGAAGCCGGAAGAATGGCATACCTTTCAGGACTCGGCCGCACTCTCGTAAAAGGTGCAAGTGCTTCATCACCACTTACCGGATTTTTACGTGACTAACCGCAGCCAATACAATATTTTTTGAAAGGAAAGTAACGAAAGTTACACAGGATTTTACAATGAGTAATGATATAAATAAAAAATCAAATGCAGTTATAGATCAAACCGACGCAATTACCCATGACGAACACTTCAACGAGAGTATCGTAAACGAAGTGATCCTCGAGGACATGAAGAAAAACAGAATAGATCACATGAAATATCTGCCTGACATGGAGGTTTTGGACTCCGATGTCATGGATCAGGTTGTAGCGGAAATGGAAGGCTATGACTATGACAAATATACTGCGGCAGATGTGCGAGCCGCACTTTCGCACGAATACCGCAATGTGGAGGATTTTAAGGCATTACTCTCCCCAGCAGCCCTTCCATTTCTAGAGGAAATCGCACAGGCTGCGCAGATTGAGACACGAAAACATTTCGGAAACAGTGTATACATGTTTACCCCTATCTACATCGCAAATTACTGCGAAAACTATTGTATTTACTGCGGTTTTAACTGCCACAACAAAATACGACGCGCAAAACTCAATGCTGAGGAAATCGAAAGAGAAATGGCAGCTATTGCCGAGACAGGACTTCAGGAAATCCTGATCCTCACAGGCGAGAGTAAAAAGATGTCAGATGTCGAATACATTGGTGAGGCATGCAAAATAGCCCGCAAATATTTCAAGGTTATCGGTCTTGAGGTTTATCCTATGAATTCAGACGAATACGCATATCTGCACGAACGCGGGGCTGACTACGTGACCGTTTTTCAGGAAACCTACAACTCAGACAAATACGAGACTCTTCACCTTGCCGGACACAAACGAATTTTCCCATATCGTGTCAACGCGCAGGAGCGTGCATTAAAGGGCGGTATGCGCGGAGTCGGATTTGCTGCACTTTTAGGACTGGATGATTTCAGAAAAGATGCTCTAGCAACAGGCTATCACGCTTATCTGCTCCAGAAAAAATATCCACAGGCTGAGATTGCATTCTCCTGCCCGCGCCTTCGTCCGATCATCAACAATGACAGAATAAATCCTAAGGATGTGCACGAAAGACAGCTTTTGCAGGTAGTATGCGCCTACAGACTTTTTATGCCGTTTGCAAGTATTACCGTTTCTACCCGCGAGGACGAGCGTGTCCGCAACAATCTCGTAAATATCGCAGCAACAAAGATCTCTGCCGGAGTCAGTACCGGTATCGGCAGCCATGTTGAGGATATCGAGGATAAAGGTGACGATCAGTTTGAGATTTCCGATGGCAGAAGCGTGGATGAAGTGTATGATGCACTGCTGGATATCGGACTGCAGCCTGTAATGAGTGATTATATTTATGTATAAAATAATGTATAGTTTTTTGGGGAGAGTATGAATAGAGAAATTTACACACTAATAAATACAAAACAGATATTAAACAATGACAATATCATTGCCATCACAAATCGTCACCTAAGCAGCCGTCCATTTATGGAACAACTCGAACGTGTCTGTAAGCTTCATCCTCACTCAATCGTGCTCAGGGAAAAAGATATGCCAGAGTCAGAATATCTGTCTCTGGCATGCGATGTTATCAGCCTTTGTAAGGAATATAATGTACAATGTATCTTGCACAGTTTTGTAAATGTAGCAGTGAAGCTTAATCATCCGTATATTCATCTGCCACTGCCTATTCTCGAAGAATGTGCTGCTATACCCTGCCAACATCTTATGCCTGATGTTGTATCCACACAATCATATAAAAATGCAGCCGATTATCAACAATTCTTCAAGGTTATCGGAACATCTGTCCACTCTGTTGGCGATGCGATAAAAGCCGAACAGCTTGGCGCAACGTATATGACAGCAGGACATATATATGCAACCGATTGCAAGAAAGGGCTGCCACCACGTGGGCTTGATTTTCTAGAAAATGTATGCGATGCGATTCGGATACCGGTTTATGCGATCGGTGGTATCAACATTGCATCAAGTGAAAGGGATAATTCCACTTTAAGTGTTCCACGGCTGGCAGAGGTTATGGAATGTGGTGCTGCCGGTGTATGCATTATGTCTGGAATGATGAAAATATAATCTACTCATACTTACTTTTTTTCATGAGCCGGTCAAGTGTCTCTATCAGTTTTTCTAAATCAATAGGCTTTGCTATGTGACCATTCATGCCTGCCTCAAATGCATTCTTTCTGTCTTCTTCGAATGCATTCGCTGTCATGGCAAATATTGGTATATTCGCTTTCTTATTGTTGCCTAAAGTACGAATCTGTCTGGTTGCAGTATAACCGTCCATTTTTGGCATCTGGATATCCATAAGTATCAGGTCATACCTGTCTTCTGTAGCTGATGCCATACGCTCTACTGCCTCTGAACCGTCATTTACAGTATCCACAATAAATCCAGCCTCCTCGAGGATAGCAACTGCAATTTCCTGATTTAGCTCATTGTCCTCGACAAGCAATATCTTCTTGCCCTCATAACGGTTTTTCCAGGCAGACTGATCATCATTTGTATCACCATTTACATTTTCCACTCTCTTTGAAACCGGCTGGCTAAGTACACTATGCAATTCTGACATAAAGAGCGGCTTAGCAATAAATGCCGTCACTCCAGCTTCCCTTGCTTCATTCTCTATATCAGTCCAGTCGTAAGCTGTCAATATGATAATAGGTGTTTCATTGCCTATCATTCTGCGGATCCTTCTTACAGTCTCAACTCCATTCATGTCCGGCATCATCCAGTCGATTATGTAAACTGCAAACGGCCTCTTTTCGTCAAATGCCTCTTTTGCACGCATAACGGCTTCTTTTCCAGTTGTCGTCCAGTCAGCCTGCATCTCTATCTTTCTTAGCATTTTGCTTATGCTCATGCATGTATTTGCATCATCATCTACAACAAGGGCTCTTGAGCCTACAAGTTCAGGGATCGGCTCATATTTGACACTGCAGTCTGAGATCTTGCAATCGAGAGTGACTATAAACTCAGAGCCTTTACCTTTTTCGCTGTTTAACGTGATTGTACCTTTCATCATATCGATTATATTCTTTGCAATCGCAAGCCCAAGTCCTGTGCCCTGGATACCGCTCTCTGTAACTGTCCTCTCACGGGCAAATGAGTCAAATATATGTCCCTGGAACTCTTCATCTATACCGATTCCATTATCTTTTATGCAGAATTCATATGTTGCATAACCGTTCTTTTCACTTGGTCTTTCTGTCACGCGAATGTTTATCATTCCACCGACAGGAGTAAATTTGACAGCATTGCTGATGATATTTAAGAGCACCTGGTTCAGACGAAGTTTGTCTGTTAGTATATCCTCATGCACCACATTCTGCGTATCTATATAGAGATCCTGTTGTTTTGCACCGATATTTCCCTGTATGATAGCCCTTAAATCATGAAGTACATCTGGCAGATGCACTTCGTTTTCTTCGATTTTTACGCTGCCATTTTCGATACGGCTCATATCGAGCACATCATTTATGAGTGATAGCAGATGCTTTCCGGCTACATTTATCTTTCTTAGATATTCTATAACGTGCTCTCTCTCGTCGACGTGACTTACAGCAAGTGCTGTAAACCCTATGATCGCATTCATCGGAGTACGAATATCATGCGACATATTGTTTAGGAAAACAGTCTTTGCCTTGTTCGCATGTTCTGCATTGGCAAGGGCATTCCTAAGCGCATTGTCCTGCTCTATCTCATGCTGTTTCTGCGCTGTGACATCCCGCGTCGCAAGCAATACAGCATCTATTTTACCATCAGCATTAAATCTCTGAGGAACGATAAGGGAAAGCATCCATCTGCCGTCTGTAGTCTGGCTTGTTATGGACAGCGACTGTAGTCCCTCAAGTCGGTCTGCTACAGTATTCATATCCGCAAATTCGCTGTAGTCATTCATAAACGGTTCCGCAAGCAGCCCCGCAAAATCCTCTTTTCCTTTTAGTCTCTCAACTGTCCCGTTTTTCAGATCATAGAGGGTGATCCATGTATACGCATATCCTATTGCATTGATGATACGAAGCCTCTTCTGCTCTCTTGCAAGGGTTTTCTTCTCAGCCTTGTTTCTGCCAAGAATATAGATAGTAAGTATAAGAAGTGCAACAAGCAGATATACACCACATACTACATTCCTTTTCATGAATACCTGATGTGATGGGAAAAGCATATATATCGTGTAATTTGTTGTGGAATCTCTTCTTCCGTACCATATGCCATCATTCGAGACCAGCCTTACTATGCCATCAGAACTTGCCGTAAAACTGCCATTATACATCTCTTTGCACTCGTCAACTGTTTTGCCGACAAGCGAAGTATCACTGCTGCTTACCACCTTGTCATCCTCGCAGACTACAAGAATTCCATTCATCTCAAATGGAAAATTGGAAAATAATGTATCAAGCGTAATATCTCCGTAGGCTTCTTTGTAATTATCTTTTTTCAGATATGTTATGATGAGGCCGGATTTGTCTTTTCGGGATACTGCCGCAAAGTCATACGTTGATCCGTCAATCGTAATACGTGTTGTGTATGTTTTCTGTGGATATGTGATAATATCGCTTACGTAAGAACAGCTTATCATATCGCTCCAGAGCTCATATCCGCTACCATCATCAGTAGTATCCATAGTCACGTTTAAATTTTCATCGAGCAGAATTACACCACTCAGTCTCTGACGAAGAGCATAATCTTTGATCTTTGCTTCATCCGGGTCACTCCACTCATCTATATTGTCGCTTAGCTCATTTGATTTATCCAAAAGCCTGACAAGACTTTTTACCTGATCATTTGACTTAAATGTCTGGTACTTGTCAAGGCGATGCTTTGCAAACGTGATCGTCTCATCTAGAGATGTCGTCAGATTATGTCTGTCTATTTTATTAAAAGCAAATAGAAGTACTCCTCCAATAATAACCAGTGCTATAAGCAAAGCCCACCGGGATGTCTGGCTTTTTATTTTATTATTCATCTGTCGAACCTCCCAATAATACTTTTTGTGGATCCAGGCCATATTTTTGTACTATGCTGCCTGTTATTCCATCTTTTTCCATATCTTTAAGTACCTTGGTAAGATCTTCTGCAAGATCCTTGTGTGTATCCTTTTGGAATGCCACACCGATCTGCGATATATATGGGCTTTCATCAAGCATACGATATGAGTCTGTGGAGTCGTTTACAAGCTCTCCGATGAGTGCCTCATGCCCTGCAATAGCGTCCACATAGCCTTTTCTAAGCAACGCAAACATCTCTTCTGTAGTAGAAAAGCTGTTAACCTGCACATCTGCCGGCAGATCTGAATCCAATATATGCAAAAACAGATCTTCTGCCTTTGTGGTTGCCTGCACGCCTATACGACAGCCACTTAAGTCTGAAAAGCTGTATATATCGCTTTCTGAGCGCACTGCCACTACCTGTCGGCTGTACATATATGGACCTGCCCACTGATACTTGTCTTCCCTGTCTGTCATGGAATAGCAGCTCCATATACAGTCGATCGTGCCATCCTCCAGATAATAATTCTTGTCTTCCCAGTCGATAGTCTTAAACTCTGGCTCATATCCAAGCTTCTCAAAAGCCTCTGTCGCAAGCTCTATATCTATGCCTGCATAATTTCCATTTATATCCTGGTAGCTGTATGGCTTGAATTTATCTACCCCTACAATTATCTTTTTTGAAGAAGTTTCTGTCTCCATAGTCTGTGCATTACAGGCAGTAATGAGCGCAGAGGCTGCCAGAAGCAGAAATATGTGTTTTATCTTATGTTTTTTCATAATATCTTTCACCAATGATTTGATTATGTTTTTAGTACATTATACCTATCAAGGACCGGTTCGGCAAGTGTTTTCGCTTGATGCTTTTATCACCATTTTTTAGAGTTTTTTTCTTTCAATATTCTTCCAATCTGGATCACAAATGTCGGTATAAATGCAAGCAGCACTATAAGTTCGGTCTGAGTCATATTAAGCGGTGCAACCATGAACAGTTTCTGCATAAATGGTACAAAAAGCACCAGTCCCAGAAGAACTACACCAAGCACAAACGCGCCGATTGACCACATATTGCTCATTAATCCAATCTTAAAAATCGACTGCTCACTTCTGCTGCTAAATCCATGGAACAATCTCGCAAGCGTCAGTGTGGCAAATGCCATCGTGCTGGCTGTAAGTGCATCTGTACTGTCTCCATGATAGAATGCAATCTGCGTAACGATTGCTATGAGTAAGCCATAGGAAAGCAGCTTTATAACAACAGGTTTTGTCAGAATGCCCTGTGCAGGATCCCTTGGTTTTTTCTGTAATAGTGTATTGTCAGCCGGTTCCATTCCGATTGCAAGGGCCGGTAGGGAGTCGGTCAGCAGATTTATAAATAAAAGATGGACTGCTTCAAACGGTGTGGACAAGGCCATTAGTGAACAATACAAAACTACCATTATGGCCGCCATATTGCCAGACAGAAGGAATAAAATAGCATTCATGATATTTCTGTATACATTTCTGCCATTTAATACAGCTTTTATCATTGTGGCAAAATTGTCATCCTGAAGTATCATCGCTGCCGCATCCTTTGACACCTCAGTTCCTGTAATTCCCATAGCAACACCGATATCTGCCTTCTTAAGAGCTGGGGCATCGTTTACACCGTCACCTGTCATTGCAACTATTCGTTTCTTTTTCTGCCATGCGTCAACTATCCTTATCTTGTGTTCAGGAGATACCCTTGCATACACTGATATTTTCTCAAGAATTGTATCCAGCTTCTCATCAGAGATACTGTACAGTTCCAAGAATCGCATTCAGTATAAGCACAACTATTATTACGATCGTACTTTCAATACTTCCTGAAAAAATAGATATCACTGCCGCCACAAGCAAAATTATGACTAGCAGGTCTGCAAACTGTTCCACAAAAATTCTAAATGGTGATTTTTTGCCGGTTTCCTGTAAGGCATTTTCTCCATATTCCAGTAGCAGCTCTGCTGCTTTGCTTTCACTGTGACCTGTTCCACCGTGATAGTTTTGAAGTAATTCTTCTTTGTTTTGTCTGTAAATTTCTTTCATCTCCATCTCTCCTTTACTCCGGCACAAAAGAAAAAGACCTTTTGTGCACAAAAATAGTACACAAAAAGTCTTGTTTGAACTAAGCCATCCAGCATCCGGTCTATTGATCCGCTGTCCTCAAGAATCGTAATATATCATCGTTCGTAGCCTACGGTAATCCATGACTAAAATGAAGAATACAGTGGTAAGACGTCCTGACGAATACTGGAACATATGCCCTATGCATATGCAACTACTCCCTCTTCGCTTAAATGTATGGTAACGAAATTATTGTATTCTGTCAACCATCCATCAATATTTTTTCAAAATTATCTGCATATTCCACGTTTTTTCCGTATTATATAATACATCTGGTGTTCCATTGCCATGACTTTTTCTAGTGGCACGCTTTTGAATACAGGAATCTTCATTTTGAATTTGATCCACAGAACAGAATATACGAACAGTATCAAAAATGTGATACCGGTCACAAGCCAGATCATCATCCTCTCTTTAGGATCTGTTGATATATTTATGATCATATATGTGGTTCCGGCAATTCCTATGAGCGGCAATACCGGTCCAAATGGTACTTTGAAGTTTCTTGGTGCTTTTGGAAGTCTCTTACGCAGTACCAAAACATCAATATGCGCAAATATATAGGATACCATCCAGAATACTGAGCCTACCAGGATCAAAAAGCTGATAAGTTCTGACGAATCATTGCTGATATAGCCAAATATCAGTATCAGGATACTTACAAACCATACACCTATGTATGGTACTTTCTTTTTGTTTGTCTTCGCAAATGCCTGAGGCATCATATTCATCTTTGCCATACCCTGACAGATGTTTGACAGGCCCTGAACGCTGGAATTCTGAGTGCTTATGACTGCAAGTGCTGCCACGAGCGTCATCCAGACTTTTCCAGGTGTTCCAAGCAGATTCATACCATATAAGAGATGTGGAGCTGCAGATTCCTTCAAATCTGCCCAGTATGTATAATTATGGAAACCAAATATCATTACGGACTGTACAACACACATGATAGCAAGTCCGATAAACATACCAAGCGGCACATTTCTTTTTGCATTTTTGACATCTTTCGAAATTGGAATCGCATATTCTGCACCTATAAACAGCCAGAATGCAACACCGATCATTGGAATGATATCTGTCAGTTTCGTTGTTGTGTAATACGGCTGTTCAATCCGTACACCTGTTCCAAGTCCTACAATACCGATAATTCCCATGATGAGCATGGATCCAAGCATAAGATACGCCACAAGATCCTGAATCTTTGCAAACATATCCACTCCCTGGAGATTTGCGATAAGCAAAATCACTGTCACAATAAATGTATACCAGAAATTTGATATCGGGAGTGGAATTATCTGCCCCATCGCATACGCAAAAATTGATGCCTCAACTCCAGCTGATAAGACATTGCAAAGAATATACCCACCAACCATTGATACAAGTGTCGGGACCGGTCCAAGGCTTGCCAGGGTGTACTGTGCCAGTCCACCGGTTGTATTTGGCATCAGTGCATTCAGTTCTGACATGGAGGCCATGGATATCATGTTAAACAGGCACGCAATGATCATTGCGATGATAAATGTTGTACCAATCTCACCAGCACCCTGTCCAAGCGATACTAGACAACTTGTTGCTATAACCAGCCCTACTGATACGGACACCACATTTCTTAGTCCAAGTTTCTTTTCTTCCATCAGCCTCTCTCCTTTTAAAGTGCTTCGCTGCCTTCATCACCGGTTCTGACGCGTATCACATTGTCGATATGGTATACAAATATCTTTCCATCTCCGATGTGGCCTGTATACAATTCTTTTTTTATATCTTCAAGAATTTTATCCAGGTTTTTGTCGTCAACTACCACACTGATCATCTGTTTTGGAAGAAGTTCCATTTCACAACGCTCGTCTATTTCATATTCTCTCGAGCCTTTTTCTCTTCCGCAGCCGAGTACCTGTGTAAATGTCATTCCACCGACGCCAGCCTCACTGAGTACTCTTTTTAATCCATTGAATTTCTGCATTCCGGTAATTATTTCGATCTTACTTAATCCCATAGGATAGTCCTCCTTATTTTTCAATTATTTAGTGCTCGCACCAACCCACAATGCCCGGATTTTCCACCCAGCTCTAATCCGATTTTCTTTACATTTACCGGCGTACCTCCGTCTATATTCATTCTCGTAACATAACCTTATTTACATTGCTTTCTTTACATCTGCCAAAGCCTCATCAAATCTTGAGATAACGTCTTTGATATCCTGATCTGATATAACTGCTGTCGGCTCAAAACGGATTGTCTTGGCATTGACAAGTGTTCCGGCTGTCATTACTCTTCTTGCAAACAGTCCCTTTGAAGTCTCATAACCAAGATCACTTGTGTGGAACTCTACAGCAAGCATAAGTCCTGTTCCACGAACTTCCTGTATGATCTCTGGATATTTCTTTGCAAGACTGTCTAATCCGGCTTTTAATACTTCACCTTTCTTCGCACATACGCCAGGAATATCATTTTCAAGCATATATTTGATAGTTGCGATCGCAGCCGCACAGCAGAGTGGGTTTCCTCCAAATGTTGGTGACCCAAGCAGCCATGGGTTTTCTACAAGCTGATCCACCCACATAGATGGCTTGCAGATAATACCTGTGATTGGGAGGATTCCACCACCGAATGCTTTACCGTATGTCATGATATCCGGTGTCACGCCTTCTGCTTCGCATCTCCACATTGTACCTGTACGTCCCATACCTGTCTGAATCTCATCAAATATCAGTGCAACGCCATATTCATCACAGATTTCACGTACTTCTTTAAGATATCCTTCCGGTGGAATGATTACACCTGCCTCACCCTGAATAGGCTCGAGGATAACTGCTGCAACTTTCTCACCTACTGCTGTCAGATTGCGGATGGCTTTTCTCATGTCCTCTGCATTACCATACTCCACATGCTGTACCTGCTGTACCATTGGTGTATATGGAACACGATAAGTGCTCTTTCCGCCCATGGAAATAGCTCCCATAGACTTGCCGTGGAATGCTCCGACTGTCGAAATATACCAGCGTCCGCCTGTGGCAATTCTTGCAAGCTTTAATGCCATCTCAACTGCCTCTGCACCACCGTTAGTAAAGAAACAGTACTGGAGGTCTCCCGGTGTTATATCTGCCATTGCTTTTGCAAGGTAACCTCTGAGTGGATCGAGTAATTCCTGTGAATGGAGTGCCTGATGGTCAAGCTGCGCTTTTACTACATCCAGAATCTCTTTGTTTCTATGTCCACATGTGTAAATTCCAAATCCACCAAGGCAGTCGATAAACTTCTCTCCGTTTAATCCGTAGCAGTATGCTCCTTCATCCTGCCATTCAAGTACTGCGCCACCTTCTGAATCAGATGATACTGATTTACGGTATTTTAACCAGCCCGGACTTACGTAATTGTCAAAATGATCTAATGTCTCAGCGACCATTTTTTTCTTTTCTTCTGCTGGAATATCTGCTGTATCAGTCTCAATCAATCCAATCACTCTGTCTAAATCCTTGATTACCTGTTCACTTGTTGCCATAATATACATCCTCCTTTTTTACAAAAAGGCGTATTTTCAAACTTCTGAATTTCTCCAGACCTTTTAAAAATACGCCTTTGTATGTATGTGTTTTTTTTTTGATGATTTTATTTTAGCGATTATATATTATAGCTTCAATAATTCTTTTTCATATCCATTTACCTAATTTTTATACCATATACTTGTTTTCAAGTATATGGATTGATATACTAAAGGTATGATCAAAGTGTCAATAGGAACGGAGGCATTACAAGTGGAAAAAAATAAATTTCTCATTATAAATGAACTGATCTACGATATGTACCAATGGCAGAGCCTGGATGATATCAATGACAATTTCTTCCTTATGTTGAGACGCGTGATACCATTTTCCTATGCCAGTATTTTGTTAAAAGATTTGGCTATTTCATCTGATATCAGACTGTCTGTACTCACATGCTTTCCTAAAGAATTCACAGAAGCCGAAGAGCGTTATCTCTCATATGAATATATGGATGATCTGGGATGGAATCTATACTCTCATGAATCTAAAGTCATTCGTGAAAGTGATATTGTAGATGATGCACATCGTTTTGACACGCCTATGTACAAAGCCTGTTACAAAAGATTCCACATCTATGACAATCTGCAATTGACCATTTGTTATGACAACACATTATATGGTGTTCTTACGCTCTTTTCCGTCAAGGAACAGGGAGCATATTCTGCTGATGATATGTTCTTTCTGCGCTCAATTGGCATGCACATTAATACTGTCATTGCGCATTTATCACATAACCGTTGCAATCCTGCCTCTACTTTTTCTAACAATATGGATGTACTGCTTGCACGTTGTTCCTTCACATCAAAGGAACAGGATATTATATCGCATCTTGTCTGCTTTGAGGAAAATACACAAATAGCTGATGCACTCAACATCAGCGCAAATACACTGCAAAAACATTTGCAGAATATTTTCCGCAAAGCCGGTGTCAGCTCTAAATGGGAATTTATGCATAAAATGATATGATTAAAGGGTCAAAAGGTATCATCTGAAAACTCAGTTTCTAGTTTCCACACTCAATACTG
Source organism: Acutalibacteraceae bacterium (assembly GCA_963586665.1). Classification (GTDB taxonomy): domain Bacteria; phylum Bacillota; class Clostridia; order Lachnospirales; family Lachnospiraceae; genus Roseburia. Next base: position 49,350 of record CAVABC010000009.1, read on the forward strand.
ATCTCATTGAATGTACCAAGGATATCGTCCACCTGCATTGCCTTCTTGTCGGCACCGGCTTTGTCGATTATCGCTTTTCCCTGATGCATCATTATAAGTCTGTCTCCGTATTCGACAGCATAACGCAGATTGTGTGTGACCATGATCGTTGTGACATTTTTCTCTGCGACGATCTTTCCTGTAAGCTGCATTACTATCTCGGCTGTCTTTGGATCAAGTGCCGCTGTATGCTCATCAAGGATCAAAAACTCTATCGGATTCATTGTAGCCATAAGTAGGGCGAGCGTCTGCCTCTGACCTCCTGAAAGCGCGCCTACCTTCGTGTGAAGTTTATCCTCAAGTCCGAGGTTTAACTCGGCAAGCATTTGTTTGTAATGGTCTATCCTGCTGTGGTTTGTGCCTCTGCCAAGTCCGTACATTTTTCCCTTATTGTCTGCGATAGCGAGATTTTCAAGTATGGTCATGGATGGACAGGTTCCCTTGGATGGATCCTGAAACACGCGGCCGATACGGCGGTGTCTGATAAAATCCTTCTGCTTGGTGATATCTGTGCCGTTTACCACGATATTTCCTCCATCTATCGGAATAGATCCGCAGATGATATTTAGCATAGATGTCTTTCCTGAACCGTTACTTCCGACTACCGAAACGAACTGTCCGTCCTCTATTTTCAGGTTAAAATCATCAAAGAGACAGATCTCATTGACTGTTCCCGGATTGTATAATTTGTGGATATGGTTGAGTTCTAACATTATGCCACCTTCTTTCTTTTGTTTCTATCCATTCCGACTACGAGAATGATAAGGAATAACACTGCTGTTATAAGCTTCAGGTCTGATGATGGCATTCCGAGCTTAACTGCGATAGCCACACACGCTTTGTATACAATCGCTCCGATAACAACACTTGATGTCACACGGATGAATGTTACTTTTTTAAGCAGGCTTATTCCGATTATTACGCTTGCAAGTCCGATAACCATTGTACCTGTTCCCATTGATACATCGAAATATCTCTGCTGCTGTGCGAAAATGCATCCGCTTAAACTGCAAAGTCCGTTTGCAATTGCAAGTCCGATTATCTTTATCGTGCCTTTGTCAACTCCCATAGATGTAACGATCGTCTCGTTGTCACCTACCGCGCGGAGCAGATAGCCAGATTTTGTGCTCATATACCAGTCGAGCAGGAATTTCATGATAAGTGTTATAACAAGAATGATTATAACATTTGAAAACTGGGCAAGACCGCTTTTGAAAACTGATTTTACGAAATCATTATCAAATAAAGTGGTCATGTTGTATATAGGAAGATTTGCTCTTCCTGCAATACGGAGGTTTACCGTGTAAAGCGCAGTCATCATAATAATTCCTGATAAAAGGTCGCGCACCTTGAGTTTTACATGGATAAGTCCGGTAAGTGTTCCTGCAAATGCTCCTGCTGCAAATGATATTAGCAGTGTGAGTAATGGGTTTACACCTTTGGTGATAAGCACTGCCGAAAGTGCTGCTCCCAGTGGAAAACTGCCATCAACAGTCAGATCCGGAAAATCCAGAATGGTGTATGTTATGTAAATTCCAAGAGCCATTATCGCATATATCATGCCCTGCTCTAAAACGCTTAAAACTAATGTCACGGTGTATCCTCCCCTGATTTTTTACTACTGAACAACTATTTCATCGAATGTCTCGGCTGCATCCTTGATGTAGTCTGCATCGAGCTTCATTCCGATCTTGTCTGCGGCTGCTGTGTTTACATAAAGCTGTGCTTTTGAAGCTGTAATGTATGGTGTGTCTGTTGCTTTTTCCTCGCCCTTTAAGATCTTTGCTGCCATTTTTCCTGTCTCAATACCGAGCTGGTAGTAGTCGATTCCCATTGAAGCAACGCAGCCTGATTTAACCTGCTCGATCTCGCTTCCGAATACCGGAATGTTTGCACCGTTTGCTTTGTCGAGAACTGTCTGGAGTGCGTTTACTACTGTGTTGTCTGTAAGGTTGCAGAGGCAGTCAACCTTTGAAACAAGGTCTGCGGCTGCGATCTCAACATCTGCTGATGTATTTATTCCTGTGTCAACGATCTCAAAATCGTAATCTCCTGCGAGCTTTTTGTACTCCTCGATAGTACTGCATGAGTTTGCCTCACTTGTTGTATACAGGATACCGATCTTCTTTGCATCAGGCATCATCTCACGTATCATCTTAAGCTGCTCCTCAACCGGAAGTACATCAGAAGAACCTGTGATGTTTCCTACATTTGTTCCATCATCATTTGCAAGTCCTGCTGCAACAGGATCTGAAACTGCTGTGTATACAACAGGTGTATCAGCGTTCATTGCAGAATTGTAAGCACTTGCTGCGCATGGTGTGGCGATCGCACAGATCATATCAACCTTCTCTGAAATAAAGCTGTCTGCGATCGTACTTGCTGTACCTGTATCTGTCTGTGCATTCTGATAATCTATCTTTAAGTTCTTGCCCTCTTCGATGCCTTCCTCTTTAAGACCTTCGATAAATCCCTCACGGCAATTGTCGAGAGAACCATGCTCTGCAAACTGTGAAATTCCTACTGTATAGCTGTCACCGCTTGCTGTTCCTGACTCTGTAGAACCCTTTGCGTCTCCACAGCCTGTCATAAGGCCCATTGCACAAATTGCTGCTAAAACTACTGATAATGCTTTCTTTTTCATATTGAATTCCTCACTTTCCTTGTTTCCCCGATGTTCGCGATAAAAGGAGTATGATGAGTCAGAAATTATTGCAAATTTATTTGTAGATTAATTTCTGACGAAATCAGACTGCACAACGTAAAACGAGAATTGTAGCAGCTGTAAGCTGCGGAGAAGCCTCGTAAGAGGCGAATTCGAGTTGTATGTTGTGCTTTTATCGCAATAAAAGACCGCCTCAAGCTAATGCTTGAGACGGTAATAAAATCTTATTATCGCGGTACCACTCAATTTGACGAATCGTCCACTCTATCATGTACATCCATACATGCCGGATTGATAACGGGTTCGGTTCCCGGTGACGCCTACTGATCTGACTATAATAGTGTCAAACGCTTCGGATCACCCTCGAAAGGCCATTCAACAAATCCATCCATGCTGCAATCCCACCATCTGCAACTCTCTGAGATATCCGGAAAAGTCTACTCTTCTTTCTCATCGGTTTTGAAACACTGTTTAATTAATCTTTTTATATACTTTATGCTCTTTTTGTCACTTTGTCAAGGTAAAGTTGTAAAATAATTTCACAAAATTAATTAGGGCACTGATTATTTCAAGTGCCCTTTCTATATTTAAGCGGTGACACTCCATACATTTTCTTAAAGCATCGTATGAAGTAGCTTACATTCTGATATCCACTCTGCAATGCCACCTCCGTGACCGGAACTGTTGACTCCTGCAATAGCTGTCTTGCGTGTTCCAGCCGCAAATGATTGATATACTGTGATAAAGTAATATGAAAATGTTCCTTAAAATAACGCGATATGTATTTTTCTGACAGATGAAACTGCGAGCCAAATTCCCGCAGTGAGATTTCTTTGGTATAGTTCTGTCTGATATACGTTATCATCTCTTTTTCGGTGGTGTTTGTACCGTTTGCGTCATTTTCCAATATCAGTCCACTCTGCCACATTTTCTGGATAAATTTTATGAGGGTTATTTTTGTCTCGAATTGTGCATTTATGTTTGTGGTTTTTCTATTCAAGCCTGACATCCGGTCATTTATCTCTATGAGCCGCTCACATATATCCTCTGCAATGCCATTTATCTGAGGTTTTATCATAAGTCTGCCACGTTTTAGAGGCGAAAGGATTGTTTTTTCCGTAAGATCATCCGTCTGGAAGGATATATATTCCAGTGGAAATAAAAATGTGTAATAATCCACTTCGCCTGTCGGTGATCCCATGAAATGCAGACTGCCCGGAGAAACTACAAATGCCTCTTTCGGTTCTCCTATATAGTTTTCTCCTGATATTGTCACATGTAGCTTTCCGCGTTTTACATATATGATTTCAAGCTCATCATGCCAGTGTACCGGAATCTGGAATGCGCGTTTTACATCTCTTATATGGTATTGGCTGAATGGATTTTCCGGTGTTCCGTGCGGTCGGTTTTCTTTTAATTCGAAATACATTTTTCTCCCTGTAAATACCTGATTTACTGTAAATTTCCTGCTGTTTCCCTGCAAAATATGCATTAAAGCATATAATGGGTTAGTTTTATTCTACAATAAATCGGTTCATTTTTCTAAGATTTTATTTTCCTGTTGACAACAATGCTATTATAGTCTTATGGTACTATTAAATGTGTAAATTACAGAGGTATAACTCATTTTGGGAGGTAATGTGTATGCAAAAGGCTTAATCTAACAAAGGCTTTTCACTCATAGAGCTTATAATTGTGATCGCGATAATGGCTGTCCTTGTCGGAATTCTTTCCCCACAATTTATTTCATATATGCATAAATCAAGAGTTGCAGCCGATTAGGCTAATCTGAAGGCTTATTACAGTGAGATACAGACTGACTATACTGACAGAGAAGGCGAATACAATCCTGATGTTCCAACCACAAACTGGGATAATCCCGATGATTTCAGGAAAACCGAGATTAAATTTCTTGATGGACGTACGGTTAAGCTTAAAGCCGGCTACTACGCGATCACAAAATCCGCTTCCGGTCATGGTGGATACCAGATATCATATTATTGCGACAAGTGTCTCGATGATTGAGATAAGCACAGTAAAACCTGCCAGCTTGTGCTTGGTCTGTAGTTGGTTATCATAATTTTTACTCCTTTACTTTGTCATTCAACTTGACGTGTGATTTTCTTTGATATCTGTTAATAAGTACATAATACGAGACCGCCATAAATGATGCCGAACCTATCCATGCAAAAGGTTCTATATAATATAACACGATATTGCCAATCATTTTTACCAAAATCATAGCACATATCACTCGTATGATAAATTCAATAATTCCGGAAATCATAGGGCATATAGAATTTCCCAATCCGTTTAATGCATATTTTGTTACATTATGCATATATAGCGGAAATAAAAATATGGACATTGCTACCAGATACTTATATGCAATATCTAATGCCTGTACTGCGTTTGCTTCGGATGCAGACAAAAACAACTGTACAATATATCGCCCAAAAACTATCATTATACAAGCCACAGCAGCAGACATAACTGCAGAAATTGCTATGGCTGAATTGACTCCTGATCGTACACGTTTCCACATTCCGGCACCATAATTTTGTGCAGTATAAGTAGTTACTGCAAATCCAAGCGATATAGCTGAACTTTCCAACAAACTATACAATTTATTGGAAGCAGTATATCCTGCTATAAAGGTTGTTCCCTGCAAATTGATAGCTGATTGAACGATCATACCGCTTATGGCAATAACAATATATTGGAATGCTAATGGTAACCCAAATAAAAATAATTCTTTTAATATTTCGATGTTCGGAACCCACATTTCTTTTTTTAAGTGTATAAACTCAATACGTTTTATTCTAAATAGACAATAAATGAAAGCAATCAACTGTGCTGTTAATGTTGCGATTGCGGCTCCAAATATTCCCCACTTAAAGCAAATAACAAAAGTAATATCCAAAACTACATTTGTGATTGCAGCAATTCCCATAGCGATTAAAGGTGTTTTTCCATCTCCAAATGCCCGCAAAATAGCCGCTGACATATTATACGCCATTACAATCATAGTTCCCGACATTAAAGTAAACAGATAAACTGTTGCCCCACCATATATATTATCCGGTGTTTTAAGAAGAGTCAGAACAGGTTTTACTGCAGCTAATCCCATTACGGTAAGAACAAGCCCAAATCCCATACACAACTCAATGGATGCCACAATCACTCTATTCATCATAGCATAATCTTTTCTGCCAAAATATTTTGATATATATGATGCGAATCCTTGTGTAAGAGCTTGCACAACCCATAAAATAAGCCAATTACACCAATCGGTTGCTCCTACGGCTGCCAAAGCATTCACTCCCACACCTCTTCCAACAATAGATGCATCTACAATCATGTAAAATTGTTGCCCTAAATTGGTAAATATTAATGGTAAAGCAAATAGAAATATATGCTTTATCGGTTTTCCTACAGTCATATCTTTTTCTCTGTTCATACTGTTTTCTCCTCGTTGACAAACTTTTTTCAAAACAGTATGATTATAGAGCCAAAATGAACACGTACATATATATTAAAGTATCATTTTATATGAATATAGTATCAAAGAGGGAATTATTATGGGCAATAGAAAGATAATTACAACTGTAGATTTGTGTGAACCTATTAATTATCAGGATCATTCGTTTCCAATTTTTATTTCAGAAAATCATTTTGACGAATTTTGGAGAGGAGAATGGAATTGTCATTGGCATGAAGAATTTGAATTCGGTATTGTATTAAAAGGTAGTGTAGAATATACTGTCTATCAAGAACACCATAAGCCTGAAAGTTTTGAATTTCATGAAGGTGACGGATTATTTATAAATTCGAAAATTTTACATAGTGCTAAACAAACTTGTCCGGGTTC
>CAVABC010000010.1:0-55695 GCA_963586665.1 Acutalibacteraceae bacterium
CGGGAACAGGTAAGACACTTCTTGCAAAAGCAGTAGCCGGAGAGGCAGGAGTACCGTTCTTCTCGCTCGCAGGATCAGACTTCGTAGAGATGTTCGTCGGTGTCGGTGCATCGCGTGTGCGTGACCTTTTCAAAGAGGCACAGAAGATGGCACCATGTATCATTTTCATCGATGAGATCGATGCCATTGGAAAGAGCCGAGACAGCAGATACGGTGGCGGCAATGACGAGCGTGAGCAGACACTCAACCAGCTACTTGCAGAGATGGACGGATTTGATACATCAAAGGGACTTCTTATATTAGCTGCAACTAACCGACCTGAGGTGCTTGATAAGGCACTCCTTCGTCCGGGACGTTTTGACAGACGTATCATAGTTGATAAGCCTGACCTTAAGGGACGTCTTGAGACCTTAAAGGTTCACTCAAAAGATGTAAAGATGGATGAGACGGTAGATCTCGATGCACTTGCACTTGCCACAGCAGGTCTTGTGGGATCAGATCTCGCCAACATGATAAATGAGGCTGCCATCAATGCAGTTAAAAACGGCAGACAGCTTGTAAACCAGTCGGATCTTTTCGAGGCATTCGAGCTTGTAGCAGTCGGTGGTAAAGAGAAAAAAGACCGCGTCATGAGCGATAAGGAGAGAAAGATCGTATCTTACCATGAGGTAGGACACGCACTCGTATCAGCTCTCCAGAAGAATACCGAACCGGTACAGAAGATCACTATCGTGCCTCGTACAATGGGGGCTCTCGGATATACACTCCAGACTCCGGAGGAGGAGAAATACCTTGAGACAAAGGATGAGCTTCTCGCCAAGATCACTACCTACATGGCAGGACGTGCGGCAGAGGTTGTAGTGTTCCATTCAGCAACAAGCGGTGCTGCAAACGATATAGAAAATGCCACAAAGATCGCCCGTGCAATGGTCACAATGTACGGTATGTCTGACAAATTCGGCATGATGTGTCTTGCAACAGTCCAGACACAGTACCTTGATGGAGGCGCAGGACTTATCTGCGGTGAAGCAACATCTGCTGAGATTGATGAGGAAGTACTTTCTATCATCAACAACAGCTACGCAGAGGCAACAAGACTTCTCGAGGAGAACAGAGTTATACTTGACCGTATATCAGAGTATCTTTACGAGAAGGAGACTATCACAGGTAAAGAATTCATGAAGATGTTCCGCGAGATGAAAGGACTTCCAGATCCGGAAGAGGAGAAGAAGGCTGAAACAGATCCGCTTCTTCGCAATGCAGAAGGACTTGGCAGTACTGATCCACATGCAGATACAAATACATCAAACAATATCGCATCCGATAATATGTTTGAAGAGTAGTATGATGTAAAATCTGTCTGTGAATGGTAACGGAGATATTTCATTTATGGAAAAAACATTTGATATTAAAGAAGAACTTAAAAAACTCCCGGATCAGCCGGGAGTTTATATTATGCATGACAAAGATGATGTGGTCATATATATAGGAAAGGCGAAGAGCCTGACCAAAAGGGTACATCAGTATTTTCAGGCAAGTCACAACGAGGGCATCAAGAAAAAACAGATGGTTGAGCATATAGATCATTTTGAGTATATCATCACCGATTCTGAACTTGAGGCCCTTGTTTTGGAATGTAATCTGATAAAGGAGCATTGTCCTAAGTACAATACCATGCTCCGCGATGACAAAACTTACCCTTATATAAAGGTCACACTTGGGGAAGACTATCCAAGGGTGCTTTTTTCACGTCAGATGAAAAAAGACAAATCACGCTATTTTGGACCGTATACGAGTGCAGGCGCGGTAAAGGACTCGATAGACCTTATCAACAAGATATATAAGCTTCGAACCTGTAACCGCAAGCTGCCGCGTGATATCGGGCTTGACAGACCATGCCTTAACTACCACATACATCAGTGCGGTGCACCGTGTCAGGGGCATGTTTCAATGGAAGAGTACGCGGTATCTGTAAAGGGCGCGCTTGACTTCTTAGGCGGTAATTTTGAACCTACAATAAAGTCTCTGGAAGAGAAAATGCTTGCTGCATCAGAAAATATGGAGTTTGAAAAAGCAGCAGAGTACCGCGATCTGATAGGAAGTGTCAAGCAGGTGGCACAGAAGCAGAAGATCACAAACTCAGACGGAGAGGACAAAGACATTATAGCCCTTGCCAGTGATGATACGGATGCGGTAGTGCAGGTATTTTTCATAAGAAACGGAAAGTTGATCGGCAGGGATCATTTTCATGTGCGTGTCGGAAGCGAGGAGGCAATGGACGATGTGTTAAACAACTTCGTCAAGCAGTTTTACTCGGGAACTCCTTTTGTTCCAAAGGAGATCATGCTGCAAAGTGCCATAGAGGATATGGATGTGTTAGAGCAGTGGCTTACGGAAAAACGAGGAAAGAAAGTCACAATCCGTGTGCCGCAGAAGGGCATGAAAGAAAAGCTCGTCGAGCTTGCCTTTAAAAATGCACAGCTTGTACTAAGTCAGGACAAGGAGCGCATAAAGAGAGAGGAAGGCCGCACCATCGGAGCTGTAAAGGAGATAGAAGGACTTCTTGGATTGAAAGGTTTAAGCCGCATGGAGGCATACGATATCTCAAATATCAACGGATTTGAGACTGTCGGCTCTATGATCGTATATGAAAAGGGCAAGCCTAAAAAGAGCGATTACCGTAAATTCAAGCTCCGCACCGTAACCGGGCCGGATGATTACGCATCTATGCATGAGGTACTGACCAGACGTTTCACACATGGCATGGAAGAACAAAAACAGTTAAAGGAGAACAACAGACCGGAAGAGGTCGGCAGCTTTAACCGTTTCCCTGATATCATCATGATGGATGGAGGCCGCGGGCAGGTAAACATATGCTTACAGGTACTCTCGGAGTTGGGGCTTAATATCCCGGTGTGCGGCATGGTAAAGGATGACTTTCACCGCACAAGAGGACTTTATTTTAACAATGTAGAGATACCGATAGACCGCCACGGAGAGGGCTTTAAGCTCATCACAAGAATACAGGATGAGGCGCACCGCTTCGCGATAGAGTACCACAGATCGCTTCGCTCAAAGAGTCAGGTACACTCTGTGCTCGATGACATCGAGGGAATCGGTCCTGCCAGAAGAAAGGCTCTTATGCGCAGATACCAGTCACTCGAGCGCATAAAGGATGCGCCGATAGAAGACCTGATGCAGACCGAATCCATGAATGAAAAATCAGCACAGGCAGTGTATGCATTTTTCCATTCTCCCTCATAGATTTTGTGTGCATAATGTGATATACTCATGATGATTATGTAAATTATTGTTAATAATCTTCGCACTCGCTACTGTATGTTATGCAGGATTGAAAAAGTATAGTGTGCGAAGTAAGTATTATAAAACATCACAAGGGGGACAACACATGAATGCACTACATTCAGTATCTGTTGCAAAAGTAGCAGAACTATTAGACCTTAAGAATATTACAGAGGACATGGATCTCAAAGCAAGAATGATAGAGTGCTCCGACGTAAACCGACCTGCTTTACAGCTTTCAGGCTATTTCGAGCATTTCGAGGACAGCCGAGTGCAGATCATCGGAAACGTTGAGTACACTTATATAGAGAAGATGAGCGATGAAGAAAAAAGAGAGCGTTACAGCCGCTTTATGGAATTTGACATTCCATGTATCATCTTCTGTAGGGACTTACAGCCTGACGAGATCTTTATGAAGGAAGCAGAGGAACACAATATACCGATCCTTTCAACAGGACGTTCGACATCAAGCTTCATGGCAGAGCTTATATACTGTCTCGGTGAGCAGCTTGCGCCATGCATCACGGTACATGGAGTACTTGTTGATGTATACGGTGAGGGAGTTATGATCACCGGTGAGAGCGGTATCGGAAAGAGTGAGGCAGCTCTCGAGCTTATCCGAAGAGGACACCGTCTCGTAACAGATGATGTCGTAGAGATCAGAAAGATCAACGAGCATACGCTCATGGGTACATCACCTGAGATCACCAGACATTTTATCGAGCTGCGTGGTATCGGTATCATAGATGTAAAGACACTTTACGGAGTAGAGTGTGTAAAGGAAAAACAGCAGATCGATCTTGTTATCAAGCTCGAGGACTGGAAGAAAGAGGCAGAGTACGACCGACTCGGACTCGAGGAGGAGTACGCTGAATATCTCGGCAACAAGGTAGTGTGTCATTCACTGCCGATCAGACCGGGCCGTAATCTTGCGGTTATCGTAGAGACAGCCGCAGTTAATCATAGGCAAAAGAAAATGGGCTACAATGCAGCCCAGGAATTATATCGCCGCGTTCAGGCAAATCTTACAAAAAACTCGGAGGAATAGACCACAATGGAAAAGAAAAACGCATGGGAGAAATACCCACAGGGACAAAAGAGAGATGAACTCTTTGCTTTTGCAGAGGAATACAGAAAGTTTATCTCTGATTGTAAGACCGAACGTGAATGCACCAGCGCAGTATACAGCGATGCCGTAGCACACGGCTTTGCTGACCTTGACGAGCTTATCGCATCAGGTAAAGAAGTTAAGGCTGGAGACAGAATCGTAGCAAACAATATGGGAAAGGGACTGGCACTGTTTATTATGGGACAGCAGCCTCTTGAAAAAGGTATGAACATCCTTGGAGCACACATCGACTCTCCAAGAATGGATTTAAAACAGGTACCTTTATATGAAGACACAGATATGGCACTGCTTGATACACACTACTATGGTGGTATCAAAAAATACCAGTGGGTAACATTGCCGCTCGCACTTCACGGAGTGATCTGCAAAAAAGATGGCAGCCTTGTAAAAGTAAACATCGGTGACAAACCGGGAGATCCTGTAGTCGGAGTGAGCGATCTGCTTATCCACCTTTCAGGAGAGCAGATGGGTAAAAAAGCATCAGAGGTCATCACAGGTGAGAGTCTTGATATTCTCATCGGAAGTATTCCGGGACCACAGAAGGATGCAGATGACAAGGATATCAAGGACAGGGTAAAAGCAAATATCCTTACCATCCTGTCAGAAGAGTACGGTGTTGATGAGGAGGATTTCCTCTCAGCAGAGATCGAGGTAGTACCGGCAGGAGAGGCAAGAGATTACGGTCTTGACAGAAGCATGATCATGGGTTACGGACATGATGACAGGGTATGTGCTTACCCTTCCTACAAAGCTATGCTTGAGATCACAGATGCACCTGAGTACACAAGCGTATGTCTGCTCGTGGACAAAGAGGAGATCGGATCTGTTGGAGCAAGCGGTATGCAGTCACGTTTCTTTGAGAACTGTGTTGCAGAGGTCATGAACCTTGCAGGAGATTACAGTGAGCTTGCGGTAAGACGCGCAATGAAGAACTCAAAAGTACTCTCATCAGATGTATCAGCAGCATTCGATCCGAATTATCCATCAGTTATGGAAAAGAAAAATTCGGCATATTTCGGAAAAGGACTCGTATTTAACAAATATACAGGTTCAAGAGGAAAATCAGGCTCAAATGATGCAAACGCAGAGTATGTAGCAAAGCTTCGCGGCATCATGGATGGCAATGACGTATCCTTCCAGACAGCAGAGCTTGGCAAGGTAGATGCAGGAGGCGGTGGAACTATCGCTTACATCCTTGCAAACTACGATATGAATGTTATCGACAGCGGTGTGCCTGTGCTCAACATGCATGCACCATGGGAGATCATCAGCAAAGTAGATCTCTACGAGGCATTCAGGGGCTATGTAGCATTTTTAAAGGAAGCATAATATGGATCAGAGATTTTTAAAAAGCGTGGAGGAACAGATACCGGAGCTTAAAGTGCTTGTAGATGAACCTATGAAAAAGCACACTACTTTCCGTATCGGTGGTCCTGCGGATTTCTACGTGGAGCCGGATGAAAAACAGCTCATAGAGCTGCTTAGGATCGCAAAAGAGTGTGATATGCCTGTCACAGTAGTGGGGAACGGAAGCAACCTGCTCGTTGGAGATAGCGGTATCAGAGGGCTTACGGTAGGGATCGGAAAAGGCCTTTCAAAAATTGAAGTTTCAGATAATACAATAACTGCCGGTGCAGGTGCAATTCTTGCATCGGCAGCTTCAAAGGCGGCAGACGCATCGCTCGGAGGCATGGAGTTTGCAGCCGGTATACCGGGCAGTATAGGTGGCGCGGTAGTCATGAATGCAGGAGCCTATGGTGGTGAGATAAAGGATATTATCATAAGTGCCACGGTACTTACTGCTGACGGACAGGTAAAGGAGATCCAAAAGGGGGAGCTTAAGCTGTCCTACAGACATAGCTGCATCCCGGAAAAAGGATATATAGTTCTTGGAGCAAAGCTTGCCCTTACCCCAAAGCCACAGGATGAGATAAGAGCCAAGATGGCACAGCTTAGAGAAAAAAGAGTAGAAAAACAGCCGCTCGAGTATCCGAGTGCGGGCAGCACTTTCAAACGCCCTGAAGGGTATTTTGCAGGAAAACTCGTGATGGATGCGGGACTGCGGGGCTACAGTGTGGGAGATGCACAGGTATCCGAAAAGCACTGTGGATTTGTTATAAACAAAGGAAACGCTGCGGCAGCAGATGTACTTACACTGATAAAGGATGTGCAGGAGCGCGTTATGGAACAGTTTGGAGTACAGCTTGAGCCGGAAGTTAAGATGATTGGAGAATTTTAGTGGAACTTGTAATAGTGACGGGAATGTCAGGTGCCGGAAAAAGCACAGCAATGAAAATGATGGAGGATATAGGTTATTTCTGTATAGATAACCTACCTATACAGCTTCTTGACAAGCTGGTGGAGTTCTCAACGAGCTTTCATAGTGATGCTTCAAAGGTTGCAGTCGGAATTGACGTTCGAAACGGTGCAGGAATAGACGAGATCCCACAGACACTGGAACTTTTAAAACAGAAGAATTTCCCATATGAGATACTTTTCCTCGATGCGGAGGATGAAGTGCTGGTGAAACGTTACAAAGAGACCAGACGAAACCATCCGCTCGCGGGAACTGACCGCATCAATACAGGTATCGTCCTTGAGAGGGAAAAGATGCAGTATTTAAAGGACAATGCGGACTATATCATAGATACAAGCCAGCTTCTCACAAGAGAGTTAAAGATTGAGCTTGAGAAGATCTTTGTGGAAAAGCAGGATTACAAGAACCTGTTTGTTACGATTTTGTCATTCGGCTTTAAATACGGCATACCGTCAGACTCGGATATAGTCATGGACGTAAGATTTCTGCCAAATCCGTACTATGTGGACGGACTTCGTGCCAAGACCGGCAACGATAAGGAGATACAGGATTATGTCATGCAGTTTCCTGAGGCAAAAGAATTTATCGACAAACTCGATGATATGATAAAATTTCTCATTCCAAACTATATCGCAGAGGGTAAGAACCAGCTTGTTATCTCAATAGGCTGTACCGGTGGAAAACACCGTTCAGTAACTCTGGCAAACGAGCTGTATAAAAGGCTTGAGGGAGCTAATGATTATGGTCTTAAGATAGAGCATCGTGACATAGGAAAGGATGCTCTGAGAGGAAAGTAATATGTCATTTTCCAGTAGTGTAAAGGAAGAACTGGCAAAACAGATAGCAAAGAGCAGACACTGCCAGCTTGCGGAGCTGGCGGGCATGATAGAGCTTACCGGTCATGTGGATGAAAAGACCGGCAGACTCACGCTCGAAACGGAAAATCTGCTTCTCCTGCAGAAATATGCCATGCTTATGAAACGTGCGTTTGGCACGGATATCACAAAGGCACTGGATGAGGCAGACAGCACAAAGGTACTTGCAGCGTTAAAGATCACATCGCTGCCGGTCAACAGGCAGCCTTCAGACGGACTGCTTTTAATGCAGACCTGCTGTAAGAGAGCCTTTATCAGAGGGGCATTTATGGCTGCGGGATCGATAAGTGATCCGAATAAGGCATATCATTTTGAAATAGTATGCCACACAATGGAACAGGCATCGCAGCTTGCAGGACTGCTTCGGGATTTCGATACCGATGCCAAGATAGTTGAGAGAAAGGGACACTATGTGGTTTACATAAAGGAGGGCGCACATATCGTGGACTGCCTGAATATCATGGAAGCATACGTGTCACTCATGAAATTGGAAAATGTGCGTATCCTCAAGGAGATGCGCAATAGTGTAAACCGTAAAGTAAACTGTGAGACCGCGAATATCAGCAAGACTGTAAATGCAGCGGTAAAGCAGATAGAAGATATTGAGCTGATAAGGAAAATGAGAGGTCTGGATGACCTGCCACCGCAGCTTCGCGAGATGGCACTGCTTCGTCTGGAATACCCGGAGGCTCCACTTAAGGAACTTGGAGGCTATCTTGATCCGCCTGTAGGCAAGTCAGGAGTCAATCACCGGCTCAGAAAATTATCAGCCATTGCGGAGGAGCTGAGATAGATGAAAAAGAAATTATTATTTGTGTTCAACCCAAGATCGGGAAAAGGACTTATCAAGGATCATCTGGTAAACATAGTGGATACGATGACAAAAGCCGGATACAAGATCACCATATATCCCACCCAGTGTCAGGGTGATGCGATCAAAAAGGTAAGAAAAAAGGCAAAGAAATACGATCTTGTCGTATGCAGTGGCGGTGACGGTACACTCGATGAGGTGGTAACCGGAATGGAACAGAGTGATGTAAACGTGCCTATCGGATATATTCCGGCTGGAAGCACGAATGACTTTGCCAATTCACTTGGTATACCAAAGGATATGGAGGAGGCTGCAAAAGTAGCGGTATCTGGAACACCTTTCCCTTGTGATGTAGGCGGCTTTAATGGAGATACCTTCGTATACGTAGCGGCATTCGGACTTTTCACGGAAGTGTCCTACCAGACCTCCCAGCAGATGAAAAATATCCTTGGACATGCGGCATATATCCTCGAGGGCGCAAAGCATCTGATGGATATTACTTCCTATAAGATGAAGGTGTCACACGATGGCGAGACGATAGAGGATGAATTTATATACGGCATGGTGACAAATTCACTTTCCGTAGGCGGTTTTAAGGGTATTTCAGGTCCTGACGTGCTGCTCGATGACGGACTTTTTGAGGTTACTCTCATAAAAATGCCTAAGAACCCTATCGAGCTTAACAAGATACTCGTAGGGCTTACCAACAGGGAGAATGACAACGAGCTTATCTACTCATTCAAGACAAGCGAGCTTAAAGTGGAGAGCGAGGAAGAGGTGCCATGGACACTCGACGGAGAGTTCGGAGGCACACACACAGACCTTACTATCAGCAATCTGAACAAACAGATCACGATTATGTGTTAAATTTTTAACTTTATTTTTGGGATAAGATGTAATATAATAACTATAGTTTTTATAAACAGGAGGAAAAATTATGTTAGTATCTGCAACAGAAATGCTTAAGAAAGCAAAAGAAGGACATTACGCAGTAGGACAGTTCAACATCAACAACCTTGAGTGGACAAAATCAGTACTTTTAACAGCTGAGGAGCTTAGAAGCCCTGTAATCCTTGGTGTATCTGAGGGAGCTGGAAAGTACATGACAGGTTTCGGTACAGTAGCAGCTATGGTTAAGGCAATGGATGAGGAACTCGGAATCACAGTTCCTGTAGCTCTTCACTTAGATCATGGAACATACGAAGGATGCTACAAATGTATCAAAGCTGGTTTCACATCAATCATGTTTGATGGTTCTCATTACCCATTCGAGGAGAACCTTGCAAAATCTACAGAGTTAGTAAACGTTGCTCACAACTTAGGACTTTCTATCGAGTGTGAAGTTGGTTCTATCGGTGGTGAGGAAGACGGTGTTGTTGGTATGGGTGAGTGCGCTGATCCAGACGAGTGCAAGACAATCGCTGATCTTGGTGTAGATATGCTTGCAGCAGGAATCGGAAACATCCATGGAAAATACCCGGAGAACTGGCAGGGACTCAGCTTTGAGACTCTTGATGCTATCCAGGCTAAGACAGGTGAGATGCCATTAGTACTTCACGGTGGTACAGGTATCCCTGCTGATATGATCAAGAAAGCTATCTCTCTTGGAGTATCAAAGATCAATGTTAACACAGAGTGTCAGTTATCATTCGCAGATGCAACACGTAAATACATCGAGGCTGGTAAGGACTTAGAAGGAAAAGGATTTGATCCTCGTAAACTTCTTGCTCCTGGTGCTGAGGCAATCAAAGCAACAGTTAAAGAGAAAATGGAGCTTTTCGGATCAGTTGGAAAAGCTGAATAATTCAAAAGGCAAATTGCACATACTGGTTTAGAAAAACTTTATGATTTGTAGTAAATTTTTATAAAACTTAACTTTTTTAACATTAGACCTTGATTTTTACTCGTCAAAGGAGTATCTTAATTTCAGAAATAATGTTAAGCGAAATGAACGAGGGCGTTCCACATGGATGGAGTGCCCTCTTTTTTAATGAACAGAGAAGTCCAATGTATGTTGAGCATTTGTTCAGACATTATTTGAAAATAACAATTCACTCAAGGGGATTGATGAACAGAAAGGATGTACGATATGAGCGAACAGGAATATTTCAACGTAGCAGACATCTTTGGAGAGAACGTATTTAACGATGCAGTTATGCAGGCACGTCTTCCAAAGAAAGTTTACAAGAAACTTCATGAAGTTATGGATGAAGGAAAAGAGCTTGATCTCGAGACTGCTGATGTTATCGCACACGAGATGAAGGAGTGGGCAATCGAGAAAGGTGCAACACATTACACACACTGGTTTCAGCCACTTACAGGAGTTACAGCCGAGAAACATGATTCATTTATCACTTCTCCAATGCCAAACGGAAAAGTGCTTATGAGCTTCTCAGGAAAAGAATTAATAAAAGGAGAGCCGGATGCTTCATCATTCCCATCAGGTGGTCTTCGAGCTACATTCGAGGCAAGAGGATATACAGCCTGGGATTGTACATCACCTGCATTTGTGAGACAGGATGCAGCAGGCGCAACACTTTGTATTCCAACAGCCTTCTGTTCATACACAGGAGAGGCTCTTGATCAGAAGACACCTCTTCTTAGATCAATGGAAGCGATTAACGATCAGGCACTTAGACTTCTTAAACTATTTGGAAATACAACATCAACAAAGGTTACACCTTCAGTTGGACCAGAGCAGGAGTATTTCATCGTAGATCGTGAGAAATATTTACAGAGAAAGGATCTTATCTTTACAGGACGTACACTTTTCGGAGCTATGCCTCCAAAAGGACAGGAGATGGATGATCACTACTTTGGAACTATCAGAGAGAGAATCGCAGCTTACATGAGAGATGTAAATAAAGAACTTTGGAAGCTCGGTGTAGCTGCAAAGACACAGCACAATGAGGTAGCACCTGCACAGCATGAGCTTGCACCAATCTATGCAGAGTGTAACGTAGCTGTAGATCACAACCAGCTTACAATGGAGACATTAAAAAAGGTTGCAGGACGTCATGGACTTCAGTGCTTACTCCATGAGAAGCCTTTCGCTGGTGTTAACGGCTCTGGAAAGCACAACAACTGGTCAATTACTACAGATGATGGAATCAACTTACTTGACCCAGGCGATACACCTCATGAGAATATCCAGTTCTTACTTGTACTTACATGTATCTTAAAGGCAATTGATGATCATGCACCATTACTTCGTGCATCAGCAGCAGATGTAGGAAATGATCACAGACTTGGAGCCAATGAGGCACCACCTGCAATCCTTTCAGTATACTTAGGAGACCAGCTTGGCGACGTATTAAACCAGCTTATCTCTACAGGAACAGCTACACACAGTTTAGAAGGCGAGAAGCTTGAGACTGGTGTTAAGACAATTCCTGATTTCATGAAAGATGCTACAGACCGTAACCGTACATCACCATTTGCATTTACAGGAAACAAATTCGAATTCCGTATGGTTGGATCACAGGATTCTGTTGCACAGCCAAATGTCGTACTTAACACAATAGTTGCGGAGGCATTCTCAGATGCATGCGATATACTTGAGAAAGCAGATAATTTCGACCTCGCTGTACATGATCTTATCAAGGACTATGCAGTTGCACATCAGAGAATTGTATTTAATGGCAACGGATACTCAGATGAATGGGTAGCTGAGGCAGAAAAACGTGGACTTCCAAATATCAAGTCTATGGTTGATGCAATTCCGGCATATGTTGATCCGGAGTCAGTTTCAGCATTTGAAAAATTCGGTGTATTTACAAAGACAGAGCTTGAGAGTCGTGCAGAGATCGAGTACGAGACATATGCTAAGACTATCAATATCGAAGCAAAGGCTATGATCGATATCGCAGGAAAGCAGATCATTCCGGCAGTTATCAAGTATGTTACATCACTTGCACAGTCAGTAAGTGCTGTTAAGGGTGCAGTTGCAGATGCAGATGTATCAGTACAGGCAGAGCTTCTTACAGAGACATCAGCACTTCTTTCAGATACAAAAGTAGCACTTGCAAAGCTTATTGATGAGACTGACAAGGCAGGAGCTATGGAAGAGGGCAGAGATCAGGCTGTATACTACAGAGATGTTATCAAGACAGCAATGGATGAGCTTAGAGCACCTGTTGACAAACTTGAGATGATCGTAGACAAAGAGATGTGGCCAATGCCATCATACGGAGATCTTATCTTCGAGGTATAATTACCGCAACTTGCGACTAAATATAAATGAGAGGCAAATACCTTTTGATCCTCATATCATAATATATAGTCAGATCAACATAATACAGATAAAATGGAGACATTTTGCAGAACCACGAAGCTGTGGATTTTGGTAAAGTGTCTCCTTTTTTATTAGATGAAAAAATGAAAGAGAGGACAAAACTATGACAGAAGAGATTAGTGGAGTAATTTTCGGAGTCTGGTTCCTTATTGGAGCAGCATTAGTATTCTGGATGCAGGCAGGTTTTGCTATGGTAGAAGCAGGTTTTACCAGAGCAAAGAATACCGGTAACATCCTTATGAAAAACCTTATGGATTTCTGTATTGGTACAGTTGTATTCATACTTATAGGTTTCTCACTTTTATTAGGAGAAGATGTACTTGGTTTCATCGGAAAACCGGGATTTGACATCTTTACCTCATACAAAGATTTTGACTGGTCAAACTTTGTATTTAACTTGGTTTTCTGTGCAACAACAGCAACTATTGTATCAGGAGCCATGGCTGAGAGAACAAAATTTATTTCATATTGTGTATACTCAGGAATTATCTCAGCACTTATCTACCCGATCGAGGCACATTGGATCTGGGGCGGTGGATGGTTATCACAGCTTGGATTCCATGATTTTGCCGGATCATGTGCCATACACATGGTAGGTGGAATCAGTGCTCTTGTAGGAGCAAAAATACTTGGACCTCGTATTGGTAAGTTTACTAAGGATAAGAGTGGCAATATTGTAAAAGTAAATGCTATACCTGGTCATAATATTACAATTGGAGCGCTTGGAGTATTTATTCTTTGGCTTGGTTGGTATGGATTTAATGGTGCAGCAGCAACGTCAGTAGATCAGCTTGGATCTATCTTTGTAACAACAACAATCGCACCTGCACTTGCAACAGTAGTATGTATGATTTTTACATGGCTTAAATATGGCAAACCTGATGTTTCTATGTGTCTTAATGCATCACTTGCTGGTCTTGTAGCTATCACAGCAGGTTGTGATGTAACAGATGCATTCGGAGCCATCGTTATTGGTTCTGTAGCTGGACTTTTAGTAGTATTTGGTGTATGGCTTCTTGATTATGTATTAAGAGTTGACGATCCTGTTGGAGCAGTTGCAGTACATATGATGAATGGTATCTGGGGAACAATTGCTGTTGGTCTTTTTGCAACAAATAGTGCACCTGGATATTCGATAGCTGATGCAAACGGAAATGAGATTGTAGGATTATTCTACGGTGGTGGTTTCAAACTTTTAGGACTTCAGCTTACAGGATTTGTTTCTGTAGCAGCCTGGACAACAGTAACAATTACGATAGTATTCCTTGTTATCAAGGCTACACTCGGACTTAGAGTTTCAGAGGAAGAGGAAATTATCGGACTTGACCCAACAGAGCATGGTCTTCCATCAGCATACGCAGGATTTGCTATCATGGATGTATCGGGTGATGTAATGGATGTCAATGAAAATACAGATCTTGGTGCCTCTGAGTATGCGACAGCATCAAAGGCAAAGGTTGATGCAGCAGTACCTGTTGTTTCAGCACCTTCAGTATCACCAAGTGGTATTCATAAAGTTGTTATTATTTCGAAGCTCACAAGCTATGATAAGCTTCGTAAGGCCATGAATGATCTTGGCGTAACAGGAATGACAGTAACACAGGTAATGGGCTGTGGTATCCAGAAGGGAGCCGGAGAGAAATACCGTGGAGCTGAGCTAGATGCAACATTACTTCCAAAAGTTAAGGTTGAAGTAATCGTTGGTAAGATTCCGGTAGAGAAAGTTATAGAGACAGCTAAGAAAACTCTTTATACAGGACATATCGGAGACGGAAAAATCTTCGTTTACGACGTGGCACAGGTTGTCAAGGTTCGTACAGGCGAGGAAGGAATTGCGGCATTACAGGATGTAGAGTAATGCAAATTATATCTAATCCCCTTAGCATATATACATCAACAGAAAACCCTCAGGGCGTAAGCTCTGAGGGTTTTTCTTTTTTATCCGTTCGCGCGTGAAAGTGTGAAGCAGACACATACTTTACATAAAAACAGGAGCCACACGGTGACTCCTGTAAATTAGTGATATGAAATTTTAATTAGCTTTTCCTGTATCAGCAGAGCCACCGCTATTTCCACCGGTTGATCCACTGTCACCGGTATTGCCGCCTGTGGTTCCGCTTCCTCCTGTATCACCTGTACCTCCGGAAGATGTACCATTCGGTGTGGTTGGTGTAGTAGGATTTGTTGAATCAGTCGGTGTGGTTCCGTCTGGATTGGCTACCGGATTATCAAGCAATGAGCTTGCATCATGGAGAGTACATATCGTGTTCATGAAGGTATCATCTATCATGTACTCACTATCAGCAGTGCCTGATGAACCGCCTATCATAAATACCCTTGACTCGACATTTGGACAATACAGACTTGCGATAGTACCTGAGTCGGTACAGATATCGAGTGCGATATGGTGATCGCAGCTGTCTGTTGGAACATTTGAAGAGTCGAAATATTCTGTTTTTACCATAGATCCTCTCGAATCATTGTTACACACACCGTCTATCGGAAGAAGTCCCGATTTGCTGCATATCGCAGCACTTGTGATACCACTTGGTTGTGTGAAATCCTTTGCCTCAAGTCCTTCATGAATTCTGCTCATGGCAGCTTTCCATATGTTCTTAGGATATGAGGTCTGAGAACCTGACTGTTTTGAGTTGTCATCATATCCACCCCACACTACGCATGTGTAGTAAGGTGTGTATCCTGCCCAGAGTGCATCACGGTTACTTGTTGTAGTACCTGATTTACCGGCCTGGGCTATTGAGCCACCGAAATAGGCTTTTGTACCTGTACCCTGTGTCATAACATCCTTCATGGCATCTGTTAAAAGCCATGCTGTTGTGTCTTTGAGTACTGTACGTGTTGTCTGTGTCTCGCTCTTGTCGAGGAGCACATTTCCATCGTGATCAAGAACCTGTGTATAGAATTTTGGTTCCATATAGGTTCCACCGTTTGCTATTGTGGCATATGCACCTGTAAGCTCAAGGTTTGTAACACCCTTTGTCAGACCACCGAGTGCCAGTGAAAGGCTCTTGTCATCGTCTGTGAGTGTTGTGATACCGAAATCCTCAGCATATTTGTATCCCAGCTCGACTCCTATCTCCTGAAGAGTCTTGACTGTAACGATGTTGATGGACTTCGTGATCGCCCAGCGGATAGATGTAAATCCGCCATAGCTGTGATCGTAGTTGTTAAATGTTTTTGAACCTACCGTAAAAGGTGCATCGTCCTGAACAGTCGCAAGTGTCATTCCACCGCTGTCTAAAGCGGCTGCATAACATCCGATTATCTTGAAAGTAGATCCTGGCTGTCTGCATGTATCGGTTGCGCGGTTCCAGGTACGGTTTCCGGATTTGTCTCCGCGTCCACCTACGAGAGCTTTTACCTCACCGGTGCTTTGATCGATAACGGTCATGGCAACCTGTGGCTCTAAGGTGATGTTTACGGATTCTGAACCCTCGACCAGTGTATCCCCCTCTTCCAATACATCCTGTTCATACTGAGCAATTGCGGCATAACATTCATCCGGACTACCGTAGTTTATGGTAAAGTCGTCATTATTCTTGGCTTTCTTATAATATGAGAGCATAGTCTGGTTCGTGTAAGTCGTGAATGAACCGTCAGACTTTTTGACCTCAAAAGAAAGCTGGAATGAATACTTGGCATCAGCAGGGTAATTTGAAGGATCATTTGCCTCTTCATCACATATGGTCTGCATATTAAGATCCTGAGTGGACTTTATCGTCAGACCGCCCTGATAGATCATCTTGTAGGCTTCTGTCTCTGAGTATCCCGCTTCGATAAGATCATCGAATACATTATCGATGAGAGCATCCACGAAGTAAGAGTTTACAGAGCCTGAATCATCACCTGAATTGTACTCGGCAATCCTTGAGTATACGTCATCTGCCATCGCTTCATCATACTGAGCCTGTGTAATATAACCCTGATCCTTCATATTGGTAAGAACCTTTTTTCTACGCTTGGCATTGTTGTCAGGATGCGTGATAGGGTTGTAGCCTGAAGGGTTCTGTGTGATACCTGCGATAACGGCTGACTCGGACAATGTAAGCTCGGATACATCCTTGTTGAAGTACTTTTTGGATGCTGCCTGTACACCGAGGGTGTTGGCTCCAAGATTGACGGAATTCATATAATTCTCTAAAATCCAGTCCTTATCATTGACCTGTTTTTCAAGCTCGAGGGCGAGATACTGCTCCTGAATTTTTCGCTGAAGCTTTTCAACAAAGGATGTCTCACTTGTCCAGGTTGTAAGCACATTGTTCTTAATGAGCTGCTGGGTGATAGTACTGGCACCTTCGCTGAATCTGCCCTTTGATAAGCCTGATACAAAAGCTCTTCCAATACCATGCAGGTCGATGCCGTTGTGTTCGTAAAAACGCTCATCCTCTATGGCAACAAAGGCATGCTGCAGATCCACGGGAATTTCATCGATAGTAACATACTGTCGATTGGCTCCCTGACCTACGAGCGTTGCGGTCTGTTCGCCATTGGATGCCAGAACGGTAGTTGAATAGCCGGTAGGAGTAACGTCGATCGTGGAGATATCGGGCGCAGAATCAATGATTCCTGACATGATACCGATTCCAGAACTGATACCGGCCGCACCTGCGACAATGACCACTACGAGAAATATCTTAAGGACTATGATCTTTACTTTGTTTGCAATCTTCGTCCCTTTTGCATCATATTTCTCCAGCCGGTGCATTGTAGCACTTTTGCCGTAATTCATATATAGGCCTCCTTATAAAGATTTGAAATCTTGTTTGTCATGAGTGCATAAAATTACACACTTTACTAAATTATACCAAACTTGACCTGCAAATGCAATTTACATAATTTTTGTTTTCGTATATACTTATTACAAATGATTGAACTGCCAATTTGTGTTTTTGGGATAGAGCCGCCTGGCATAAGGGACACCGACAAATTAGCAATTTGAAACGAGTTCCCCCGTAAACAATCCCCCACTCGCGGTGTCCCTTATGCCGGGCGGCTCACAATAAAATAGCAAATTGGAAGTTCAGAGAAGAAAAGGAAAAGATATATGTCAGAAAACAGCAACGGATGCCGCGTGGTATACAAGGGCGGTCAGGATGAAATAGTAGAGAAAAAATCAAGATTTATCGCCACGGTAAAACCTGTGGAGACAGAGGAGGAAGCGGTAGCTTTTATAAATGAGACAAAAAAGAAATACTGGGATGCAAGGCATAACTGCAGCGCATTTGTAATAGGAAAAAGACAGGAGCTGACACGCTGCTCGGATGATGGAGAGCCGGCAGGAACAGCGGGCAGACCGATGCTCGATGTCCTTTTAAAAGAGGAAATCCACAATGCGGCAGTAGTTGTGACGAGATATTTCGGAGGAGTGCTGCTTGGTACGGGCGGGCTTGTAAGAGCCTATCAGAAGGCAGTGCAGCAGGGACTTGCCGCCAGCGAGATCATTGAGAAGAAGGACGGCACAATCCTTTTTATAAGGACGGACTATACCGGAATAGGCAAATTGCAGTATCTTTTTGCACAGGAGAAGATCACGGTGATGGATACGGAATATGCTGCCGATGTGCTGGTAAAGGCAGTTATTCCGATGGACGATAAGGAGCGCATAGAAAAGACCATCATCGAGCAGACAAATGCCACGGCAAAGCTTGAAGGGGGCGATGATATCACATTTGCTGAGTATGGTGGAGAAGTTCTGGTGTT
Organism: Acutalibacteraceae bacterium; assembly: GCA_963586665.1. GTDB lineage: Bacteria > Bacillota > Clostridia > Lachnospirales > Lachnospiraceae > Roseburia. The sequence continues at coordinate 18,451 of CAVABC010000010.1, forward strand.
TGAAAACTAGCACAGTGTTATCAGTACAGTTGATTTTTGTACGCTGTACCAGCTGTTATTGAGAATTATGGCTTACTATAAAATATATATGCGAAAATGTATAGGTAAAAATAGTATATGAAAAAATGTGAAAAAAGTGCTTGACACCATATGGCGATGTATGTATAATATCATTTGTTGAGAAACGCATTGGCCCATCGCCAAATGGTAAGGCAACGGACTCTGACTCCGTCATTTCAAGGTTCGAATCCTTGTGGGCCAGCTAAAGAGAGAACTTCTTCTTCAGAAGTTCTCTCTATTTTTTTATCATATAGGCAATTACACACTAACTTCATATATGGTAAAAGCAGGCAAGCTTGCTCTTGTGCAAAAACTCAATATGAGATACAATTATAGTGTTTATGTGACTGTTCAGTACAGAAATATGTGATATTGAACAGTTACGTGTTTGTTATATTAGTATAGAAGGGATGGTGCATTATGAATAAGAATTTTGAGAGAATATTAAACCTTATCGAAGAGCTTGGATCACATAAGAAGACACCAATTACTATACAGGAATACCAGAGCATTATAAACAAAAGCTCTGCTCTGTGGATGTCAAACGGAGTGGATGAGGCATTCCGTTTTATCAGGAGCTATTTTAATTTTATTGAGTAGAGGGATTGTGACATGGCTTTTTCATTTGACAGCAGGATCAGATACAGTGAAGTGGATGCGGATTGCAGACTGACACTTACGGGACTTACGAATTATTTTCAGGATTGCAGTGTGTTTCATTCGGAGTCACATGATCTGAGCGTGGATTATCTGGCAGAAAATCATATAGCGTGGGTACTTTCTTCATGGCAGATATGCATAGAGGAAATGCCACATCTTAACGATCAGGTCAAAGTATCGACCTGGGCATACAATATGAAAGCTTTTTATGGATACAGAAATTTTAAACTGGAAGACGCGCAGGGCAATATGCTTGCATATGCCAATTCGGTGTGGGTACTTGTCGATACACAAAGCGGCAGACCTGTAAAAATACCGCAGATCATGCCGGATTCATATGGATTTGAGCCGAAACTTGATATGGTCTGCTCAGAAAGAAAAATCCCGGTGCCTGACGATGTAACAAGAGCCGGAGAGATAGTTGTACCGCAGTTTTTTATAGACAGCAACCAGCACATGAACAACGAGAAATACGTTATGCTTGCACAAAAGCTTCTGCCGGAGGATTTTAAGCTCGGAGAGCTTAGGGTGGAGTACCGCAGGGAGGCTAAGCTTGGTGATACGATAGTGTCATATGTAAAGCGGACAGCCGACAGGGTGACGGTTCTTCTGGCGGATGAGGATAAAAAGCCATACGCAGTACTTGCTTTTTTGAGTAAAAAGCAGGCAGATTGACAAACAATTTTAAACAGGAAAGGACGGAAACACATGAGATTAGGAGAATATCAGGAGCTTATATACACAAAAAAAGTAGATTTCGGTATCTATTTATCGGAGTCGGCAGATTCGGATGAAAGAGTACTGCTTCCTGCAAAACAGATACCTGAGGGGGCAAAGCCGGGAGACAAGATAAAAGTATTCATATACAAGGACTCAAGGGACAGACTTATCGCGACCACACATGAGCCAAAACTTACACTTGGAGGGCTTGCAGTGCTTACGGTAAAGGAAGTGACAAAGATAGGTGCATTCCTCGACTGGGGACTTGAAAAAGATCTGTTTCTTCCATACAAGGAAATGGTCAGAAAAGTAAGCGCAGGAGATGAACTGCTCGTTACATTATATATAGATAAGAGTGAAAGACTCTGCGCCAGCACAAAGGGCATTTATCATATGCTTTCCACAGATTCACCTTACAAAAAGGATGATACTGTATCGGGGCGTGTATACGATTTCAGCGATAATTTCGGTACATTTATTGCTATTGATGATAAGTATTCAGCAAAGATACCTGTTCATGAGAATGCAGGATATCTTAAGCTTGGAGATGTGATCGAAGCAAAAGTTACAGATGTAAAATCAGACGGAAAGCTCGATCTTACGCTCAGGGAAAAAGCATACATACAGATGGATGCCGATGCAGAGAAAATATTAGAGCTTCTTGATTCATATGCGGGAGTTCTTCCATTTTCGGAGAAGGCAAGTCCGGAGGTTATAAAAAGAGAAACAGGACTTAGCAAGAATGCTTTCAAACGCGCGGTAGGACACTTGTATAAAGAAAGAAAAATAGATCTGACTGACGGAAAAATCCGTCTTAATCGGTAAAAAGACCTTATGGTCATAATATTATAAGAAAGAAGGATATTATTATGAAAAAAGTAATAAGCACAGACAAAGCACCGGCAGCGATCGGACCATACTCACAGGCTATCGAGGTAAACGGAATTGTTTACACATCAGGAGTTATCCCTGTAGTACCTGAGACAGGAGAGATCCCGGAGGGTTCACAGGCACAGGCAAAACAGGCACTTACAAATCTTTCTAACCTGCTCGAGGCAGCCGGAACAAGCGTGAACAATGTCATCAAGACAACAGTGTTCATCAAAGAGATGAATGATTTCGGTGCGATCAATGAGGTTTACGCTACATTCTTCGAGGGCGATTTCCCTGCAAGAAGCTGTGTAGAGGTTGCCAGACTTCCAAAGGACGTAATGCTTGAGATCGAGGCTATTGCAACAAAATAGTATATGTACTATATAAAGAGAACCGCCATGTGAAACGATATCCCACATGGCGGTTCTTTTGATGTCAATGAATGTTGTTGTGTCCCGATACTACACGGATACGTCGATATTGCCTCCGAGGTATGGTGTGACAGAATTTTCCATCATCTTTATGGTACCCTGGGCCATCGTATCGTTAAGCTCGAGTGCATTATCAAGCATCTCCATGCTGACTGCCTGCACATATGTACCCGGTGTAGCCGCTGAAACTGCAGATAAAGCTGAATTTACTGCTCCAACTTCCATGGTCATTCCTCCTCACAAATTTGTAACATTTCTAAGGTATCTTAATAATATCACGTAAATCTTAATAAAACAATAAGAAATCATTGACATATATATGTCGCTTTGTTATAATGACAAAGTAATATTTGTAACAAATTCGTAATAATTGTTACAGATTCATACAATGGAGGGTAAAATGAAAGTAAATTATGTGAAACTCACAGCTGGAGTACTTACAGGTTTTATGGCTCTTTCATCAGTGCCATACGGGGTACAGGCAGCTGGACCAACTGCAGGAGTAGCTAGTTATACATCAGACATCGTTGGTTCATCCAACACTCTTACAGCCGGTGTTACATCTAAATTGACAGACGTTATGTTAAAAGGTGATGAGACATCCGAGACAGAAACTGACGTCGCAGAAAATGACGCAGAGACAGTTAAATCAGCATATGCTGACACAGCGGTTGCACAGGTTAGCGATTGCGTAAATATCCGCGCAGAGGCTAATGAGGAAAGCGAAGTACTTGGAAAGCTATACAACAATGGAGTAGGAACAGTACTTGAGACAACAGACAATGGATGGTACAAGATTACATCAGGATCTGTTACAGGATATGTTAAAAGTGAATATGTAGTTGTTGGAGACGATGCACTTGTGCAGAGCGCAGGACGTCGCGTGGCAACAGTCAATACAGAGACATTAAAAGTAAGAACAACTACTTCTACAGATGCAGAGGTACTTGGACTTGTAGCTGCAGATGACGACCTTACAGTTGTAGATGAGTCTACAGAGGGATGGGTTGGCGTATCTACAGAGGATGGTACAGGATATGTATCAACAGATTATGTGACACTCGATACTGAGTTCACATATGCAGAGTCAAAAGAGGAAGAGGCAGCAAGGCTTGCCAAAGAAGAAGCAGAGCGTCAGGCAGCAGCAGAGGCAGCAAGAAAAGCTGAGGAAGCCGCAGCAGCAAAGAACAGCTCAAAGTCTTCAAGCAAATCATCATCTAAATCTTCAAGCTCATCAAGCAGTAGCTCATCTTCATCAGAGAAGAGCTACAGCGCACCAAGCGGTTCAAACGGACAGGCTGTTGTAAATTATGCATCACAGTTCGTTGGAAACCCATATGTATACGGTGGATCAAGCCTTACAAACGGAACAGACTGTTCTGGATTTGTAATGTCAGTATATGCACAGTTTGGCGTAAGCCTTCCACACAGCTCATCAGCTATGAGAAGTGTCGGATACGGTGTAAGCGTAGGTGATATGCAGCCTGGTGATATCATCTGTTATAGCGGACATGTTGCTATCTACTGCGGTGGAAACACTATCGTACATGCAAGTAATCCATCAACCGGTATCAAATATACATCACCGGCAGATTACAAGACAATTCTTGCAGTAAGAAGAATTTTCTAATATCAATTTAATAAGAATTTAGTGAGATCCCCATCCTATGGATGGGGATTTCTTCGCGTTGAAATAAAATATTTGTGATTAACCAGATTACTACATGCATCGATGATACCTTTTGGCCCTTTAATCACAATATACATAATGCACAAAAAAATGGGGCAAGTTAGTGGTATAAAACAGTTATTGGGGATAAATGTTGATAACTATCCACATTATCAAACCGAAAAGTGCCCTAAAAATGAGTTATACACGATGTTATTCACATTATCCACAATTTTAGTGGACTAAAATGCGAACAACCGTTTTGTAAAGTTCTGATAAAGTTGCACTAAAATGACAAAATTTTACAAAATATATTGACTTTTTAATTGTAAAAAAGCAAATGAAAATCTTTATAATTGTCGGACAACTCTCAAAGGAGTTGCTAAAGCGAAGCTATTTTGCTATACTTCTTGGTATGATTAAAAAGATAGATATTGCAGGTTTACAGCTGGACAATTACACAGTCCGTGAGATGATCATGAAAATTGACAGATGTATGTCGGAAAGAAACTTTACAACAATAGAGGAGATAAATATGGACACGCTTCATATTGCTGCGGCAGATGAAGATGTCAAACAGGCTATAGGGGTTCTTGACTACACGGTTATTGCAGAAACCGGCATACTGAGTGCAGCATCAGCGGAGACGTTGCAGCGGAAGCACGAGATAGAAGATCACGATTTTTTCTATGAACTGTTTAAGAGACTTGAGAGAAATCACCGGACTGTTTTCGTACTTGGTGATTCAAGGCCGACAGTCGAAGAGGCAGCAGGGTTCTTAAGAGAACTCTTTGACAAGCTCGAGATAAAAGGAAGCGGAGTGTTAGATGAGTCTGAGAGCACCGCTGAAGCTCTTGTCAATGAAATAAATATTGCATCACCGGATGTGGTTGTTTCATTTCTTCCGTCGCCTATGCAGGAAGTTTTTCTATTACACAATAAAGATAAATTATCTACGAATCTTTGGTATGGAATAGGAAACAATAAATTTATGGATAAAAAGCCGGGAGTTATCGGAAAGATAAGAAAAATGCTCGATGTAAAGCGACTTGCGCGAATTATCAATAATTATGAAAATCAGGAAGAAAAATAGCAATGGAATTTTTTAAAAAGCAGACACCACTGGTGTCTTATATAATGGTTATAATCGGAACAGGAATACTAGCCATATCGATACAGAATTTTTATGATCCGATCGGACTTGTCACAGGAGGATTTACAGGTCTTGCAATCGTCATAAAAACGGCATCGGCTGCGGTTATTCCGGGAGGTATCCCACTCTGGCTTACTAATGCGGTGCTTAATATACCGGTATTTATTCTGTCATACATCATTATGGGGCGGAAGTTTGTCGGACGTACACTGTTTGGCACGGCAATGCTCTCTGCATGGCTGTATATTATCCCACCGGTTGATCTGGCAAGAGGAGATATGCTTCTGGCAGCGGTATTTGGCGCGCTTTTCTCAGGAACCGGAATGGGTATCATCTTAAGAGGACATGCGACAACCGGAGGAACGGAGATGGTGGCATGCCTTATCCACAAGAAAGCGATAAAGCATTACTCTGTTGTGCAGATAATGCAGATACTGGATGGACTTATCGTGTGCCTTGGACTTTTTCAGTATGGGCTTAGGGCAACAATGTATGCAATGATCGCGATATTTGTTACCACAAAGGTATCAGATGCAATACTTGAAGGTTTCAAGTATTCAAAAGCCGCATACATCATCACTGATCATCACAAGGAGATCGCGGATCGGATCATGCACGATATAGACCGCGGTGTGACAGGAATGTCTGCCAGAGGCATGTATACCGGACAGGATAAGCTGGTGCTTTACTGCGTTGTCTCAAGACGTGAGATAGTTGAGGTTGAGGAAATTGTAACAGAGATCGACCCGAATGCTTTTGTCATTGTAAGTGATGTAAGAGAGGTTTTAGGAGAAGGATTTCAGGAATATCAACAGGAATCATAGCTTTATATAGTTAATTCGTATAACATTAAAAGAAAATATAAGAGGAAATGTGTAAAAATTGCACATTTCCTCTTTATTTTTTTGTGCGAATGTATTAAAATGATAGCAAGTATTTATGCAATAAGTAAAAAATGTGGCTGCGATGGCAACATGCAGTTACAAAAAGGGGAGAAGGAGAACAAATATGATTTCCAATCAGATACTTCAGAATACAATTGATGGTCTTAAAGGAATAACAAGGACAGATCTTTGCGTTATCGACGTAGAGGGCAAGACCCTTGCTACTACATTCCCAAATGCAGAATCCTTTATAGAACCGGCACAGGCATTTGTTACTTCACCGGCAGACAGTCAGGTAATAAACGGATGTCAGTTTTTTAAAGTTTTTGACGATCACCAGTTAGAGTATGTGCTTTTGGCATACGGTGACAGTGAAGACGTATATATGATAGGAAAAATCGCAAGCTTCCAGATACAAAATCTTCTTGTTGCATACAAGGAGAGATTTGATAAGGACAACTTTATTAAGAACCTGCTTCTGGATAACCTTCTTCTGGTTGATATATATAACCGTGCAAAGAAGCTTCATATAGATATCGAAGTAAGACGTGTGGTATTCATTATTGAGACCAACAGGGAAAAGGACGGCAACGAGCTTGAGAAGATCAGAGGGCTTTTTGGTGGAAAATCAAAGGATTTTGTTACAGCAGTCGATGAGAAGAATATAATTGTCGTAAAAGAACTTGCAGACAATGAGACATATGACGATCTTCGTAAGACAGCAGAGGTAATACTTAATCTTTTCAGATCCGAGGCAAACGGGGTTCATATTGCATATGGTACTGTTATAAATGAGTTAAAAGAGGTATCTCGTTCGTACAAAGAGGCCAGAATGGCACTCGATGTCGGTAAGATTTTCTTTGAGGAGCAGAATATCATAGCATATTCACAGTTAGGAATAGGACGTCTTATTTATCAGCTTCCGATTCCTCTTTGCAAGATGTTTATCAAAGAGATTTTTGGTGGCAAATCACCGGACGACTTTGATGAGGAAATATTATCTACTATAAATAAGTTTTTTGAAAACAGTCTGAATGTATCAGAGACTTCAAGACAGCTCTACATTCACAGAAATACTCTTGTATATAGATTGGACAAGCTTCAGAAAAGTACAGGGTTGGACCTTAGAGTGTTCGAGGATGCCATCACATTTAAGATTGCCCTTATGGTAGTCAAATACATGAAATATATGGAATCAATGGACTATTAAGGAGAAAGTAATGATTAAACTTGAACATGTCAGTAAGGCATATTCAGCAGGTATACCTGCTCTCAACGATGTCAATCTTGAGATTGATGACGGAGAGTTTGTTTTCGTGGTAGGAGACAGCGGATCAGGTAAATCCACTCTTATCAAGTTATTGCTCAAAGAACTTGAGCCTACGGAAGGAACAATTACTGTTGATGGAAGGGATCTGGCGCGTGTGCGTCGCAAACAGATACCTAAATACAGAAGAAACGTAGGAGTCGTTTTTCAGGACTTCAGATTATTAAAGGATAGAAATGTTTATGAGAACGTGGCATTTGCACTTAAAGTCATCGGTGCATCCACAGCTACGATAAAGAAAAAAGTTCCAAAGATGCTTTCAATGGTAGGACTTGCAGCCAAATACAAGTCGAAGCCTAAAGAACTTTCAGGTGGAGAACAGCAGAGAGTTGCGATAGCAAGAGCTCTGATAAATGAACCGAGCATGCTGCTTGCCGATGAGCCTACAGGAAACCTCGACAACAACAATGCCTGGGAGATCATGAAGCTGCTTGAGGAGATTAATGAGAGAGGCACTACGGTCATCGTAGTTACCCACAACCTTGAGATAGTAAAGGTAATGAAAAAGCGTGTCATCACCATAAAGAAAGGACTTGTTGTTGCTGACAGCAAGGATGGTGATGAAGATGAAGATTAATACATTATTTTATTCTATCAAGCAGGGATTTAAAAATATTTTCAGAAATAAGATGTTTTCGCTGGCATCCATAGCAACTATGGCAGCCTGTATTTTTATGTTCGGTCTGTTTTATATTGTTGTGACTAACTTCTCAGGCATGGTAAAAAAAGCCGAGCAGGGTGTTGCAGTTACTGTATTTTTCGAAGAAGGTACGACAGAGGATACGATAAAGGCTGATCAGGCACTGATAGAAAAAAGGGCAGAGGTAAGCAAGGTTGATTACCAGTCTGCAGCAGAAGCCTGGTCTGATTATCAGAAGGAATATTTTGAAGGCTATGATGATGCGGCAGCTTCCTTCGGGGATGACAATCCACTCAGCAATTCCGCAAACTTACAGGTATATCTTGGCGATGTATCAATGCAGCAGACACTTGTCAATTATATAAACGGACTGGATGGTGTAAGAAAAGTAAACCAGTCACAGGATGTGGCAAATACCCTTACAGATCTCAACAAGCTCATAAGCTATGTTTCGGGAGGTATCATCCTTATCCTTTTATGCGTTGCGGTATTTCTTATAAGCAATACGGTTACGACCGGTATCGCAGTCAGAAAAGAAGAGATAGGAATCATGAAGCTCATAGGAGCTACTGATTTTCTGGTCAGATCTCCATTCGTGGTAGAGGGTATTCTGATCGGATTGATCGGAGCAGCCATACCTCTTGGACTTCTTGCAGTTCTATATGGCAAGATCTGTGTATATATTGCAGATAAGTTCAGCTTTATAGGCAGCATGATGTCGTTTGTTTCTACACATGAGATCTTTTCTACTCTCGTGCCGGTGGCACTGGTACTTGGAGTTGGAATTGGTTTCCTGGGAAGCCGTTTTACGATAAGAAAGCATTTAAGAGTATGATAAGATACAATGCGGCCTGGCTCCTTCGGGAGACAGGTCGTTTCTTTTTGATAGAAGAAACAGGAAAGGAATAGACAAAGATGGATAACAATTTCAACAATCCTAACAATATAAATCCATACACACAGATGCCCGTAGGGCAGATGTCGGTTCAACCGGCAGGGGCACCGCAGCAGAATGAACATAAGAAACCGGGATTTGGTGCCGGATTTGGAGCAGGTATCGCAACCGGTGTATTTGGAGCGTTTGTGCTCGGTCTGGTAGTACTTTTTGCGTATTCCATGATATCGGGTAGAAGTGTGCAGACAGTTGCGACTAACAGCAATGTTCTCGATAATAAAACAGTAAGTAAGATAGATGAGCTGTCAAATTACATAGACGAGTATTATTATGAGGACTATGACACGGACAGCTTAAAGGATAGCATGATACACGGTCTGATGGAAGGGCTTGACGATCCGTATTCGGTTTACTATACAGCGGATGAGTACAAAGAGCTGCAGATCAGTACAACAGGTACCTATTATGGTATCGGTGCCGGATTAAAGCAGGATGCTGACACAAAGAAAGTAACAATTTCAAAGGTATACAGCGGCACACCATCCGAGGAGGCCGGACTTAAAAAAGGAGATGAGATAGTATCTGTTGACGGAATAGATGCTACATCCGAGGAGCTTACAGATCTGGTAAACAAGATCCGCGGAAAAGAAGGAACTACGGTACGCCTTGAGATCAGAAGAGATGACAGCGAGGATACATTTACAGTGGATGTCGAGCGCAAAAATGTGGAGCTTCCGTCAGTCGAGGGCAAGATGCTTGACAACGGTGTGGCATATATCCAGATAAGCGAGTTCCAGACAAATACTGCAAGCCAGTTTGAGGATATATTAAGCGGACTTGAAAATCAGGGGATGAAAGGACTTATAGTTGACCTGCGCGGCAATCCGGGAGGACTTCTTACGGCAGTAACAGAGATTGTTGACCGCCTGCTTCCTGCTGAGACAGTCGGAGATCTTCCGGCAGGAACGGTTGTATACACACAGGATAAAAACGGCAATGTGCAGACTTACGGAGAGGATGACGGAGAGCAGATAGACTGTCCTATAGTTGTCCTTGTGGATGAAAACAGTGCCAGCGCGTCAGAGATTTTTGCAGGAGCCATGAAGGACTACAACGAGGATGGATACATAGATGCGACACTCGTTGGGAAGACTACATTTGGAAAAGGTATCGTACAGACCATATTCAATCTGTCTGAAGGAGATGCAGTAAAAATCACAACATCAAAATACTACACTCCAAACGGTAACAATATCCATGGAACAGGAATTGATCCTGATGTAGAGGTGGACTATGAATACACAGGCGATGCGGACGCGGAATACGATATGCAGTATGATGTGCAGCTTCAGAAAGCGATTGAGGTAATGAATGAAAAACTTTGAGAAGATAATGTGCGTGCTTACGGCATGCTGGATGGTTGTAATATTCATGTTTTCAGCGCAGCCTGACACAGAATCTTCGGAATTAAGCGGTGGTGTAAGCTATCGCTTAATTTCTATTGTAAATACCGTAACGGCACAGCACTGGGATGAGACAGAGAAGCTTGAAAAAGCTCATCTTATAGATTATCCGGTCAGAAAGGCAGCGCACATGAGTGAATATGCATTTCTCACTTTGCTCGGATTTGGCATATTTATATCTCGCAAAGACAAAAAGAAATATATTTTTCCTATAGGCATAACTTTTCTCTATGCCTGTACCGATGAATTCCACCAGCTTTTCGTGCCCGGCCGTGCAGGACGATTTACGGATGTGCTCATAGATACGTCGGGTGGAATTATCATGATGCTTTTTATTTTGATAATAATTAGCATACGATCACGGATGAATAAGATTTAGTTGCAGTTTTCGTATTTAATCAGTATAATTGATATATTAGCAGTATGAATTTGAAATAAAGAAAGAGGTGATTCTGTGGTAGAGTTAGACAATTTTAAAGCGACACTCACCGGCTACAAAGCCCCGCTACAGGAAGTGAGGGATTCACTTTGACCTGGCTGATAAAGAGCAAAAGATCCAGGAATTAGAAAGAGAAATGGAAGCCCCTGATTTTTGGGATGATCCTGAGAAATCACAGGCGAAGATGAAGGAATTAAAAAGTATGAAGGACGATGTTGCCACATACGCCCAGCTTGCACAGCAGTACGATGATATCGAGACTATGATAGAGATGGGATATGAGGAGAATGACGAGTCACTCATACCTGAGATACAGCAGATGCTCGATGATTTTGAGAGTACCTACGATGATATAAGGATGAAGACACTTCTGTCTGGAGAATATGACAGGTGTAATGCCATATTAAGGCTCAATGCAGGAGCCGGTGGCACGGAGTCGTGCGACTGGGCGGCAATGCTTTTCCGTATGTATTCGAGATGGTGTGACAAAAAGGGCTACACTCTTGAGGTGTTGGACTCACTCGATGGAGATGAGGCAGGTATCAAGTCGATCACTTTCCAGGTAAACGGAGAGAATGCCTACGGATATCTTAAATCCGAAAAGGGAGTTCACCGTCTGGTACGTATATCACCGTTTAATGCGGCAGGAAAGCGACAGACATCCTTTGTGTCCTGCGATGTCATGCCGGATATCGAGGAAGATCTCGATGTAGAGATAAAGGACGAGGATATCAGGATAGATACTTACCGTTCGAGCGGTGCCGGTGGACAGCATATCAACAAGACATCCTCAGCCATCCGTATCACACATTTTCCTACAGGAATCGTGGTACAGTGTCAGAACGAGCGTTCACAGCATATGAATAAGGATAAAGCCATGCAGATGTTAAAGGCAAAGCTTTATATGTTAAAGCAGGAAGAAAATGCAGCAAAAGCAGCAGGTATCAGAGGCGAGGTTTCCGATATCGGCTGGGGCAGCCAGATAAGGTCATATGTGCTGCAACCGTACACCATGGTAAAAGACCACAGGACAGAAGTCGAGACAGGCAATGCGGACGCAGTGCTGGATGGAAATATAGATTTATTTATAAACGGATACCTGAAATGGATCGCAACGTCACAGCAGTCCGCAGATTGATATGAGAGGAGAAAAACGTGGGATTAATTATCGCTGCTGTGGTTCTGATCGTTATAGCAGCAGGAGCCGCCACAGTGTGGTATAAGGTACGAAATGTTTCGAAACAGTTATTTGGCACACCCGATATAGTCGAGGGTATAAACCGTGTCATGGAAGATGTCTCTGAGACACCCAAATCCGTATCGGGTATGACAAGGCTTATGGAACCGCAGATAAAAAGGGATTTCCCGGAATTTATGTGGGAACAGTTTAAGGGGATGGCAGAAAGAATACTGGCATCAGCACTTATCGCAATATCGTCAAATGACGTATCCCTGGTGGATTGTCAGGCATCCGACGAGTTAAAAGAAAAGGTAAGAGGCCGCATAGAGATGAACGAGGCGGCAGATGTACGTGAGCATTATGACAATGTACATATTTATCAGACAGAAATATCCAACTATGTAAAAAGGGATGGCAAATGTATCGTAAGCATACAAAGTGCCGTGGGATATTACTATTATAAGACAAAGGACGGCAAAGTAATAAGCGGAGACAAGGAATATATGAAGCAGACCAAGTACAATATGGAGCTTGTGTATATTCAGAATCCTGATATTGCCGGTGCAGGAAATGCAGTTGGAACGACATGTCCGAACTGTGGTGCTCCTATTACCAATCTTGGAGCAAAAAGATGCGAATATTGTGGTTCGGCAGTCGAATCTATCAATATAAAAGTGTGGTCACTACATAATTTTTACGAGGTTGATTACAATCATATTTAAGGAGGAAGAAAATGGGAATTATTAAAGCTGTAAAACAGGCAATCGGAGGAGGTCTTGCGGATACCTGGCAGGAGGTTATCGAGCCGGATAATATCGGGGACCAGACCGTCTATGCACGAGGAGTGCTTGTAAATCGTGGTCAGAACAGAAAAGGTTCGGACAATATAGTCTCAAACGGATCTATTGTCCACGTTTATGACAATCAGTTTATGATTCTTGTTGACGGAGGAAAAATCGTAGATTATACGGCAGAGCCGGGGTACTATCAGGTCAGCAATTCATCAATGCCATCACTTTTCAACGGACAGTTCGGTGATTCGTTAAAAGAGACATTTAACCGTGTTAAGTTTGGCGGACAGACACCACAGAACCAGAAGGTATACTATATCAACCTTCAGGAGATCAAGGGCATCAAGTTCGGCACAAGAAATCCTATCAACTATTTTGATACATTTTACAATGCAGAGCTTTTCTTAAGAGCACACGGTACATACTCTATCAAGATCGTAAATCCGCTCCAGTTCTATGCTGAGGCTATTCCAAAGAACAAGGACAGAGTCGAGATCACAGACATCAATGAGCAGTACATGTCAGAGTTCCTTGAGGCATTACAGTCTGCCATCAACCAGATGTCAGCAGACGGCACAAGAATTTCTTTTGTCACAAGCAAAGCTACACAGCTTGGAAAATACATGGCACAGTGTCTTGACGAGGAATGGAACCAGATGCGTGGTATGGAAGTGCAGAGCGTTGGTATCGCAAGCCTTTCATATGATGAGAAGTCTCAGGAGCTTATCAATACAAGAAACGAGGGCGCAATGCTCTCTGATCCTACAATAGCCCAGGGATATATGGTAAAGAATATGTCAGAGGGTGTAAAAAATGCCGGAAGCAACAGCGGTGGAGCTATGCAGGGCTTTATGGGAGTCGGCATGGGCGTATCTACCATGGGCAATATGATGAACGGATTTACACAGATGGCACAGAATAATCAGGCAGCACAGAACCAGAATGCCGGAATGAATAATGCAGGTATGGGCATGGCAGCAGGCGCAGCACCGGCAGCTCCTGCAGAAAACGCAGCAGGATGGACCTGCGAGTGTGGAGCAACAAACACCGGAAAGTTCTGCAGCGAGTGTGGAAAACCGATGCCTGCACCAAAGACAGAATGGACCTGTGAATGTGGTCAGGTAAATACCGGCAAATTCTGCGGTAACTGCGGAAAGCCAAGAGCATAAAAGTGTTGCAATAAAATAATCTTTGTGGTAATATCTTTGAGTCGAGGACAAATGTCGGCGTGTGACAAACACACCGGCCATTTTGGAGGTAACCAGATGACGGATAAAACAAACTACTTCGTTTTAAAAGCAAAAGCCGTGCCGGAAGTATTGCTTAAAGTAGTTGAAGCAAAGAGATTGCTGGATTCGGGAAAGGTTGAATCCGTGCAGGAGGCAACAGAGGAAGTTGGCATAAGCAGAAGTTCATTTTATAAATACAAAGATGATATATTTCCTTTTTACGAAGGCCGTAAAGGAAAGACAGTAAACCTGGTCATACAGATGGATGACGAACAGGGGATCCTGTCGGTTGTACTTAGATCTGTGGCTGATGCAAAAGCCAATATCCTTACCATACACCAGAGTGTACCGGTAAATGGCATTGCCTCACTTACATTGTCAGTGGATGTATTTCCAGAGTCAGACGATATAGATGACATGGCAAAACAGATAGAGTCCTTAAAGGGCATACATTACGTTAAAATTTTAGCTAGGGAGTAACAAGATGAAGATTGCAGTAATGGGTTACGGCACCATCGGATCAGGTGTTGTAGAAGTATTAGACATTAACAAAGACAAAATCGCAGAGAGAGCAGGAGAGCCTATCGAGGTCAAATATGTACTTGACCTTCGTGAGTTCCCGGGATCACCTATCGAGGACAAGATAGTACACGATTACCAGACTATCGTAGATGATCCTGAGATCGGTATTGTTGTAGAGACAATGGGAGGCGTTGAGCCTGCATTTACATTTGTAAAGGCAATGCTTGAGGCAGGAAAGCAGGTAGCTACATCAAACAAAAATCTCGTTGCAGCAAGGGGCGCAGAGCTTATCAAAATTGCAAGAGATCATGGAGTAAACTTCCAGTTTGAGGCGAGTGTAGGTGGAGGAATACCTATCATCAGACCGCTCAACAAATGTCTCACAGCAGATGAGATCGAGGAGATCACAGGAATCTTAAACGGAACAACCAACTACATGCTCACAAAGATGACAGAAGAGGGAGCTGACTTTGACGAAGTATTAAAGGATGCTCAGGACAAGGGATATGCAGAAAAAGATCCTACAGCAGATATCGAGGGACACGATCCTTGCAGAAAGATCGCTATCCTCACATCACTTGTAGCAGGTCAGCAGGTAGATTTCGAGGATATCCACTGTGAGGGTATCACAAAGATCACAGCTACAGATATCAAATACGCAAAAGCTATGCACCGTGCAATAAAGCTCCTTGCATCAAGCCGCAAGGTTGGAGACAGCTACACATGTCTTGTTGCACCATATATGATAGATGCAACTCACCCACTTTCAGGGGTAAACGGGGTATTCAACGGAGTATTCCTTCACGGAAATGCTCTTGGAGATGCAATGTTCTACGGTAGTGGAGCAGGAAAGCTTCCTACAGCAAGTGCGGTTGTTGCAGACGTAGTTGATATGACAAGACATCAGCACACAAATATCTACATTGACTGGAAGCCTGAGAAGCTTGAGCTTGTAAGCTATGATGACAGCATAAACAGCTTCTTCGTAAGAACAGACTCTCCAAAGAGCGATGTAGAGAAAGCATTTGGTACAGTAGAATATATCGAAAATGTAGTAGACGGAGAATACGGATTTACTACAGGAGCTATGGCAGAGAAAGATTTTGCTGAGAAAGCTCAGAAGATCAACGTATTAAACAGAATCAGACTTTAAGAGATTTTAAGCTTTTTCCAGAGCGGGAGAAAATATGGTTAAAGGGTTATATACAGCTCATACCGGTATGGTAAACGAGATGAAGCGCATGGATGTCCTTGCGAACAACCTCGCCAATTCAGATACATACGGATTTAAAAAAGAAGGCACGACATCCCATTCCTTCAAGGATGAACTTGCCATTAAAATTAAAGACACATCAAATTACGGACTGCCACAGGGACTCGGCAAGATGACATACGGAGTACATCTTGGCGAGACCTACACTGACTGGACAGAGGGCAGCTTCAAGGTAACGGACAACCCTACAGACCTTGCTATAGGTGGGCAGGGTTTCTTTGCCGTTGAATTTATCGACAAGTCAGGACAGACAAGTGTAAAATACACCCGTGACGGAGCCTTCAAGGTAAATACCGATGGATATCTGGTCACAGCAGACGGTGATCATGTGCTTAATGCCACAGGTGCATTAAACGGTGATGCCAGTCAGGCAAACTGGGTGCGTGTCGATCCGAATACCGATTTTTCGGTCAATTCACTCGGCTACATTACACAGGGCAATCAGATTGTCGGCACGATCGGTGTCGTTGATGTGGATAACTATGACTATATCGAAAAATATGGTGAAAATCTCTACAATCTTACTGCGGGAGGTAATATTATCGCAAGTAATGCCGAAATAGAACAGGGAGCACTTGAGACTTCCAACGTAAACGTAGTAAATGAGATGGTCAATATGATCACGATACAGCGTGCTTACGAGGCAGGACAGAAGGTGATCACATCTATTGATGAGACACTCGATAAGGCAGTAAATAACGTAGGCAGAGTTTAAGGAGATTGATGCCATATGATGAGAGCACTTTATACAGCAGCAACAGGTATGCGTGCTGAGCAGACAAACGTAGATACGATTGCAAACAATCTTTCTAATGTAAATACAACAGGTTTCAAGGGAGAAAGAACAGAGTTCAAGTCTCTTTTATATCAGACGATACAGACACGTTCCACATCAGGAAACGGAGATTCAAAGCCTGTAGGAGCACAGGTGGGACTCGGTACCAGAGTGGCAGCTACAACAGCCACCTATACGCAGGGAGCACTTACCTCTACAGAGAGAGAGACGGATTTTGCTATTGAGGGAGACGGATTTTTTGCAGTAAGAGGAACAGACAATCAGGTATACTATACCAGAAACGGTGCATTTACCTGGAGTCAGTACGGTAACAACCAGACTATCCTCACAGACTCACAGGGCAATCCGGTACTCGATACAAATAACAACATAATAGCAGTGCCAAACGGTGTTGCAGCCGAGAAGATGACGTTTGGAGAGGACGGATCTGTAGGATATACTACAGCGGCTGGTGAGTATGTATCATTAAACCAGCGTATGGCGGTATACCAGTTCAACAATCCGTCAGGACTTCAGAAACAGTCAGCCAGCCTTCTTGCCGCAACAGGTAATTCAGGCAATCCAATGCTTGAGGCAGCAAATCCGGGCTTGAAGAGCAGCAGGGTAGTAAATAAATACCTCGAGGGATCAAACGTGCAGGTTGCAGACGAGATGGTAAACCTTATCGTGGCACAGCGTGCGTATGAGCTCAACTCAAAGGCTATCACAACAGCCGACTCTATGCTTGAGACAGCAAACAATCTGAAACGATAGTAACTGTTCTAATCATCTTGGAAAGGAAAGTGCGTATGGATATAAGCTCGCTTACATCGCTTGCAGGCTCTAACAACACAAGCGCCACAGCAGATAAACTTAAAAACAGTGTAAATTATCTCTCATCTGATTCCACAGAGGATGAGCTCAAAAGCACCATAAAGGATTTTGAGTCATATTTCGTGGAACAGGTCATCAAGGAGATGAAGGATTCCATGACTCTTTCAAGTGATGATGAGGATTCTTCAATGTCACAGTACAAGGATTATTTTATGGACACTGCCATAGAGAAGATCAGTGACGAGATCGTTGATACGGCAGGAGAAAATATCACACAGCAGCTTTATGAGCAGATGAAGCGCAACTACAATTTATAGTTTTTAAAAACCTCTGATCTACATCAGGGGTTTATTTTATTTACAGATGTGAAGAATATGATGTATAATAGCAGACAGCAAATAGATGAGGAAACGACGGAGAAAATAAGTGGAAACGGAAACAGTTACAGGATACGTTGATCATATAATATACAGAAATGCAGAAAACGGCTACACAGTGCTCGTGCTTGTAGTGGATGAGGAGGAGCTTACCTGCGTGGGAACTTTCTCGGATATAGCAGAGGGCGAAAATATAGAGGCTCATGGAGAGTATACGGAGCATCAGACTTACGGCAGACAGTTCAAGGTGGAGTCTTTCGAACAGAAAGAGCCGGAGGATGAGACAGCCATAGAAAGGTATCTTGGCTCGGGAGCCATACACGGTATAGGTCTGGCACTGGCGGCACGTATCGTGCGACGTTTTAAGAAGGACACTTTCCGCATCATAGAGGAGGAGCCTGAGCGTCTGGCAGAGGTAAAGGGAATAAGCCAGCGTAAAGCCATGGAGATAGCGGATCAGGTCAATGCCAAGAAGGATTTAAGAGAGGCTATGATATTTTTACAGCAGTACGGTATCAATATGAATCTTGCTGTGAAAATATATAATAAATACGGTGGAGAGATATACAGCGTGTTAAAGGAAAATCCTTACCGCATGGCAGACGATATCGAGGGAGTCGGATTTAAGACAGCAGATGAGATCGCATCGAGAGTTGGTATCAAGACAGACTCGGATTTCAGAATAAGAAGCGGCATGCAGTATGTGCTGCAGCAGGCAGCCATGGACGGACACACCTATCTGCCGATGGAGGAGCTGACAATGCGCGCGGAGTATCTGCTTGGTGTAGAGGGGGAGCACATAGAGGCTCATTATATGAATCTTGCCATGGACAGGAAGATCGTCATGCAGCAGAAGGACGATGTGACACAGATCTATGCCAACACTTTCTATTATATGGAGGCAAATACGGCTGCCATGTTAAAGCAGCTTGACGTGACCTATGATGTGCCGGATATAGAGATAGAGGCGGCTCTTCGAAAGATCGAGAAAAAGACAAAGATGGATCTCGATGAACATCAGGTCGAGGCTGTAAAAGAGGCGGTCAGAAACGGACTTCTTATAATAACAGGAGGACCGGGAACCGGAAAGACTACCACGATAAATACGATCATCAAATATTTCGAGCTTGAGGGTATGGACATTTTCCTTGCTGCACCGACGGGAAGGGCTGCAAAGAGAATGAGTGAGACTACAGGCTATGAAGCCCGCACCATTCACCGTATGCTTGAACTAAACGGTGGCATGGATCAGACCAGTGCCGCAGGCTTTGAGAGAAATGAACAAAATCCTCTAGAGACGGATGTTATTATAATAGATGAGATGTCCATGGTTGATATCTCTCTTATGTACTCGCTCTTAAAGGCTGTTGTGGCAGGAACCAGACTTATCCTTGTTGGAGATGTAAACCAGCTTCCGAGTGTCGGCCCGGGCTGTGTGCTAAAGGATATAATAGACTCAGAAGTGTTTCACACGGTAAAACTCACAAAGATCTTCCGTCAGGCGAGTACCAGCGATATCATAGTAAATGCGCACAAGATCAATAACGGAGAGCCGGTTTCTCTCGATAATAAGAGCATGGATTTCTTTTTCCTCAAAAGATATGATGCGGACAAGATCATAAATGTAACTTTGCAGCTTATAAAACAGAAGCTGCCGAAGTTTGTGGATGCGACAGAGTACGATATACAGGTGCTTACCCCTATGAGAAAGGGACTTCTCGGAGTAGAGCGTTTAAACGGCATATTACAGGCATATATGAATCCGCCCGACAAGAGCAAGCGCGAGAAAGAATACCGGGGCACGATCTTCCGTGAGGGTGACAAGGTCATGCAGATCAAGAACAATTATCAGATTGAGTGGGAAATCAGGACAAAATACGGACTTTGTGTGGATAAAGGTATGGGTATTTTCAACGGAGATACAGGTATCATCGAGGAGATAAACGATTTTGCGGAGACTATGACCATTTCCTTTGACGAGGGAAGAAAGGTGGAGTATCCGTTTAAGATGCTCGATGAGCTTGAGCTGGCATATGCCGTTACGATCCACAAATCACAGGGAAGCGAGTACCCGGCAGTTGTTATCCCACTGCTTAGCGGACCGAGGATGCTCATGAACAGAAATCTGCTCTATACGGCAGTTACAAGAGCAAAGAAATGTGTTACCATAGTAGGTAATGATGAGACATTTTCCGAGATGATAAGGAACAATTCACAGCAGAAAAGATACAGTGGTCTAAAGGACAGAATAATGGAGGAGACTATCTGATGATTATCCGAAGACTTACAAATGAAGAGATACCGCAGGCATGTGAGCTTGCCAAAGGTGTATACGAGATAGCCATTAGGCGTAATTTTCCGGGCGGCGAAATCCACTCATTCTTTGATGAGTACGCAGATGAAGAACGTCTGTGTGCGGAGGCGGTACAGGGACAGCTCTTTATGTGGGGCGCATGTGAGGGAGATATGCTTGTCGGCATGTGTGCCATGACGGTACAGGGACATATCACGATGCTTTATGTGCATCCTTTGTACGTTAAAAAAGGAATCGGCAAAAAGCTTCTTCGCAAGGCAAGGATCTTTGCGAGAATGGAGCTTAAGCTGCAACAGGTATCCGTCAATGCAGTCCCTGCATACACGGCAGGATATTTCAAGAAAGCAGGATTTATAGAACTGTATCAGGGCAGCATGCCAAATAATATGTATATTCCGCTCGCGGCAAACAGCATCAATCAGGTGGAGTATGAGCACAAAAGCATACCGCGCAAGGTATTTTTTGGTGTATCAGCAGGTTTTGCATGCGTTGTATTTGTGTCGGGCATGCTGTATTCCGTCATTGCTGCACTCACACCATAAAATATGGCTGGAATAGCTGCTATCAGATATAGGTATAATCTGGTACTAAAAAACAGTTGAAAAATTAGCTTCACTATGATACACTTTTTACAATTTAAGCAGATATACCACATACGAAAAAAAAGAGATGCCCTCTTTTTTTTTGCGCAGACGTAGGTTAGCTGCAACTACATATGAAAGGGCAGGGTAAAGATGAAAGCATTTTTAATTCTTGAAGATGGTAATGTATTTACTGGAACCAGCATCGGTTCAACAAGGGAAGTGATAAGCGAGATCGTTTTCAACACTTCGATGACAGGATATCTGGAGGTACTTACAGATCCTTCCTATGCAGGACAGGCTGTTGTAATGACTTATCCACTTATCGGAAACTACGGAATCACACCGGATATGGAGTCACAGAAGCCATGGCCGGATGGATATATAGTAAGAGAGCTGTCTCGTATGCCAAGCAACTTCCGTTGCGAGGGAACTATCCAGGATTTCTTAAAAGACAATGATATTCCGGGAATTGCCGGTATCGACACACGTGCACTCACAAAGATCTTACGTGAGAAGGGCACGATGAACGGCATGATTACCACAAATGAGAATTATGATCTCGATGAGATCATTCCAAAGCTCAAGGAATATACAACAGGCAATGTCGTTGACAAAGTAACATGCTCTGAGAAAAAGATTTTAAAGGGATCAGGTAAGAAAGTCGCTCTTATGGACTTTGGTGCAAAGAACAATATCGCAAAGTCATTAAATGAAAGAGGCTGTGAAGTTACAATTTACCCTGCACACACAACCGCTGAAGAGATACTTGCTGCAGATCCTGACGGAATCATGCTTTCCAACGGACCGGGAGATCCAAAGGAGTGCGTTGAGATCATCAAAGAGATCAAAAAACTTTATGACAGCGATGTACCTATCTTTGCTATCTGCCTCGGACATCAGCTTATGGCTCTTGCCACAGGCGCAGATACACACAAGATGAAATACGGACACAGAGGTGGAAACCATCCTGTAAAGGATCTTGCCACAGGTCGTGTATACATTTCTTCCCAGAACCATGGATATGTGGTTGATACAGACAAACTCGATCCAAAGGTAGCCGAGCCTGCATTTGTAAACGTAAACGATGGCACAAATGAGGGACTCAAATATGTAGGAAAGAACATTTTCACAGTTCAGTTCCATCCGGAGGCATGCCCGGGACCACAGGATTCTGCATATCTTTTTGACCGCTTTATTAACATGATGGGAGGTAACCAGTAATGCCAAGAAATAATGATATCAAAAAAGTATTAGTTATCGGTTCAGGTCCGATCGTCATCGGACAGGCCGCAGAGTTTGATTATGCCGGAACACAGGCATGCCGTTCTCTTAAGGAGGAGGGCGTAGAGGTTTGTCTCGTAAACTCAAACCCTGCTACTATCATGACTGACAAGCAGATCGCAGATCAGGTATATATAGAGCCACTTACACTTGAGTCATTAAAAGAGATCATCATAAAAGAAAAGCCTGACAGCATTCTTCCTACACTCGGTGGACAGGCAGGACTCAACCTCGGTATGGAGCTTGCAGAGTGTGGTTTCCTCGAGGAGCAGGGAGTAAAGCTTATCGGAACAACTGCCGAGACGATTTTCAAGGCAGAGGACCGTCAGGCATTCAAGGATACCATGGAGAAGATCGGTGAGCCGATAGCAGCATCACAGGTTGTTAAAAATATTCAGGATGGTATCGAATTTACAAATAAGATCGGATACCCTGTAGTACTCCGTCCTGCATTTACACTCGGTGGTTCCGGTGGTGGAATCGCTCATGATGAGCAGGAACTTGTTGATATCCTTTCAAACGGACTTCGTCTTTCACGTGTTGGCGAGGTACTCGTAGAGAGATGTATCGCAGGCTGGAAAGAGATCGAGTACGAGGTAATGCGTGATGCGAACGGAAACTGCATTACAGTATGTAATATGGAAAATATCGATCCTGTCGGTGTGCATACAGGAGACTCTATCGTAGTTGCTCCTTCACAGACACTTGGAGATAAAGAGTACCAGATGCTTCGTAGCTCTGCACTCAATATCATAAACGAGCTTCAGATCACAGGTGGATGTAACGTACAGTACGCACTCAATCCTGATTCTTTCGAGTACTGTGTTATCGAGGTAAACCCACGAGTTTCACGTTCATCAGCACTCGCGTCAAAGGCAACAGGATACCCTATCGCAAAGGTTACAGCCAAGATCGCACTCGGATATCATCTTGACGAGGTCAAGAATGCCATCACACAGAAGACATACGCAAGTTTCGAGCCAATGCTTGATTACTGCGTAGTAAAGATCCCAAGACTTCCGTTTGATAAGTTCCTCACAGCAAAGAGAACACTTACCACACAGATGAAGGCTACAGGAGAGGTAATGAGCATCTGTGACAATTTCGAGGGAGCACTTATGAAAGCTATCAGATCTCTCGAGCAGCACGTTGACTCACTTATGTCTTATGACTTTACAGGTCTTACAGATGATGAGCTTGAGAAACAGCTTGCAGTCGTAGATGACAGAAGAATCTGGGTTATCGCAGAGGCACTCCGTCGTGGAGTAAAATATGACCATATCCATGAGATCACAAAGATCGACAAATGGTTTATAGACAAGATCGCTATCCTCATTGAGATGGAGCAGCGTCTTAAGACAGAGGAGCTTACGGTTGATCTGTTAAAAGAGGCAAAACGTATAGAGTTCCCTGACAATGTTATTTCACAGCTTACAGATATAGATGAGGCTGACATCAAGAAGATGCGTTATGACAACGGCATCGTGGCAGCCTACAAGATGGTTGATACCTGTGCGGCAGAGTTCGCAGCAGAGACACCATATTACTACTCAGTATTCGGCAGCGAAAATGAGGCAGCTGAGACCAATCCTCAGAAAAAGGTACTCGTACTCGGATCAGGACCTATCCGTATCGGACAGGGTGTTGAGTTCGATTACTGTTCAGTACACTGTACCTGGGCATTTGCAAAAGAGGGATGGGAGACTATCATCGTCAACAACAACCCTGAGACAGTTTCAACAGACTTTGATATAGCTGACAAGCTCTACTTTGAGCCGCTTACAGCAGAAGATGTTGAGAGCATCGTAAATATCGAGAAGCCTGACGGAGCTGTAGTACAGTTCGGTGGACAGACAGCCATCAAGCTTACAGAGGCACTTATGAAGATGGGCGTTAAGATCCTTGGAACAAAGGCTGAGGATGTAGATGCAGCCGAGGACAGAGAGCTTTTCGATGAGATCCTTGAAAAGACAGGTATCCCAAGAGCCGCAGGTGGTACAGTATTTACAGCCGAGGAGGCTAAAGAGGTAGCACACAGATTAGGATATCCGGTACTTGTACGTCCTTCCTACGTACTCGGTGGACAGGGTATGAAGATAGCCTGGAATGATGACGAGATCGAGGAATTCATCGGAATCATCAATACTATCGCACAGGATCATCCGATCCTCGTTGATAAATATCTCATGGGTAAAGAGATAGAGGTTGATGCGATCTGTGATGGAACAGACATTCTTATCCCGGGTATCATGGAGCATATCGAGCGTACCGGTGTACACTCAGGAGATTCAATCTCAGTTTATCCTGCACATACCATCAGCGAGAAGGCAAAAGAGACACTCGTTGAGTATACAAAGAGACTTGCACAGGCTCTTCACGTAGTTGGAATGATCAACATCCAGTTCATCGATATGGATGATGATATATATGTTATCGAGGTAAACCCACGTTCATCAAGAACAGTTCCTTATATCAGCAAGGTTACAGGTATTCCGATCGTAGATCTTGCCGCAAGGATCATCATGGGGGAGACTATAAGAGGAATGGGCTATGAGCCTGGACTTGCACCTGTTGCAGATTATATCGCTATCAAGATGCCTGTATTCTCATTCGAGAAACTCCGCGGAGCTGAGATCTCACTCGGACCTGAGATGAAGTCGACAGGAGAGTGTCTTGGAATCGACAAGACATTTAACGGTGCACTTTACAAGGCATTCCAGGGAGCGGGAGTTGAGCTTCCTAAGTACAAGCAGATGATCATGACTGTAAAGGATGCGGATAAGCCTGAGGCAGTAGATGTTGCAAGGCGTTTCGAAAAGCTCGGATACAAGATCTACGCTACAAGAAGCACTGCAAAATACTTACAGGAGCACGGGGTTAATGCACTGCGCGTAAACAAGATCTCTCAGGAGTCACCAAACGTTATGGATCTTATCCTCGGACACAAGATCGACCTTGTCATCGATACACCTACACAGGGTAACGGAGATAAGAGCAGGGACGGATTCCTTATCAGAAGAAATGCCATCGAGACAGGTGTTTACTGTATCACAGCAATGGATACTGCAAACGCACTCGCACATGCACTTGAGACAGCTTCAGATAAGAAGACACCTGTTGATATCGCAACAGTAAAGAATATCTAATAAATCTGATATTTAAGCAGTTACAAATATATAAAAAATAACAGATCCCCCATTGTATAAAAGCAGTGGGGGATTTTTATGCGTATAGGACAGGTTATGATGCACGTCAGAAATATACATAATGTAACTTTTTTAACAAAAATAAGACAAATAATAAACAAAAGCAATTGATTTTTTAAATTGATTGTGGTACAATGACTTTGTTAAAAAATTAACAGCACAAATGTGCAATACAATTTAAAGGAGATAATATAATGGCAAAGAAAGTTGTAATCGCAAGTGCTTGCCGTACAGCAATCGGTAAAATGGGCGGAGCATTAAGCAATACTCCAGCCGCAGATTTAGGTGCAATCGTAATCAAAGAGGCTTTAAACCGTGCAGGTGTAGCTCCGGAGTTAGTTGACGAAGTTAAAATGGGTTGTGTAATCCAGGCTGCTCAGGGACAGAACGTTGCACGTCAGGCTTCTATCAAAGCAGGTCTTCCAATCGAGGTTCCTGCAATCACAATCAACGTAGTTTGTGGATCAGGTCTTAAATGTGTAAACGATGCTGCTACAATGATCATGGCTGGTGAGGCTGATATCGTTGTTGCCGGTGGTATGGAGAACATGTCAATGGCTCCTTACGCTATGACAAAGGCTCGTTTCGGATACAGAATGAACAATGCAACGATCATTGATACAATGGTAAATGATGCTCTTACAGATGCATTCAACCACTATCATATGATGATCACAGCAGAGAACGTATGTGATAAATACGGCATTACTCGTGAAGAGTTAGATGAGTTCTCAGCAAATTCACAGCAGAAATGTGAAGCTGCTATCGCAGCAGGCAAATTCGACGAGGAGATCGTTCCTGTACCAGTTAAGGTTAAGAAAGAGATCGTTGAGTTTACAAAAGATGAGGGACCACGTGCTGGAACAACAGCTGAGTCACTTTCTAAATTACGTTGCTGCTCTGGTAAAGAGGGCGGACTTGTTACAGCTGGTAACGCATCAGGTATCAACGATGGTGCAGCAGCAGTAGTTGTAATGAGCGAAGAGAAAGCTAAAGAGCTTGGTGTTACACCAATGGCTACATGGGTAGCTGGAGCACTCGGTGGAGTTGAGCCAGAGATCATGGGTGTTGGACCAGTAGCTTCTACAAAGAAAGTTCTTGCTAAGACAGGACTTACAATTAACGATTTCGATCTTATCGAGGCAAACGAGGCATTCGCTGCACAGTCAATCGCTGTAGCAAGAGACCTTGGTTTCGATATGAGTAAAGTAAATGTAAACGGTGGAGCAATCGCTCTTGGACATCCGGTTGGAGCTTCAGGATGCCGTATCCTCGTTACATTATTACATGAGATGAAAAAGACAGG
The DNA here is from genome assembly GCA_963586665.1 of Acutalibacteraceae bacterium. GTDB lineage: Bacteria > Bacillota > Clostridia > Lachnospirales > Lachnospiraceae > Roseburia. Next base: position 45,337 of record CAVABC010000010.1, read on the forward strand.
TGCAAACAGAGGTCTTGCAACACTTTGCATCGGTGGTGGAATGGGATGTTCTACTATCGTTGAGAAATACTAATTTTCTTTGCCAATACTATATATAGGGGATGCAGAAGCATCCCTTGTAATGTGAACCGACATTACATATCATATTATAAATGATCACATCATCATGCGGCTTGTGATACAGGCTTTGCATTATGACATATTTAGGAGGATTTAAAATGAAGGTTGGAGTTATCGGTGCTGGTACAATGGGCCAGGGAATCGCAAAAGCATTCGCACAGGTAGACGGATATGAAGTAGCACTCTGCGACATCAAACAGGAATGGGCAGATGGCGGAAAAGACAAGATTGCTAAAGGATATGCAAGACTTGTAGCAAAAGAGAAAATGACACAGGAGAAGGTTGACGGAATTCTTGCCAAGATCACTCCTGGTTTAAAAGAGGATCTTTGCAAAGACTGTGATCTCATCGTTGAGGCTGCTTTCGAGGATATGCAGGTTAAAAAAACTACATTCGCTGAGTTAGACAAGATCGCTAAACCAGAGTGTATTTTCGCTTCAAATACATCATCACTTTCAATCACAGAGATCGGAAACGGACTTACTCGTCCAATGATCGGTATGCACTTCTTCAACCCTGCTGATCGTATGAAATTAGTAGAGGTTATTGCTGGTGTTAACACACCTGCTGAGACAGTGGAGGCTATCAAGCGAATCTCTGAGGAGATCGGAAAGACTCCAGTACAGGTTAACGAGGCAGCAGGGTTCGTAGTAAACCGTATCCTTATCCCAATGATCAACGAAGCTGCTTTCATCAAGATGGAAGGTGTTTCAGACATCGCTGGTATCGATGCAGCTATGAAGCTTGGTGCTAACCATCCAATGGGACCATTAGAGTTAGGAGATTTCGTAGGACTTGATATCTGCCTGGCTATCATGGATGTTCTTTACAATGAGACAGGTGACAGCAAATACCGTGCATGTCCACTCATCCGCAAGATGGTAAGAGGTGGAAACCTAGGTGTTAAGAGCGGAAAAGGATTCTACGTATACAATGCAGACCGCACAAAGACACCTGTTGATGCAATGTAGCAGCGTATAAAACCAGTCTCAGAGAAAATACATATGGGAAGCTTGCTTACCAATATGTGTTTTCTCTTGAGACGTTAACGGAACCGAGCAAGTAGCCATGTTTGGCGGATTGCGAGGTTGCGTAGGATTGCGAAGCAATCCGTGGTTTTAAAATAAATGAGATTAAAATAAAATCAAAATCAAGGAGAATAAATCATGGATTTCACTTTAGATCAGAAACATGAGATGGCTCGCGATCTTTTCAAACAGTTCGCAGAGACAGAAGTTAAGCCTCTTGCACAGGAGACTGACGAGACAGAAGTATTCCCAGCTGAGACAGTAGCTAAAATGGGAAAATATGGATTCATGGGAATTCCTGTACCAAAGGAGTACGGTGGACAGGGATGTGATCCACTTACATACGTTATGTGTGTAGAAGAATTATCAAAAGTTTGTGGAACAACAGGTGTTATCGTATCAGCTCATACATCACTCTGTGTTGATCCAATCATGACATATGGTACAGAGGAGCAGAAACAGAAATATGTTCCTGACCTTGCTTCAGGAAAGAAGCTTGGTGCTTTCGGTCTTACAGAGCCTGGTGCCGGTACAGATGCACAGGGATGTCAGACAAAGGCTGTTTTAGATGGAGACGAGTGGGTTCTTAACGGATCTAAATGTTTCATCACAAACGGAAAAGTTGCTGATGTTTACATCATCATCGCTATCACAAGCATCACAGAGGACAAACGTGGACGCAAGAAGAAAAACTTCTCTGCATTCATCGTAGATAAGGACACTCCTGGATTCTCATTCGGAACAAAAGAGAAGAAGATGGGTATCCGTGGATCTTCTACATACGAGCTTATTTTCGAAGATGCAAGAATTCCAAAGGATGCTTTACTTGGAAAAGAAGGTAAAGGTTTCCCAATCGCTATGCACACACTTGATGGTGGACGTATCGGTATCGCTGCTCAGGCACTTGGAATCGCAGAGGGCGCATTAGAGAGAACAATCGAGTATACAAAAGAGAGAAAACAGTTCGGTCGTACAATCGCTCAGCAGCAGAATACACAGTTCAAGCTTGCTGATATGGCTACACGTATCGATGCAGCTAAGTACCTTGTATACAAAGCAGCTATGAAGAAAGCTGAGTTCGCTACAAATCCTAAGGTTTCTTACTCAGTAGATGCAGCTAAGGCAAAATTATTCGCAGCAGAGACAGCTATGGCTGTTACAACAGAGTGCGTTCAGTTATTCGGTGGATACGGATATATCCGTGAGTACGATGTAGAGCGTATGATGCGTGATGCCAAGATCACAGAGATCTACGAGGGAACTTCAGAAGTTCAGCGTATGGTTATTTCTGGTGCATTACTTAGATAGTAGAAAATATAAAGGAGAACAAATACATGAATATCGTAGTATGTATTAAACAGGTTCCTGATACAAAGGGTGGAGTAAAATTCAACCCAGACGGAACACTTGATAGAGCTTCAATGCTTGCAATCATGAACCCGGATGACAAAGCTGGTCTTGAGGCAGCACTTAGAATCAAAGATGAGACAGGCGCAAAAGTTACAGTTCTTACAATGGGACTTCCAAAAGCTGATGCTATCCTTCGTGAGGCAATGGCTATGGGCGCAGACGATGCAGTTTTAGTAACAGACAGAGTACTTGGTGGAGCTGATACATGGGCTACATCTACTACAATTGCCGGAGCATTAAGAAATCTCGATTATGATCTCATCATCACAGGCCGTCAGGCTATCGATGGAGATACAGCACAGGTTGGACCACAGATCGCAGTTCATCTTGGACTTCCTGTAATCTCATACGCAGAGGATATCAAGGTTGAGGGAGATTCTGTAGTCGTTAAACGTCAGTACGAGGACAGATATCATACAATCAAAGCTAAGATGCCATGTCTTATCACAGCTCTTTCAGAGTTAAACGAGCCTAGATATATGACACCGGGCGGAATCTTCGATGCATTTGACAAAGAAGTAACAGTTTGGGGCAGAGCAGACCTCAAAGATGTTGACGATTCAGATCTTGGACTTAAGGGATCACCTACAAAGATCGCTAAGGCATCTGACAAGGTACCTAAGGGAGCCGGAGAAAAGGTTAATCTTGATCCAACAGAGTCAGTTAACTATCTTATGGAGAAATTCAAAGAGAAACATATCATCTAGTATGGAGGAACCAAAATGGGTTTAGAAGAATATAAGGGCGTATATATCTACGCACAGCAGGTTGACAATGAGATCAGCTCAATCGCATTTGAGTTAATCGGTAAAGCTAAAGAGTTAGCAGCAGATTTAAATACAGAGGTTACTGCAGTACTTCTTGGATCAAACGTAAAAGGTCTTGCAACAGAGCTTGGTGAGTACGGCGCAGACAAAGTAATCGTTGTAGATAATCCTGCACTTGAGACATACAGAACAGAGCCATATGCACAGGCACTTGTATCTGTTATCAACGAGTACAAGCCTGAGATCATGTTAGTTGGTGCAACAGCTATCGGACGTGACCTTGGACCAACAGTTTCAGCAAGAGTTAAGACAGGTCTTACAGCTGACTGTACAAAACTTGAGATCGGTGATTTCCCAATCAACGCAATGCCTGGACAGGAGCAGAAACACAATCAGCTTCTCATGACACGTCCTGCATTCGGTGGAAACACAATCGCTACAATCGCATGTCCTGACAACCGTCCACAGATGGCTACAGTTCGTCCGGGCGTTATGCAGAAACTTCCTAAAGAGGCTGGAAGAACAGCAGAGGTTATCGAGTACAACCCAACTCTTGAGGAGAACAACCGTTACGTTGAGATCATGGATGTTGTTAAGGCAGTTGGCAACGTAGAGAACATCATGGACGCTAAGGTACTTGTATCTGGTGGACGTGGAGTTGGAAGCGCAGAGAACTTCGAGATGCTCCGTGACTTAGCTTCATGCTTCAACGGTGGAATGGTATCATGCTCACGTGCCGCAGTTGAGAACGGCTGGTTAGCACAGGATTATCAGGTAGGACAGACAGGAAAAACTGTACGTCCACAGATCTACTTCGCAATCGGTATCTCTGGAGCAATCCAGCACGTTGCAGGTATGGAAGAGTCTGACCTTATCATTGCTATCAACAAAGATGAGGATGCTCCAATCTTCGACGTAGCAGATTACGGCTTAGTAGGAGACTTAAAGAAGATCGTTCCTCAGCTTACAGCAGCTCTTAAAGAGGCAAATGCTAACGCATAATCAGCATTAATGCAATAAAAATTACATTACTAATACATTTAAATCACAGTATTACATTTTGTAGTACTGTGATTTTTTTGTTATGAGCTGGGCGTTTTTGCTGTATATATATTCGAAAGTGGATGTGCTGCCAAAAGTTTGTCATTTTGCAACGGGACAAACTTAAAAATCAATTAATTGAAAAAGTACTTGCCACCTAATATAATAAAGTTAACAAGAAAAACAAATGCATTTGATTTTACAGTTACTATTAACAAAACAACAAACACTTTCAGAAACGGGGGAATATCATGAAAGCGAAAATACAAACCTTCGGACGTTTCCTAAGCGGCATGGTAATGCCAAACATCGGAGCGTTCATCGCATGGGGCCTTCTTACGGCACTGTTTATTGAAAAGGGCTGGTTTCCAAACGAACAGCTTAATAGTATTGTAAGTCCAATGCTTACATACGTACTTCCAATCCTGATTGCATATCAGGGTGGAAAAATGGTCGGAGGCGACAGAGGAGCTCTTATGGGAGCAATCGCAACGATCGGTGTTATCTGCGGAACAGAGTACACAATGTTCATGGGAGCCATGATTATGGGACCACTCGCAGGACTTGTCATCAAGAAATTCGACAAAGCAGTTGACGGACATATTCCGGCAGGATTTGAGATGATAGTAAATAACTTCTCAGTTGGAATACTTGGAATGATAATGGCGATAATCGGATATTATCTGATCGGACCATTCATGGGAGTTATCCTTGGAGCATTAAGTGCAGGAGTAAACGTACTCGTAACACACGGAATACTTCCACTCGTAACAGTATTTGTAGAGCCTGCAAAGATCCTCTTCCTCAACAATGCGATCAACCACGGAATTTTCTCTCCACTTGGAGCAGAGCAGATCGCTGAGACAGGAAAGTCAGTGTTCTATCTTATCGAGACAAACCCTGGAGCAGGTACAGGAATCTTACTTGCATACATGCTTTTCTCAAAGGACAAAAAGACAAAAGCATCAGCACCGGGAGCACTTGTCATCCATCTTTTCGGTGGAATACATGAGATCTACTTCCCATATGTGCTTATGAATCCGATCTTACTGCTTGCAGCAATCGGTGGTTCACTCGCAGCGATGACCTATTACACAATATTTGATCTTGGTCTTTCAGGCCCTGCATCACCGGGAAGTATCATCGCATTTGTACTCATGGCACCTAAAGGATCAACACTTGCAGTTCTCTTAGGAGTAGTAATTGCAGCAGCAGTTTCCTTTGTAATAGCAGTTCCTATTATCAAATTTACAGGAAACAAGCATGAGGGAAGCCTCGAGGATGCTACAGCAAAAATGAAGGACATGAAAGCTGAATCAAAAGGCACAGCAGTAACTACAGCAGAAGCAGAAATCCCGGCAGAGGAGATCAAACATGTCGTATTTGCCTGCGATGCAGGAATGGGCTCAAGTGCCATGGGAGCCAGCGTATTAAAGAAAAAGATCCAGAAAGCTGACCTTGATATAGAAGTAACACATGCATCGGTATCGAGCATACCACCGGAAGCACAGATAGTTGTAACTCATCAGGATTTAAAAGAAAGAGCAATGCAGAGTGCTCCACAGGCAAGGCTTGTGACGATCACAAACTTCATGACTGCACCGGAATATGATGAGCTGGTGGAGAGCCTGAAAAAGAAAGAATAATAGTAACTATTCAGTACAGAAATATGCGGTACCGCATATTTCGTAAGAAAAAGTATATTATGTAGGAGCAAGCGCCCATCAGCGAAGCTGATTCTCATGAGCTTGCGGCTCGCAACTGTGAAGGTACTGAACAGTTACGAATAATACAAAGTAACAATAAGTATGCTGGCTGTTATGTAAAACACGGGGATTTACAGTAAAACAGACAGTATACAAAGGGGGAAGGGTTCATGGAATTTACGCCTAGGATCAAACAGATATTACAATTTGTTCTTGAAAAAAATGAACCTGTTTTGGAACAGGATATAGCGCAGCATATAGGAGTCAGCAAGAGGACTGTCCAAAGAGAGTTTGACTACATAGCGGCAGGACTTACGGATTACGAACTTACACTGTGCAAGAAGAAAAATATCGGGGTATGGATCGATGGTGATGCCGTGAACCTGGACAACCTTAAAAAAGTCATAACAGAGACGGAAGAAAATGATTTTTCCGACAAAAAGACCAGAAGAAAATACCTTATATATGAACTTTTGCGTGAAAAGGTTCCTAAGAAGCTATTCTATTTCAGTAACCTTTTCGGAGTGAGCGAGGCAACGATAAGTCATGACCTTGATGTGGTTGAAAAGGAGCTTGAAGAGTATAAGCTCTCGCTGATAAGAAAGCCGGGATACGGAGTCATAGTAGACGGCAGGGAAAAGGACATAAGAACAGCACTTCACCATTTTGTCAATGAAAATACGGATGATGAATCCTTGCGGAATATGTTCTTTGAAAACCGTGAAGCATTGCTTCGGGCGATGAAAAATTACAACAGCGTCAAGGTATACGGACTGCTCAACAGCTCAGTGGTAGATCGCGTGATAGATGTCTTTGAGAGTGTAAATGAAAGCCGTTTTAATCATATGGCAGAGGACTCATACATAGGACTTCTCATTCACACGGCAATAGCTGTAGACAGACTCATGAGTGGAAATGTCATTGAGGAAAGCAGGCTTTCAAGCGATGTAAGGCTTGACGAGGATTATCCATCAGCAAAGCATCTTATAGAGGCTCTCGAAAAAGAATTCGATATCGAGATGCCGCAGAGTGAGTTTTCAAATATTCTTCTCTACATAAAGGGTTCAAAACAGAACCACTATGAGCTGGAAGATAAAAATGAGATCGGGGCTGAAAAGCTGCTGGATATCATCGACAAGATGATAGGTGTATTTGATGCGACAGATGCCTGTGAGATGAGGCAGGATGATGAACTTCTCTATGGACTTATGATGGATCTTGAGCCTGCGATAGTCAGGATAGAAAATGAACTGTATGTATACAATCCACTGGTCGATCAGATCAGAAATGAGTATCCTGATGTGTTTGCGCAGTGCAAGCAGGCGGCAACTGTCATAGAAAAAGCAACAGGTCACAAGGTATCTGACAGTGAGGTCGGTTATCTGGCAATCCATTTCGGAGCGGCTCTAGAGAGGATACATGAGAGAAAACAACGCAGACGTCCGGTGGAAATCGGTATCGTGTGTGCGGGAGGCTTCGGAGTTGCACGGCTGATGAGCACAAAGATCAGAAGCTTTTTAAGAGAGGATGTCACAATAAAGACCTACGGCAGAGATGAGTTGACACCGTATGTGGCATCACGGACTGACTTTTTCATGTCGGGGCTTGTGATAGATGATCCCGAGATTGATGTGGTAAAGGTTTCACCGCTTATCAATGCAAACGACATCATGGCGATACGACTCAAGGTTGATGAGTATTCAAGGATGCCAAGCAAGCATGAGGACGAGGATTTTACCATACAGCTTGGAAAGATAAACGAGATAGTTTCAAAGATCAGGCGGCTTATTAAGAATTACAAAAATTATGAGGCAGACAGCACAGATACAATGGAACGTCTCATCGAAAGAGTATCAGATCAGCTTACCGACAGTCAGGCGGCAGCGGAAACACTTAAAAATGACATAATGAGAAGAGAACGTGTGATGACACAGATCTTCCCGGAACTCGAATTTGCACTGTTCCACTGTAAGACAGGAGCGGTAAACGATATAGTTTTTGCATCGGCAACACCTGATAAAGGCGGGTGTTTTACAGACAAAAGCCTTGGAAACATAAAAGCAGCAGTATTTCTTGCAGCACCACCGGGAAAGGCAGAGGAGGACACAGAAATCCTCGGAAGGATAAGCAGTGCTTTTGTGGAAGAGGAAAGTCTTTTAGCTTCCATTTTCGAAAAAAATGAGGAAGAGACGAGAAGGATAATCAAAAAAGTATTAAAGACATATTTTAACGAGTACATATCAATAATGCAGTAGATAGCTAAACAGGAGGTTTTTACAATGAGTGACGTATTAAGAAAAGAAAACATAATCACAGGTGTAACAGGATTAAACAAAGAGCAGGTGATAACAAAGCTCGGACAGATGCTCTATGACACAGGATGTATTGAGAAAGAGTACATTCAGGGAATGCTCGACAAAGAGAATGTGTTTAACACATTCATGGGAAATGATGTAGCCATTCCGCACGGCATCGAGGAAACCAAGAAATATGTGAAAAAAGCCGGAATAGCAATAGTTACACTGCCTGATGGAGTGGACTGGGGCAACGGAAACAATGTCCGTATCGCGATCGGAATTGCCGGAAAGGAGAATGAACATATCGAGATCTTAAGCAGTATTGCAATCCTTTTATCAGAAGCGGAAAACGTAGATAAAGCGGTAAGCGGAACTGTGGATGAGATATATGAGCTTTTCACAGAGGCAGAGCTGTAGAAAGTCTTACAGACATATATATTGAATATCGAAATAGCATATATATATTAAATCAAGCGTATGCAATAAATAGTAATTAACAGGAAACAGACAACAAAATAACATAGTTATATCAATATATCATAGTATACATATCGAAATAGGAGGAAATCAATATGAAATCAAAAGCAGTCAGAATGTACGGAGAAATGGATTTAAGACTTGAGGAGTTCGAACTCCCGGAGATCAAAGATGACGAGATCTTAGTAAAAGTAATGAGCGACAGCATCTGCATGTCTACATATAAACTTGCAAAACAGGGCAAAAAACATAAAAGAGCACCACAGGATATGGACATCCATCCGGTAATCGTAGGACATGAGTGCTCAGGAGATATCGTACAGGTAGGAAAGAAATGGCAGGATCAGTTCAAACCGGGCGAGAAATTCGCATTACAGCCGGCTCTCAACTATCAGGGCAAGCTGGATTCACCGGGATACTCATACAGATACTGCGGTGGAGCAGCAACCTACTGCATCATGCCTCACGAGGTGATGGAGCTTGGATGTCTCCTCAAATATGACGGAGACAGCTACTTTAAAGCATCTCTCGGAGAGCCAATGAGCTGTATCATCGGTGGATACCATGCAAATTACCATACAAACAAGCACAACTACAATCATGCAATGGGAACTAAAGAGGGCGGCAATATCCTTATCATGGGCGGCTGCGGACCAATGGGACTTGGAGCAGTAAGCTATGGTCTTTGCTTCGAGAACAAGCCAAAGAGAATTGTCGTAACAGACGTAGATGATGCAAAGATCGCAAGAGCAAAACAGTGCATCACAGTAGAAGAAGCTGCCGAGAAGGGAATTGAGCTTATTTACTTCAATACAGCTACAGCAAAAGATGCTGAGGCAGAATTACTTGCAATTACCGACGGAAAGGGATATGATGATGTTTTCGTATATGTACCTATCAAGCCGGTTGCAGAGATGGGAGACAGACTTCTTGCATTTGACGGATGCATGAACTTCTTCGCAGGACCTACAGACAACCAGTTTAAGGCAGAGATCAACCTTTACAACTGCCACTACACAAGCACACATATCCTTGGAACAACCGGTGGAAACACAGATGATCTCGTAGAGGCAATAGATCTTGCAGCAAAAGAAAAGATAAATCCAGCCGTAATGATAACACATGTTGGTGGAATAAATGCAGTAGCAGATGCTACCTGCCACCTGCCTGAGATCCCTGGCGGCAAGAAACTTACATATATGCAGTTTGATATGCCGCTTACAGCAATCGATGATTTCGAGGAGCTTGGAAAAACAGATCCGCTTTTCGCAAAACTCGATGCATCTGTAAAAGCACACCGTGGACTGTGGAACGCAGAAGCTGAAAAAATCCTTTTCGAGCATTTCGGTGTAAAATAATTTAATATCCCAATACGATATTTTGGTGCGAAAGGTCAACCCCATTTTGAACCCAACGCGTTAAAATATAAATTACTGGTCACACCATACAGTGTGACCGGTAACAAATTATACATCATTCTATTCCGGCGCATGCATTCCACTTTGCATGCGCC
>CAVABC010000011.1:0-51649 GCA_963586665.1 Acutalibacteraceae bacterium
TATTGTTATTCAGACAGGTACAGCACTTCATGTAACAGACTGTTTAGACAGCGTAACCGAGGCTTCTGGAAATATTACAGCTGAGTTTAAGACAAAATCAGGAGACGATATTAAGGTAGAGGAGTCTACAGAGAATGTGGAGGGCACTGAAGTAACAGAAGCTTCAGAAACTGTGGATGAGAGTTCGGCATCTTCGAGCGAACAGGTGACAACTCAAAATACAGAAACCAGTTCTACAGCTGTATTTGCAATCGGTGAGGTTAATCTTACAGAAAATGATGAAATTACTTATACCAAAGCCGGAGATTATGATAATACTATCGTAGTTACAGATGAAGCCGGTAACAGCACAGACATTGATATTAAGATCACTGTAATGGATGCGCCTACAATTAGTGGGGTTACGGATAAGACTGTTACAGTAGGAGACTCCATTGACTACATGGAAGGCGTAACGGCTGTTGATGGAAAAGGGAATGACTTAACAGGATCCGTTGAAGTGGATAGTTCTACTGTTGATACAGGTGTTGCGGGCACTTATTCTGCAAGCTATAAGGTAACAGACTCCAATGGCTTTACAGGTGGAGCTACAAGTAATATAACTGTAAATGAAAAAGAGAAGGAAAAGAGTCCGGTATCTTCGAACGAAGTAGCTGATAGTGGAAGTTCAAGCAATAGCGGATCTGGCACTAGCAGTAAGAAAAATAACAGTAGTTCATCTGGAAATTCAGGAAGCAGCTCATCAGGAAGTAGTTCGTCTAGTAGCTCATCTGGAGGTGGAAACAGTTCATCGGGCGAATCAAGTGCGGCAAGTAGTAACTCTATTACACCTGTTAATAGAAGTGATGTTCCCGCTGGATGGAAACTGGTAGATGTTGGTGATGGTCAGTATATTGCTGCAAATCCTAATGCTGGAAAGTATGACACTGCTTATGCAAGTAATGCTCATTGGGGATGTTGGGCAAATGGTACCAAGTATACATTGCAAGATAGAGCTGATGCTATGACTGGTGGAAATAGAGATGCTGCACTGTATTTTTTAGCAGCCGGATCAATGGATCAAGCATGGTTTGACGAACAGTATGGTCAGTAAATATAGGGCTTTAAATAGAGCTTACAGAAATGTGGGGTATCTTTTGAAGAACATTATGCAAAATCCATATTTATAGTAATTTTCAACAAAAATAAAATTAATTTTTATATAATTAGGTACTATCTTTTTGAAATATTATATATATAATAATAGATGAAGAAACAGAGTTTCTTTCATTAATAGCCAAAGAAGTAAAACTTCTTTCCGTATAACGGACATCTGCATAAGGAGCGTGCAGCGATGAATACTGGCATCGATAAAAACTTCCGCAGTCGTTAGCAACGAGAGGAATTACTGTATTTTGCATAATTACCTTAAAATGCCAAATAAGTGAGAAGCTTATAAAATCTGTCGGGGAGCGACATAAAAACCAGTTATTTTTTAACAAAGGGATTGTGGCAAGACACAGTCCCTTTGTTCTATTTTATACTTATAGGATAATGAATATGATTACTAAGGGGATAATGGAAATTTTGCATGAATCCATACAAATTTATGACGAATTGTGTGGTAAAACATATTTAATAGTTTTTGGTAAAAAGAATAGTTATAATTTCATAGAACTTATTGTAAAGCAAAGTTCATTTTGGCATTTATTAGGATGTAAATTGGATATTGATAGTAATAATGGGAAACATAATACATATATAGAATGTAAAGCAAGAAAAGATGTTTCGGACAAAATATCATCAATTCATAGTTTTAGTGAAATCGAAGACAAGTATAAAGCTATGAAAAATGTTTTTAACTTTATACAGAATGCAAAACAAATAAGAGTTGGTTATGCAATTAATTGTCCCGAACAATATATTTTTGAGATTGGAGTCGGAAATAATACAGGGATTATTGGATATGATTACCCAAATGATAAAACTGGAACTCTATTATTTCCAAAATCAGCACAATTAAAAGCAATATCTAAAATCGCAGAAAATCCTGATAAAATTTTAATGATTTTAAGTAAGGATGTGGTAAAAAGAGATTATGATAAAGTAGAATATGAGATAAAGAAGGATATCTCTTTAGAAATAATTAAATATCTACCGAATAATATAAAAATATAATATGAATTAAAAAACTTTTGATAGAGGACTTACAGAAATGTGAGTTCTTTTTTTATGCGTTCATTTTGTAAAATCCATATTAATTATATAAACGGACAACTCAACTTCCGAAAGGTAAGGTCTCAGACTAAAAATCCATTATATACAATATCTGCAGGCACTCTACCAGAGGCATTATTTTCAAAATAATGTCATTGAGATATACATAATAGAGAATGAATATGGAGGAAATACACAATGAATAAACTCAAGTCAAAATCATTAAGAATGTTAGGATATGTAATGCTATTTCTTGTAGTCTGCATCGTAACAATTTTGCCTACAAGTATCGCAAAAGCTGATAATATAAAAAATAAGACATTTTATATTCATAGTGAGCATGAATTAAGCTTTGCTATTCAGGCAATAGAAGATACAGATGTAAATCTAACACATGTTCGAGATTATTGGCCTGTGGATGGAACTATAACTATCTCAAAATATGACAAAACAAAGCAATTGTACACTGTTACGATGAAAAACGTAAATGTTACAAAGTGGACACCATATTTGGAAATTCGTGCGCCAAAGGGAGAAGGTTATTATCCTGTCAGCATTTCAACTATAAGAGATGATAAAAATAATGGAATGAATTACGGTACTCATGAAGTACATAATCAGGGAGATATTTCTGAGCAGCCCAATTATCGTCTAATGTATATTGGATTGGGATATACTGTTGATGAAATCAAAGTGAACTTTCAGGATTGTACATACAATGTCAAATACAGTATCAGCAAGGGTAAAGGTGATTCATCTACAACTAAAAATGTAAAGTATAATACCGCAACAACACTACATAAAGCCCCGACTCGTTATGGATATGATTTTGCAGGATGGTATTGTACATATGATGGAAAAACTTATGGAGCAGGATCGTCATATAATTGTGGCAAGTACTCTATAAGTAATTTTGCTCCTTATGGTCCTGATATCACCATGAAAGATACATGGACCCCAAAGAAATATAACATAACTTACAATGATAACAAACCAAGCAAAGCTTCCGGGAACGTAACAGGAAGTACTGCATCGCAGACTCTTAAATATGAACAGGCCGATAAGTTAAGAAACAATGGATATTCTCTAACAGGCTGGTCATTTGTAAACTGGAATACCAAAGCAGATGGCAGTGGACAGGCTTATAATGCTGGACAAAGTGTTACAACTGTTAATAATGGTAAAGATACTACTCTATATGCACAGTGGAAGCCGAATGTATATGATCTGCATCTTAATAATATGAATGCAGTATCATATGGCACAACTGACATATATGAGAAATATGATTATGGATGGTATGGAGAAAAATCTGCAAAGAATAATATTGAAAGCATAACCATACCGACAAAAACAGGTTGTAAATTTGAAGGCTATTATGCACAAAAAGATGGAAAAGGAACTCAATATATAGATGCTTCAGGTAAAATAAAGGTTGCAAGTAATGCTATTGCAACAAGTACAGAGGTGTTTGCATATTGGACACCAGCGGTTTATAAGATCACACTTAACAATCAAGGAGCGGATCTAAATGCTGGAACAGCTGCAATATGGGAAAAGTATGGAGTTGGATTTTACTCAAACAGTAATTGTTCAAGCTGGATTGGAACTATAAGTGTGCCGCGGAAGAGTCATTATACATTTAAAGGATACTGGACAGAACAAAATACACCAGATACAAGAAATGGTGAATGTATCATAAATGAAAATGGTGGAATTGCGGATGTTAATACAAAATTTACAGAAGATTCTACCTTATATGCAAAATGGGAGCCTGTTGATTATACGATCACACTTGATAATCAAAATGCAGACATGTCAAAAGGCTCAAGTGTGTTTTATGAAAAATATGATAAGTATAATTATACACAGTTAAAGAGTGCGGATAGTAGCTTAGGTACAACCACTAAGACGTATTCTTATACAGGAGCTGTACAGACCTTTGTTGCTCCATATACAGGAACGTATACACTTGAAGTTGCAGGAGCTCAAGGACATTCTGAAAATGGTGTAGATGGAGGTAAAGGAGGAACTTCCAAAGGTACAATTACATTAACAGAAGGACAAATTGTATATATATATGTAGGAGCGTATGGAACATATGGACAAATAGAAGGAGCTTACAATGGTGGTGGAGGCTCTGGACCTTATGGGGCTGGTGGCGGAGGAGCTTCTCATATTGCTATAAATGATAGAGGAGAATTAAAAAATTACAGTAATAATAAAAATGAAGTCCTTATTGTTGCCGGTGGCGGAGGTGGTTCTGGATCTGATTGGACACACAAATGCTCTGGAGGATCTGGTGGTGGCATGTCAGGAGAAAGTGGTGGACAATTTAATACTACCGGAACATATTATATGGATATAAAAGCTGGCGGAGGGTCACAATCAGAGGGCGGATGTGCTGGAAAAATTCATGCAATTATAAATAGATCTGAGGGTTCACATGGAAATGCTACATATAATTGGAAAATGTATGGAAGAAAAGGCTCATTTGGTCAAGGTGGTGCAGGACAAAGATATTCAGGGTATTCAACGTGGTCTGACGTTGCTGATTACATTAATTATGGACAAGGTGGTGGAGGCGGCTGGTATGGCGGAGGTAGTACGGTTGAACATGGCGGTGCTGGCGGTGGATCTGGCTATATAGGTGGAGTTTCTAACGGATCTATGTCAAACGGCACAAATGAAGGCAATGGCTGGGCTAAGATCACCTATACAAATTACTGTACAACCACAAGTTCCTCAACACAAATTACCATTCCGCAGAGCAATAATTACACGTTTGCTGGCTATTTTACAGGCAAAAATGGTACTGGTGATCTTGTAATCGATACAAAAGGTAATATTGTAACAAAACCTGATTATTTTGGAAGTGATAGCACAGTTTATGCTTATTGGCTAATAGATGGTAAATATTCTATAACGTATGAAGGTAATGGCGGTTTATATAAAGGATCGAATAAATATAAAGATATTAAAGATAAAGGCGCCAAGTATACTGTGTGGACTAATGATAACTTCTTTACTCGAACAGGGTATACATTTACCGGCTGGGGCAGCAGCAATAACAATTATCCAGACAAAGGATCGGGTGGGAATGTAATTACCATAACTGATAACATAACATTTTATGCATGTTGGAAAGCTAATAATGTATTCTATACAGTTAATTATTATACTGAAAATCTTGATGGCTCATATAGTTATGACTCAAGTCAGACATGTTGGGCTGCAGCTGACAGCTCACAGAAAGTGTCACCGAATTTCAGTAAAGATGGCTATTCATTCAATGGTAGTAAATCAGTGTCAAGTCCGGCAGCATCAGGAAATGACAATGGTGTGCTTACTGTTAAGATAAATGCTGATTCATCAACTGTTGTTAATTACTATTACAAGAGAAATGTGTACAATCTGTACTTAAACAAAGGAAACGGTATTTCTGATGTGAAAGGTGCAGGAAAATACAGATACGGTGAAACTGTTAATATAAGTGCAAATGTTGATGCCGGGTATAAATGGTCTGGATGGGTAAATGTATGGAATAACAACAACACGGTTACAAATGATCGCGAATATTCATTTACAATGCCTGCATATGACCTTAATTATACGGCTACAGCAACATTGTCAAAGTACAAACTGACCATTATACCTCTTGATAAAAATGACGATGGACGAGATCTTGTAAAATGGAATGGTTCTACGTATAACAAGGGAGATAAGACTGAGAAGAGTTTATCTTATAATGAAACTATGACTATTCCAAGGCCTACAAGAGATGGTTATAATTTTACATCATGGAAGATCACAGATGCAGATGGAAATTCTGTTACGGGAGATGACTCTGCAAGAATTGATGATGTTGATGGAAAAGATATTCTTACAATGGGTAAAGAAGACACCATTATAACAGCACAATGGGCACCTAAGACAGATACTATGTATACAGTTAATTATTGGTTCCAAAATGTTAATGGTGATTCATCAAAGCATAATTCGAATAATTATACTTTAGATGTAGACTTAAGCGGTCCTCAGACAGGAGATACAGACAGTTATGTGACTCCTAAGGTTTATACTATCTGTGATGGAGAGGAATTCTATGGATTCTATTCTCCAAAACCTCAGACAGTAAGAATAAAATCAGATGAGAGTACTGTTGTCAATTACTATTATGAAAGAGCCAGCATAGATGTAATATATTCTGTCGGAAAGAATGATCTCAATACAAAGCTGGGACAGATTGGTAACAGTGCATACAAATCAGATGATAAAGGATTGATCTATACATCAAAGGATAATAATCTGGTAACAACGTCTGTAGACTATGGTTCTTTTAAGATGGGTATTCTTAATGCTTCTGATTTACAGCTTTCGTTACGTGGATACGCTCTTGATACAATGTTTATGTGGAAAAATGAGCATTACAATATGTATCTTTCAGCAGGAAATATCGGAAGCGTTGATGTTGTAAATCAGTTTAAAGACATCATAAACAGCTATTACAATTCAGCTCAGGGATATATGAGACAAAAATATTATCAGATGTATGGAAGCAACTGGGATCAAGATGATTCTCATCATGAAGAGTTTATGACAAACTGTAGTGATGAAATTAACAACATGATCAAAAACATGTTAAATAAAGGCAGTATTCAGGTAGAGGCAAGCTGGTATCCTCTTACTTATGAAATTAAGATTGATACCAAAAAAGAAACTGACGATACGGAAACAACAAACGGAACAGAAGTAGTTTATGAACTCTATGATCATGGCTACTATACAAAGTCTACTTGTGAAGATTCCGATAAAATTACGAAACTTCCAGAGCTTGCAAAGAGAAGAGGATATACTCTTGAGGGATACTTTACAAAGGCAAAACCGGATGAAGATGAAAATGCTTCAAAGGGCGATAAGATCATAAACGGAGTCATAAAGGACAATTATCCAAGTAAGCCGGTTAATGAAAGCGATGAAGATAAGGCAAAGATCATTGCAGCAAATGATTATTTTGCTAAGGATTCAACAATATATGCTCATTGGAGAGATATTGATGGACCTGACAAGGCAAGAACATACCTTGAAGCGAAAAATGGCAATATTGTATATGCAACTGCAAAATCAACAGAATCAACAACTGCGGGTAATAAAAATAAAAATATTACAAGCACCAACGAATCTATTAATTTTGAAAGCAGTCTGGGAATAGCCAGATGGTCAACAGCATGGATCAATAAAGACTTAGATATAATACTTCATTCATTTGACGCAGGATCAGGAATTAAATCATTATTGATAAAGCACAATAACACAATCCGAGATTTAATATCAGCTGATAATTTCAATGAATTTTGCTCTAAAAACTATGATCCGACCATTAAAAACAAGAATATCAGCATAAAACAAAAAGATGATACTGAAGGATCAGAGAATTTCTATGGAATTGCAACTGACAGGGCGAATAATACACTTGGAACTGATTGCATTATAACAAGAATTGATAAAACTGCTCCAAAAGGAACTTATACAGTAAGAACAGGTACACTTACAAGCCCTCTCAACAGTATTTATGATAGAAGATTCTTTGGAGAGAATAATTCATATAATACAAAAGACAGTTTACAGACTGATGGAAATTCAATCAATCCGGATGGAATGAGAACGGAAGTTGTCGTAAGTGTATCAGACAAGAAGAGCGGAAACAGCACTGATGAGGAGAGAGATGTTTCCGGAATTAAATATGTATGGATGCAGGTATATGATGCTGATAATTCAAATACAGTAAAGACTTATATTTGTAAACAGGTTCAGGGCAATAAATATGCAGGCGATTACCTTGCAGTAGAGACAACCTCTATAAATGGTGACTCAAATGATTCACTTTCAGCAGATGACAGGATGCCTAATCTTTACAAAGATTTTCCAAATGCGTCAAAGCTGAAAGCAAAGGTATATGTCTGTGATGAAGCCGGAAATATAAGGGATATTACAGATAAGGGTAATGGAAATGACTATATCATCATTAATAATATCAGTATCTGGAGTCGTATTGAAAGAGATGATCTCACAGAGCCTGACAATATGCCATTACTTGCAGCAAATGTAACCGATCCGGCAGGTCCTAGATTTTTACTTAATCAGACAGGAAAGATTCATACAGTAACATACGGATATGCAGAAAGTTTAGATATTGATTTCCCGGAAAAAGTACAGAATGCGGCAGTACTGGATGCTGATAGAGGGCAATCTGTAAAGAAACTTGGAACTATATCACATATAAATGATGCAAGATTTACTGATAATGCAATAAACCTTACAAATACAGCAGATCCTAATCTTACATATAAAGATGATGGTTGTATGAGAATATATGATTATTCGTTTATTGTTCCATTATATCTTGATGATCCAAGCATTGGATTGCTTACAAAGGCTACAGGTTGGACTGCAGAGAATCCGGTTTATAATAAAACTCTTATAAATACGGAAGAGACAGCACATAAAAATTCAGATAGCAAGAAATCTACAGCGGGATTTTATTGTGGAAGTGACGGATCAGTAACAGATAAACTTCATACACATTTGATTAATTAGTACAAAGCAGGGCATAGTTAATAGCTATGCCCTGTTTCTGTAGTTGAAACTATTAGCTTATAAATTGATAGGGCTAATAAATTTAATAATGGAAAAAATTCTTAATGAGAAATACTCGTCATTTTTATATGGCAGATATGTCCAAATCCTGCTTGACTTTAAATTTTGTGGAAAAAATCAGACGAACTCTTTAAAAATGTTCCAAAACTGGACGAATTACAGCAAAATGTTCCAAAATCAGCATCAAAAATTCTTCTGCTAAATGTATTGTTGTTTGCACAAATAGCTGTTATAGTTGATAAAAATAATATTAGAAAGCAGGTGACACAGAATGAATTTATATATAAGCGATACGCATTTCGGCCACAAAAATGTAATAGGCTTCGATCACAGACCTTTTATTGATGTTAATGAAATGGATCATTGCCTCATTAAACTCTGGAATTCAAGGGTACAGCCGGATGATGACGTATACATCGTAGGAGACTTTGCTTTCCGCAATGATAAACCGGCAGAATGGTATCTGCGACAGTTAAAAGGTCATAAGCATCTTGTTATCGGTAATCATGACAGAAAAACTCTTGAAAATGAAGCTGCCATGAAATATTTTAAATCGGTGGACAAGCTCTGTCGTGTAATGGATGGTGACAAAGAAGTCATTCTGTGTCATTTTCCTCTTGCAACCTGGTACAAGGGGCAATATGGTTCATGGCATGTATACGGACATATACATGCCAGAAAAGATGATGTTTACGAATTTATGAAGAGTCATGAGCACGCACTTAATGCTGCAGCGTGTATGCAGGACTTAAAGAGCTTGTAGATGTGGTGTGTGAGGATATACCTAAATATGTTGGTGATGCCTTTACAATGTTTCTTGCATGGGTGAAGGAGCATTACAGGGTATGCTATGTAAATGATTATATGCTTACAAAACGTATCAGCAGGGAAGATGAAAACGGGGCATATGAGCAGGAGGATTACCTTCAGCTTCTGTATTATCTGTATTGTCCATCTTATATAGATGACAGACACATGTACGAAAAGGCTGCACAGTCTAAGAATTATGCTGATACATGGCTCTATCTGGCGTTACATTTCATATGTGCACTGCGTGATACCGACCTTGTAAGAATACCGCACCCACGTCTTGAAAGAGAACCGGAGGATATATTAAAGGATATAAAGAGAGGCACTTTTACAGACAAAGAAGCCGTTAAGGTCATTTATTCTATCATATATCCATTAAGAAACAGTCCGTTAAAGCCTAATAAAACAAAGCGTTATCCGTCTGTTCCATATATAAAATTTGATGTGCCGAAATCCTGCGAGGTGCATATAGGGATGCTGTTTGCCATTGCCGAAGCACATCGGATTATTGCTGGAGTTCCCGACAGTGAGCCTTTGATCAGGGTGATAAAAAGCTATAGAGATATATCAAAAAACATGGGCGATGAGATAGGAATGCTCTTTATCGAGTCGGATTTCAAGGCAAGACGCATGAACAAAGCGTACATGCAATCTATATTTGAACTGACTGATACAGTGTCGCAGAATGGTGACGAATTCAGCACAAAGGGCTATATGCTGGCTGCATTTGTGCGTTCACATAAAGGGTCTTTCGGCGAGTTTGCCCACACTACATACAGGTACCTTAAAGATGCAAACATGAGCGGACTTACGCCAGAATATGTTGCAAAAGAACTTTTCGAAAGGGGAGTGTTGTCTTTTATTCCTTCGATGTTACTTAAAATGATTACCGGAGGCGGCTATAACAGACTTACGGTGCAAAACCAGACAAGGCTTATAAAGGAACTTGGCATGTCTCCGGGAGAAATTGAGACAGCAGTTAAAGTATCTGACAGCGCATTCAGAAAATCGGCAGAAACGGCAGCTGATATATACAGGAACACCGACAGGAAGACAGTAATAAATGCTCTTCATCGAATGGGAAATGGGGAAGCAGTATCTAAAATGAGCGAATGCGGCTGTCTGTACAGTGCGTTTGGAAAACTCTGTCCATATGATGACAACCACAACTGCATGAATTGTGACTATGAAATCAGCTCAAAATCAACAATATTTCTCATGGCAAGTGAGTTCAACAGACTGAACGGGCTGTACAAAAGCGCAGAAAGTTTGAATGAGAAGGAAAAATGCGAATCGATGATTGTAAACATTGTGATGCCTGCCATGAATGAAATATTGACATGTGCAGGTGAGACATATGGCAGTGAGGCAGCCCAGATGCTCGGAGAAATCATAAAGGAAAGCACGGCAGGGGAGGACTAGGATGGTTAGTACAGCGGCAGAAAAACTATATATTGAAAGAAGCAGTATGTCACATATCGACAATTCTGGAATTGAAAAAGCAAAGAAGCGGTTTGAAGCCTTTAAAAAGAATGGCGTCATAGGAGAATGCAGGTTTGAGGATAACAAATGGCCAATGACCGATGAATATTCAAAAATGAATATGCGTTTTTACGTAAATCCGTTTACATATAAGAGATTTTACGAGCGTATGCTTGGTATTGATACGGATGCTTTCATAAACTACATGAAAGTGTACGTGGTATTTGCCCTTGGTGAAAATGCGCTTGGCTCACTGATAAACATCGTAAGGGACATAAAGCATGTTATAAGAACAAATTTTAAGGATCACGATGCTTTTGACAGCATGATTTCATTAAAAATGCCTGCAAGGACAAAGGCGTTTTTCAGAAAACTGCCGGAACCGGCAGATGAAGAAGAATACAAAATACTTCTTACAGAGATAGATAGAATCATTGAATATCAGGATGATTTTTACCGCAGTGAGCCGAGAGAACTTGCATCGTTTGATTCATACCTGCTTTTTAATGACATCTTAAATGATTATTGGAAGTCAGACATTACAGAAGAGGAAAGAATGTTCTTTTATCCGATGTATTTATGGTGGAAGATAACTGGAGTTATTCCGTTAAGACCAAGAGAATTTATTCTGACCCCAAGAAAATGCCTTGAAAAGAAAAAGGACGGTTTTTATATAACTTTAAGACGCAACAAAATAAAGGGAAGCGGCAGAGATATAACATACAAAATTTCAGGAGACTATATAACGGTGCAGTATAAAATTCCTGATTCACTTGCAGAAGATATACAGACATATCTGGATTACACAGCATGTTACGAAAGCACACAACTCCACACGCTCTTTATTACTGATACACATTACAAACACTGGGAGCGGAAAAAATCAAAGGCAAACAGATATTTTACATACGTTAACATGAAATGTGTATTAAGGTACTTTTACAATGATGTTATTTCTGGTAAGTATCATCTTAAAATAATAGATGACAGAAATTTAAAGCATTTGAATAAAGGTGAAATTCAGATGTTGCATCTTGGCGATACAAGACACCTTGCACTTATAAATATCATTGCAGATGGCGGTACGCCCGTGCTTGCCATGATGCTTGCAGGCCATGATGATATAAATATGGCATCTCACTATTACTCAAACATCACTTCCCTCATCGAATGCAGGACATATGCCCAGTACAGGAAGGTGTTACAGGGCGAGGTTACATACACATTAAGCAATATTGGAAATCTACCAGTAAATGCATTAAGTTATATTAGTCTCTGTGATGGAAACAGATGTTACTCTGAAAAGTACATAAACAGAGATTATTCGGACTGCAGAAAGGTTATCGGTCCAAAGGGCGAGATGGGGTACTGCCCGTGCTGCAGATATTACAGGAAGAGCAAAGCAGAGGACTATTTTAAGGATGACGAGGTTTATAAAAGAAACATCATGGATGACTGCAAGCATCTTGAAAAAGTGATCAGTCTTGCAAGAAAAATGAACGGAAGCAGCGAAGATATCATGCAGGCTTTTTTAAGAATAAAATCCGATGCATATGATTACGAACAGTTTTTAAAGGAAAGGTCAGAAAAAGGAGGCACCGGCTATGGCAAGACCAAAGAAGATGGAAGATGAAGAAATGCTTGCACTTGCACAGAAATTTTACATGGAGAAATGCAGGAACGATCCTGCAAAGCTTAAAATTCCTGCAATAGGCAGTTATATAAGAAGTCTTGGGTATGACATTAACGATTTTCTTGTCAGGAAAAACAGGCTTGTAAGGGAATATATAGAAAATGAAAAGAACTCACAGGTAGAAACTGCGATAACAAGGGTTGCAGCTTATCGTGACATTGACGTGGACGCTTTTCTTGCGCACAACACATCACCGCAGGCTCTCAAAAAAGCTCTTGTTGCCAGAGACAACTACTATGGGAAAATTGCTGACTCCGCAACATTTATTTTTAAGGAAAATGAAACGCTTGGTAAAAAGATCTCGGAACTCGCAAAGAGAGTGGAGGAACTTGAAGAAAGAAGTATGACAGCGGAAACATCAGTGGCTGAGCTGTCTGTAGAAAACAGGAGCCTTAAAACCATGAACAGGTCATACAGAAAAATCATTGATACTTATGTATATCCGGAAATTGCAAATGAACTGCTTAAAAAGGAAGGTATTCTTTTAAATACAGGGGAGTACGTTGATCCTGTTAAGACAGAAGAAAAGGTAATAAGAGCTGACGATGATATAAAGAACATTACAAATAGTGTGGTTAAAGATCTGTATGACAGGATCGGAAAGTAACATATGGCTGGAAAAAATATTACATTGAGGACTGCAAACCCTATAGCCTCAAAAATGTGGGACAAACGTTGGAATGAAATGATCAGACCGGGAATAAGCCCGGATAACGTTCAGGCAGATTCGGCAAACGTGGCATGGTTTAGGTGTATGGATAATCCTGAACATATATTTAAGACTAAAATAAAAGATATGACTGACAGAAGGACTGGAGAAAACTGCGGATGTATATTCTGTGGACCGCATGCCCACAGGAAATTTGTACCCGCAGTCCATCCACTTTCTGATGAGATTGAAGATATTGAAGATGTCTGGTCTCCAATGAATAAAAACGGTTATACTGAATATGAAACAGACAGTATAGAAAAAGTCAGATGGATATGCAGAAAATGTGGTGGAAGCTTTTATGAAAGCATAAAAGAATATGTACAGACTTTAAAAACCTGCGGGAAAGCATCATGTCCTTACTGCAGTAACAGCAGGCCTCTTGTAGGTTATAATACACTTGAAACAGTCTTTGACGATATAGAAAGCCGCTGGTCAGAACACAACAAAAGAAGTTATCAGGAATGTACCATAACAAGTCTTTATACTGCCACATGGATATGTCCTAAGTGTGGTAAAGAATTTGACAGGAATGTGGCTGCATATATAAAAGGTATTAAAAGAGATGAAAAAGAAGCTTTATGTCCTGAATGTGTATACGAGGACAGAATAGAAAGACAAGGCAGTACCGGTGATAAGATTGAAAATATCGACGAAGTATGGGACTGGTTAAACGAAAAGAATTACAATGAGTATCCAGCTGATAGCTATGATACAGTTATGTGGAGATGCCCTGACTGCGGCGGCAGATTCAGCATGATGATTGAATTCTATATTTTACAGCTTGATATCGGCCGTGTTCCATGCCCTTACTGTAGTGGTAAAGAGCCGCTTGTAGGTTTTAACACCATTGAAACTGTGTTGCCATATGCGGCGGAGGTATGGTCTGACGAAAATGAAAAAAGCTATACTGATTATCTTCCTGACAGTGGTGAATATGTGGCATGGGTTTGCAGAAAGTGTCATGGCACTTTCAGAAGACCTATAAATTTGTAT
This sequence comes from Acutalibacteraceae bacterium, assembly GCA_963586665.1. Classification (GTDB taxonomy): domain Bacteria; phylum Bacillota; class Clostridia; order Lachnospirales; family Lachnospiraceae; genus Roseburia. The sequence goes on from CAVABC010000011.1 coordinate 14,544, forward strand.
ATAGGTGATGCTGAGTCAGGAATCAACAGGTGCCCATATTGTCTAAATCTTGAACCGAAAGCAGGATTTAATACGCTTGAGATGTACATTGATGACATTGATGAGGTCTGGAGTCCAAAAAACATGCTCAATTACACGCATTATATTTTTAATTGCGATATGAGGGCATTATTTATATGTAAAAAATGTCACGGCACATACTCTTATCCTGTAAACAGATACGTAAGTGAACGCAGAAAAGGCTTGGAAACATGTCCCTACTGCCAAAATAAAAGTGTTCTTGTAGGATATAATTCACTTGATACAGTTATTACCAATATAGATGACGTATGGGCCGCATCAAATAAAATGTCTTATAGCAGATTTCCTGTAACCAGTTACATATTGGCAGATTGGAACTGTATGAAATGTGGAAGTGTATTTAAGAAAAAAATATCGAAATATATACAGAATGTAAAAGATGGAAAAGAGAACTGTCCATATTGTAGCGGAAACAAAGTTCTTGCAGGATATAACTCGCTGGATACAGTACTTGACAACATAGATGACATTTGGTCAAATAAAAATGATCAGGATTATACAGAATTTACAATATTCAGAGCCCAAAAGGCAATCTGGAAATGTCCAAAATGTGGAGGCGATTTTAGACGTAAAATTAGAGATTACATACGCAATTTTGAGACCAATACCGAGAATTGTCCATATTGTAGTGGAAACAAAGTTCTTGCGGGATACACCTCGCTGGATACAGTACTTGACAATATAGATGACATCTGGTCTAGTAAAAATGATCGAAGCTATACTGATTTCAGTACGTCAAGTTTTGAATCAGTTGAATGGAAATGTCCTGTCTGCACTGGAACATTTAAACGAAAAATCCGAAGTTATATAATACAGGTTGAAAACGGCGATAATCCGTGCCCATACTGTACTGGAAAGAGGGCACTAGCGGGCTTTAATTCGCTGGAGACAGTGATAGATGATATAGACGATGTATGGGATAAATCTAATGAAAAAAGCTACACGGAAGTGATGCCCGGCAGCTCATATAATGCGTACTGGAAGTGCAGAACTTGCAACAGTGTCTACCGAAAGAATGTTTATGATTACGTTAAAGCTGTCAAGGAGGGAAAAAGCATTTGTCCTTACTGCAATAATAAAAAACCGCTTGCCGGACTCAACACAATTGAAGATGTTAAGCCCGACTGGCTGGATGAATGGTCTTACAGAGACAATTATCTGTTGTGCGGACCTGATGAGCTTATGCCTAATTCCATGCGCAAAGTTTGGTGGAAATGCAAGGAATGTAGTTATCTGTACAAGATGTCTCCAAAAGTGAGAGCTATGTTTGAGTTCAGGCACAGAAAGACATGTCCTCGTTGCAAAGGATTAAGACACAGAAAACATTATATTTGATATTTTTATATGACATCAAGGCTATGATTCTTTATCCATATCCTTGATGTTTTTTAATCTCTTCTAAAAATAAAATTCATTTTTGTGTAAAAAATGTAATTTTTGAATTTAAGTTATAATGAAAATAAAATTCATTTTTGTTAATTTTTCTTCAAAAAATTTTTTTAGTTACTTTTAGAGACATATTATAACACAAATACGTGGTGAAGAGTAGGATTACTGAGGCATAGATTTATTCGCTAAACACAAGTTTAACGAATAAATGACATACTTAAAAAAGAAATCGCTCCTATTTGAACGACATTAGTCAAATCAGCAAATTTATATAGCAATCCAAAACACCTTGACTCAGCCCCAAATCTTTATGTCAAAAACAGGCATGAATCAATCATGCCTGTTTACTTTAGATATTCTATTTCATATTTTTTCTCATGAATTCTCTGTACTGCAGGATAAGTTCGATTGAATCCTCAACAGAGATCTGACTTGTATTCAGGCACAGATCGTAGCTGCGTGCGTCTCCCCATTTTTTACTGGTGTAGTAATTGTAATAGCTTGAACGTTCTTTGTCTTTCTTTTTGATGATGTCCTTGGCTTTGCTTTCTGTGACATCGAGACGTTCACTGATACGCTTGATACGATCGTCCATATTTGAGCGGACGAATATGTTCAGGCAGTTTGGATTATCTGCAAGTGCGTAATCTGCGCAGCGTCCTACGATAACGCATGATTCGTTTTCAGCGATCTTTTTGATCGTGTCAAACTGTGCAAGGAATACTTTGTGGTTAAGAGGCATATCCATGAACGGAACTGATGAGTATGATCCTCCTGAGTAAGTATCCATAACGAGTGAATACAAAAAGCTGTTAGTTGGCTTTTCGTCGTGTGATTCAAAAATTTCTTCACATAAGCCGGACTCCTTAGCTGCTTCCTGAAGTAACTCTCTGTCATAGAACTTGATTCCAAGTTTATCAGCCAATTCGCGACCGATCTGTTTTCCGAGGCTTCCAAATTCTCTTCCTATTGTGTAAATTTCGTTTGATCCCATAATTCAGACCCCCTTTTGTTTATTTACTCATATTATACAACACCTTGAGTAAATTATCAAAATATTTTGGCAAAGGTGCATTAAATTCCATATATTCACCGCTCTTGGGATGCACAAAGCCTATTGTTCGTGCGTGGAGGCACTGCCCTTGCAGATCTTTGAATTTACTCTTGCCGTTTGAGTAGAGCTGATCGCCCAAAAGCGGGTGATGTATACTTGCCATATGGACGCGGATCTGGTGGGTTCTGCCGGTCTCGAGCTTGAACTGTACATATGTGTAGTCACCGAAACGCTCGAGTACTTTGTAATGAGTTACGGCAGGTTTGCCGTTTTTCTTGTTTATAGCCATTTTCTTGCGGTCATTAGGATTTCTGCCTATTGAGCCCTCGATTGTGCCATCATCTTCTTTTATATTGCCGACAACTATTCCGACATATATGCGGTTACAGCTATGATCCTTGATCTGTTGTGATATCTTTATATGGCTGTCATCGTTTTTACAGACGATAAGAGATCCTGTGGTATCCATATCTATGCGATGTACGATACCGGGACGTATTTCACCGTTTATGCCGCTTAGGGAGTCCTTGCAGTGATACATGATCGCATTTACAAGTGTATCGCTGTAGTGACCGGCTGACGGATGTACGACCATGCCTTTTGGCTTGTTTACCACGAGTACATCGTCATCCTCATAGAGTATGTCAAGAGGAATATTCTGTGGCAGTATCGGTGTCTGTACGGCATCTGGGATCGTCACATCCACTATATCGTCTGCTTTAAGGCGATAATTTGCCTTCTGTGGCTTATCATTTACAAGTATCTGGTTGTCTTTTAGTATCCGTTGAAAAAAGGAGCGAGAAATGTCCGGATAAATGGTACTCAGATATTTATCCAGGCGTTCTCCCTCCTGTTCACTCAGGACCTCAAATGTGTCTTTCTGCATTTATAATCCTTTAATCCTTATTCTTCCATTCTATTCTATTTATCATCACTGCGGGATTTCCTGTCAGGAAAGATCACGGAAAAATCTTCCTCTTTATAATAGAAAAGCCCAAGTATGATAAACATAAATGCCGCTACAGTTACATATATATCTGCCACATTGAATATTGGGAAATTAATCAGACGAAAATAGAAGAAATCAACTACATAGTTGTTTACCATTCTGTCGATGAGATTTCCTATAGCACCTGCCGTAAAAAGGATCACGATGATATTTAACAGGCGAAAACGCCTTGTGGCAGGGATTTTCTTATACCATATGCAAAGCAATATGACTACGGCTATTGTTATCACTGAGAAAAAGATCATCTTTGCACGAAGAAATGCAAGAGGATTTTCTGTCCAGTATGATATGTGGAATATATTCTGTAAGATGGAAAGCAGATCAACTCCAAAGGCAGCGCTTTGATTTTCAAGGTAACGCAGCTCAAATACTCCGGGGATTATCTCAAATGTACCTGTAGCGGATGATTTGAGATTGATAACTGCCAGATATTTTGTAATCTGATCGATCATTACAAGTATCAGGGCAATTCCGGCTGCCGTAAACATCTGCTTTTTAGTCTTATGACTGTTCATGGTTAATATGATGCTCCCGGAATGTCAAATGAATCCATTAGACTCTGGATGTCACCTGAAATATCAACTCCGTGAGGTGTAACTATAAATATAAAGTTGGAGATTTTCTGGAGATTGCCGTGCAGTGCGTATGCTGATCCTGATGTGAAATCAATGATACGCTGTGCTGTATCTACATTGAGTCCCTCCATATTAATGACTACTGTGCGTCCGTTTAATAATGTATCTGCAATTTCTATTTCGTCCTCGATTGAACTTGGTTTGATTACGCAAACTTCCATTTCTGATGATACCTGCTTTCTGGATGATTTTGAGATTGGTGTGATCTTTGAAGATGATGTCTTTGCCGATTTTGCTTTTGGTGCCGGCTCCTCTTCGACTTTTTCCTTCTCTTTTCTTCTGAAAGACTTTTTAGGAAGCTCTTCCTCTTCTTCCTCGTCGAGATAGTAATCCTCGTTATCGAATTCCTCATCATCCTCAGGATTTAAACTCATTTTATCTAAAATCTTATCTATGAAACCCATTTTTCTAATATTCCTTTTCTGTTATTGTGCTGTACCGTAGTCGCGCGCTCCAAATATTCCGGTGCCGACACGTACCATTGTTGCTCCCTCCTCGATGGCTACAGTGTAATCCCCGGTCATACCCATTGAGAGAACATTCATACTAACATTATCTATGTTTTTAGCAGCTATGTCAACCGATAATTGCTTAATATCTTTAAAGTATTCGCGGTTATCTTCGGGATCGTCAACAAATGGTGCTATGGTCATAAGACCTTTGATACGGATATGATCAAGCATTGCAATTTTTTCTACAAGAGCGATGGCTTCGTCGCGTGATGTGCCGAATTTTGTCTCTTCTCCGGCAATATTTACTTCCACGAGAATGTCACAAATCACATCATTTTTAACTGCCTGCTTTTGGATCTCCTTTGCGAGATGAAGCGAGTCTACAGAGTGAATAAGTGATGTTTTGCCGACTATGTATTTTACTTTGTTGGTCTGTAAATGTCCGATCATGTTCCATCTGATATCGGAAGGCATTACTTCCAGTTTGCTGCACATTTCCTGCACTTTGTTCTCACCAAATTCGCGGATGCCCTGATCGTATATTTTCTGCAGCATCTCTACAGGTTTGGTCTTGCTGACTGCGATAAGTGTTACCTCATCTGTGCTTCGTCCTGCTTTTTCGCACGCTTTCTTAATATTTTCCTGCACATGCTCTAAATTTTCTTTTAACATTTTAATCATCCCTTCTGTTTTTATTTCGTGATAGTCTGATTTTCTACTACTGCACTTCCGTCTAATGCTATGTGATCGTATAAAGCTATACCAAATGAGGTCTTTTGCTCCACGATTGAATAGTCATCATTTTCGGAAAGTATTTTTATCTGCTTAAACACGGCATATCCTTTATTGATATTGTATACACCGGTGAGATTGTCTTTGTCAGTGCCAACTCTGTAGGTTGATGAGGAGTCAGTCATTACGAGTGTATCACCTTCGGAAAGGTCCTCGTCATCCACAAAATAGTAATTATCATTTTCGCTGAATATAGTAGGTTTTACGATGGTTACGGAGTCTGATGACGGCTCGCGCACCATGACGCACTTGTCTGAGGAATCACCGCTTTCCGTAAAATACTGCTTTGGTATAGTAAAGAATTCTTTGGTTGTGATAGCTGAGTTTGGTATCTTAAGACCGGTATCAGAGCTTAGTACCAGCTCGATATTGGTAAAACGTTCATTGACATATCGTATCAGTGAATTTTTGAGATTGAGCTTCAAAAAGTATTGATCGTCTTTTTTTGTGATGTCAAAAGATACTGTTGTTGTGAAATCATCATCACAAAATATTACTTTTACAACTGATTTTTCGTTGAGGCTTTCAGCCACTTTATCTGATACGTTTATCAGTATATTCCAGTTTTCACTTGTGATAAGCTTGTATACGGGATCAAGCTGGTTGATGCTCGTATTCTGGGAAAGATCAGTTTCCTCGTAGCTTGTATTGTTGTACTGATCGAGAGTGAAATTGTCTGTTGTCACATTCTCGTATCCGTCAATGCCATAGTATACAATGCCTGAGGATGACGGTTTAAACGTATAAAATGTATTGTTTGCTTCCGCAGTGCTTATTGTATCACTGAGGTTGGTCAGTGCGCTCTGGCTTAACACCTGTGTAAGTGTTGATGACAGATTGTTCTTGAAAGTGTATACTTTGGAGAAATTCTGTCCGTTATAGGAAGACGAAAAGTTGTTGATGTCAGATATAATGCCATCGGTAGTCTCGTCTGTGATGGCTGAGGCATCACTCTGCGCTCCTGTGATCTGTGAGGATATGGAACCATCCGTGTCTACAGAGTATACGACATCCTTGGAACTGACCTTTGAGCCGTTTGCAGCGTAGTAATTAAGGCTGCCTGACTCCTCAGCATATACTACACTCTCCTGCCTTATGATGAGACCTTTGTATATGTTGTTGGTGGCGATAGTACCCTGCTGGACTTCGTATTCTGCTACAGGCTTTGATGTGAAATATGTAAACAGATGAAATATAACATATATTATGATCACAAAAAAGACTATAAATCCAATATTCAGATTAAAACTTCTTCTATACTTTACAACGTTGTTATTTTTTCTGGACACGAATTTACTCCTTAAAAAAGGGGTGTGAAAATACACACCCCATAGTATTAATCTGTTTATAAAGAAATGATAACCTTTGCTTTAGCACAATCAGGCAGTTGTTCGATATCCTTAGATACGCTAAGGATGAATTTTACTTTGAACTTCTCACTGATGACATCAAGCTTCTCGATTGCTTTGGTGATATCCCCCTCATCATCAAGCGATGCGATAGTAAGGAAGCTGTCTAAATACATTTCTTCGAGGTCATGATCCTGAGAAACGATACCACATACAAATCCTAAAAATTCATCACAATTATCGATAGGATAATCCATGACATTGATAAGCCGTACCTGATTGTTCAGCTCATACATATGCTTCTGGCTCTTATCCAGATAAACAATGGAACCTTCTTTTCCTTTTACTGATGAGTTTACCTTGTCTAACAGCTCTTTAGTCTTACCTTTACCCTTTTCCCCGCAAATAATTTCTATCATGGCGCATTCCTCCTATGGATTTTAATATTGTGAATTTAGATAAAAAATACATATATTTTTATATTATTATAGTATAAATAACCATAAAACTCAATGATTAATTAGCAAATCCACTTAATATTTCATTCATAAGAGTATAAAGATCACTCTTGCCGCCTGCCTTGTAAACGATGCTTATTATACGCTCGTTTTTGGCATTCTGGCTTAATAGTACGAGGCAGTAGCCTGCTTCTCCGGTAGTACCGGTCTTGCCTCCTGTAACGGTCACGTTTTCAGGTGCAGTGTACGCGCCTGTAAGGTATCCGCAGGTGTTTTTGTAGGTTTTGGTGACCTGATCTCCTGATGCATTGGTGTAGGTGGCATCATGTGTCTGTGAGCTTATGATATTTACAAAGCTCTCAAGCGATATCGCATTCGAGAATATGAGATACATATCATACACTGTAGTATAGTGATTCTCATCAGGAAGTCCGCTTGGATTGACAAAATTGCTGTTTGTGGCACCGAAGCTTTTGGCGGTCTTGTTCATCTCCTCCGCAAATGCTTCTATAGAGCCTGAATAGTACTCTGCAAGCGCTATGGCAGCGTCATTGCCGCTGTCTAAAAGCAGTCCGTAAAGCAGATCACCGACAGTTATGACATCGCCCTCCTTAAGACCGCACACAGATGAAGACGATCCCGGATTGGCAGCATCATGGCTTACCGTAACGGTATCGTTGGTGTCGCAGTTTTTGAGGATGATATATGCCGTAAGTACCTTTGTGGTGCTGGCAGGATAAAGCTTCTCAAACAGGTTCTGGCTGTAGAGTACTTGATGTGTATCGATATTGAATGCACCAGCGCCTTCTGCAAGTGAAGATGAAGATACTGTATCTTGTCCGAAATTAACATCATTGGTCACACAGATGTTGGATGCAAAATAATCTACTCCGTTGTAACCGTTTATGTAATCGGTGGAATACGGATCATAGGCATTTTCTATCTTGCTGCCGCATCCGGTCATAAAAAGAGCTGCTATGCATGTCAGACATAGCAGTCGTTTGATTTTTTGGAGTTTATTTATACATCTCACGCCAGTCAAGATCTCCTCTGTCTAATGATAATATCAAAAGCTCTGCCGTTGCAAGGTTTGTGGCAAGCGGGATATTGTGCTCGTCACATATACGGAATATGCTGTTTACCTCAGGCTCATGCGGCTTTGGACGAAGCGGATCGCGCAGGAAAATGACAAGATCAATGTCATTGTGCTCGATCTGTGCGCCAAGCTGCTGTACTCCTCCGAGATGTCCTGCAAGATATTTATGTACTGAAAGGTTTGCAACCTCCTCGATTAGACGGCCTGTGGTGCCTGTTGCGTACAGGTCATTCTTGCTTAAGATACCTCTGTATGCTATACAGAAATTCTGCATTAATTTTTTCTTTGAATCATGTGCTACTAATCCTATGTTCATCAGGAACCTCCCTAATTAATATTTTTTCGGTTGTAGCCCTACATTGAGAACGAATCCCATACCAATATATAGGGAAACAAGTGACGTAAGTCCATAACTTACAAATGGCAGTGGTATTCCGGTATTTGGCATAAGACCGGTTGCCACACATATATTTATAAAGCCCTGAAATGTTATCAGAGCTGCCATTCCACAGCAAATAAGCTTTCCGCTTAAATCTTTTGCTTTTCTTGCTATTAGTATACACTCTAATGCGATAAGAAGCAAAAGAATTATTATAGCAATTGTTCCGACAAAACCAAGTTCCTCTCCTGCTACAGCATAGATAAAGTCTGTCTGAGGCTCTATGATATAGTTGCTGTTCTTCATAGAGGTAACGACTGAGTTGTTGAGACCTTTTCCAAAAAGCTGACCTGAGCCGATCGCCATGATGGAATTTTTCTGCTGTGCAGCCGCATCGGAATAGTTTGTAGGATCGATCCATGCCATGATACGCTTTACTGGATAATAACCTTTTGCGATGAGCTTATCCGCATTGGTAACTATGAGGGTGAATCCTACTATTGCTATCGGGACAGTTATGCCTAACACTGTCATTATTATTTTATAACTTAATCCACTAATAAACAAGAGGACAACGAAAATTCCCGCAGTAAGAATTGTAGTTGAGTTATCAGGCTGCTTGATTATAAGAGCTAAAGGTATACCTACCAACACGGCTGATAGTACGATCGTCTTTACGGTATTGATTTTTTCTTCATATTTCATAAAAAATGCCGCAAAAAACAATATAACGAGTATTTTGGCAAGCTCCGAAGGCTGAAATCTGAAACCTCCGATCTCAAACCATCTCTGGGCACCGTTTGAATCATCACCCAGAAATATTACAAGTAAAAGCAATACAAGCATTCCTATGTAATATATCCAGGCAAATTTCAAAACAAACGAATAGTCTATAAGAGATATAATTATCATAAGGGTAAGTCCCATGACAAATCCGAGTATCTGTTTACTCTGTACGGAGTGTTTGGCACTTCCTATGAGCATGATACCAAGTATGGTCAGTGCTATGATATAAACAACTAATTGAAAATGATAATTCTTTAGTTTGTACTGTTTAAACATTTTTGTTTCTTTTCCTATCTTATCTTGCTTTAACGTGATCCTTAAGGATTATTTTTATCTCATAGGCATCATCACTGATATTCATGTGACGTCTGATGATGTCTTTGATCTCCTTTTTGACTTGTTCAAGGCCGTCACTGCTGTCATGAGACTCCGCAGCCATAGCCATAGCAAGTCTGTTTCTGGCGTAATCGCCTGTTTTTATAAATCTTTTCATTATAGTCAAACCTCCGCAAGCTGATCCTTTGATATACTTATCTGCTGTGAGATCGTGGTAAATACAGGACGTGATTTTGTCCGTATTTCGCATATCGGAACACCTTTGTTCTGACATATAATGACATTTTTGTCAAGAGGTATCGTGCCGATAACCTTTGTGGAAAGTATTTCGCTTATGTCACCGGATGAGAGCATCTGATGCTTTCTTACCATGCGCTCGTCATAGGCATTTACGATGACGGATATGTCGGTAAAATGCATGGAATCAAGTATTCCGACACATCTTTTGGCATCATGTATGGCTGATATATGAGGTGTGGTAACTATTATCACACGATCAGCAGGTGCTATGGAAAACCAGAAACCGCTGTCTATACCGGCAGGACCGTCTATGAGGCAGTAATCAAAGCTGTGCTTTAATTCTTCTACGAGTATCTTAAACCTTGATTCGTAGCTGCGCAGACTGTCCATATGCAGTGCCGCGGGGATCACATAGAGATTGGGATATTTCCTGTTTTTGATGACCGCCTGCTTAAGCCTGCATTTGTTGTCCAATACATCGAGCAGATTGTAGTTTACTCTGTCCTCTATACCCATGACCAGATCTAAATTGCGAAGTCCCATGTCGGTATCGAGCATGATGACTTTTTTATCCAACCGTGAAAGTCCTACTCCGATATTGGATATGACTGTTGTCTTTCCAACACCGCCTTTTCCTGAAGTGAAAACTATTGCTTCACCCACAAAAATAAACCTCCGTAGTCTGATATTGTTTAGAATGAATATATTTGAATCTCACCATCCGCAAATTCCGCTACAAGCGGTGTAGGACGATGTCTTTTCAAAACTGATTTTGATGATTTTGGGACGTCTCCGAGCACTGATCCTATCCTGTAATTCTCAGGTCTGAAATCGTTTGCCATGATAAAGGCACTGTCAATTTTCGGATCATTGCCGGCAAGAGCCTGTCCCTTAAGAGAACCAACTACTATGATGTTCTCTCCAGCCTTGACTATCGCTCCGGCAGCGACATCCCCAAGTATTACGAGGTTGCCGGGAGCAAATATCTTTTCTTTCATGCCAACATCTCTGTTAATAAACAGACAGTTGTTTTCTTTTATATTTTCAAGAATATGCATATCATCATAGAATTTCATCTCGGCTACGCTTTCTTTTAAAGTATCATTTTCTATGAGATGGGTGATATGTATATTGGTGTATTCGTCTATGGCATCTAAGATAATATTCTTTTCGCGGTCTGAAAGCTCCCTTCCGTCAAGCATTATGGCAAAAGGCTCTGTGCCGAAGAAGTTTTCGGCTTCGCGGAATTTATTGACGATGCACACAAGCAGCTTCTCGAATGGCATTTCGCCATCGAGAGTTGCTGTTATATAATTTTTCCCGTTTTTAAGTACTACAGGTAAAGCCATTGTATCCTCCGGATTAATCTGTCATGCCGCTTGTAGATGAAGAGTTTACACCCTCGGCTTTGACAGAAAGTATTTCATCAAGTGTCTGATGCTTGAAGTAGTATGAGATAATGTTTCTTGATGCAGCCGCTGCGTTGTGCGAGCTGTATCCTGATGATATACGTGTTGCGATTGATATCTCAGGATTGCTGTAAGGCGCATATCCCACAAAAAGAGCATGGTTTGGATGATTTTTACCGTGCTGTGCAGTACCGGTCTTTCCGGCAACCTCCACGGCATCAAAACCATCGAATACATCATGCAGATCCTGAACTACCATGCGCATTCCCTGATGGATAGCATCCCACTGTGTCTGGTTTAAAGTGCCTGATATATCAGTGGACTGTGAATTGTACTGTGCAACGATATTGCCGTCAGCATCAACTATCTTGTTCATGAGCTTATAGTCATAGAGCTTTCCTGAGGCTACTGCTGTTACGTATCTTGAGAGCGAAACTGTTGTGAAGTTGTTATCACTCTGTCCGATAGCTGCCATTACAGGATACTGCGTGGCAATCGTCGGAGTTTTCTCAACTATCTCAAGACCTGATTTCTCATTTAAACCGTAGATGGATGCGTATTTCTGGATATAATTTATACCGTTTGCATCATCATAGGTGCCTGTATCTTTCTGAGCCAGCCTGAAACCTGTCGTATAGAAGAATACGTTGCAGGAATCCCTAAGGGCTTCGGATACATTGTCCATACCATGTGAACCCGGATATATCCAACATTCAGGCTCATTGCTTACATCATAGAATTTTCCTGTACAGTTGATCTTGGTAGAGGTATCGATGACACCCTCGGCAAGACCAGCCGTACTTGTGACCATCTTAAAGGTAGATCCCGGTGCTGTCTGCTCCTGTGTGGCGTAATTCCACAGAGGGTTGGACTTGTCCTCACGTAAAGACTGGTAATAGTCTGAATCTACGGTATTTGCAAGACGGTTATTGTCATAACCCGGATAGCTGACCAATGCCTTGATCTCTCCGGTATTTACATCTGTTATGACGCTTGAACCCGTACAAGGCTCGAGTGCGAGCTGTGCAGGTGTGATCTCGATATTGTTGATCTTATCCATGATAAATGAATATGAACTGATCGAACCATTTGTAAGTCCGCTTACAGTGGCATCATCATAATCGAGGACACCTTGATCAAATAACAGCAGACATATCTGCTGACCTGAGATAGTTCCTGCATTTACCATGTATTTGTATATGATCTTGGCAAAATCCTTATCGGTAGACAGCTTGTTCTGGATATAAGCACATAAAGCTGAGTATACTTCGCTTGAATCAGCATATTTCTGATCTACGTCAAGCTGTGTGATATCTATCCACTGCTTTGAGATACAGTATTTGAGGTAATCCTTTGGTGCTAGCGTTCCTGCTTTCCACGCTGTATATGTTGAGTCTGAGGTGTCGATCTCACTGCTTAGTAATAATCCGTCATCACTTAGCATAGACATAATACGTGTAAAGTAGTCAAGAGTCTGATCAGACATGTCATTGGTGCCTACTGTTCCGCTTGAAAGCTCTGACTCTACCGTGCCAAGTGCAGCTGAAAGCTGTCCACTGAAGGCATTGTAGATATCATGCTCTGTGCCTGAGGCATCAGAGGCATTAAAGTGTGTCAGATCGACCACATTGTTGTTTATAAGCGCGAAATACACATCTGTGATCGGGATATCACCGCTTTGTATCTTGGAATATACGATTCCGGCAATCTCCTGCTCTAATAGCTTGTAGGTTGCTTCCTGCAGATTGATGTCAATGCTTAAGTACAGGTCATTTCCTGCTGTAGGCTCGTCACGGCTTATTACCTCGTTGATCTTACCTACGTTGTTTACATATACCTGCTCTTCACCGTTTTTACCGCGGAGATAACTTTCATAGTACTGCTCTAAGCCTGATTTACCGACCATGTCATTCTGTGTATAGGTATCATCATCCTTTGAGAGTTCATTGTATTCGTCAGTCGAGATTTTTCCTGTATAGCCTACGAGTGAAGAAATATACTCTGCGTAGTTGTATTTACGGATGGTATCTTCCTCGATCGAGATACCTGTCAGGGTATCTGCGTGCTCGTTTACGTATGCGACGATAGTATCGTTTACATCCTGGGCTATGGTCGTGGTCTCATACTTCGTGTAACGGTTTAAGTTGATGGCATATCTCATTACAACAATATCATAAGCAGTCTCTTCATCGTATTTTTTGCTGACGCGGAAACCGCCTGTCTGGTCTGACTTAAGATAGTCCATGACATTTTGTGCAGTGGCATTTGCCTCGTCAAAATTCAGATCATTGTTGTACTCAAGCTTATCATATTTCTTGCCGAATACATCGGAAAGGAAACGCTTTCTGGAGGTGTCGGATGTGAAAGTGTAGCTGTATGTACCATCGTCATTTAATACAATAGGAAAATCATTGTATATGGTGCCACCGTTTTCCTTTATCACATGTGTGATCTCAGCAAGCTCTTTGTTGAGCAGCTTGTAATGCTCCTTGGTGCTTGAATAGTTTCCGTTATCTGATATGACAACAGAGTACGCAAGCTGGTTGTATGCCAGCAGATTGCCGTTACAGTCATAGATATTTCCTCTTGAGGCATCTATGGACAGGTTCTTCTTTATGAGCATTATGAAGTTTTCCTGGTAATCAGCTCCGTTTACTATCTGCAAAGTAAATATTCTCTCTGCAAGGATAGCAAATAAGAGGACTACAACTGCTGCTAAAACAAAAAGTCTTGAACTGAAAAATTTCTTTAGAAATTCTTTTATATCATAAATCAAATTTCTTTGCTCTCCTTTTCTCTTGTTGTTCAAGTTTCTGGTTTATCTTAAGGAAAAGCATATAAAGAAGTATGCTTATAACCATTGTGTAGACAAACTCAGGAATGATTATCGATTTGAGATAATACCAGAACTGAAATCTTCCGCGAAGCAAAAACATCAGGAAGTATATTATAAAGTTGCCAAGAAGATCACTTCCTCCGATAAGGAGCATCGGAAGCTTTATGTCATCCGGATAGAAACGTTTTTGGAATAATCCGTTTAAGTATCCGATATACATATAGATTAAAGCATATATTCCGACATAAGTTCCGAAAAAAATGTCAATAAGCAGGCCACTAAAGAATCCAACCCAGAGGCCTTCCTTTTTCCCTCTCATGAAGCCGAACGATGAAACCGCGATGATCATGAGATTTGGCGCGATATTCGCAAAGGAAAGTACCTGAAAAAGTGTGGTCTGCAGGATAAAGCATATGGATATAATTAAAAATAAAACAATTTTTCGACGCATGTTGACCTATATCCTATTCTGTAGAGTTCTCAGTAGCTGCCTGCGTATCTTCTTTGCTGTCTGTACCGGTGTTTTTAAGCTCGGTGATGACAAGCACATTCTCAAGATGCTCAAAATCAACTACCGGAGTGATGGTGCCTGATTTTGTAAGGTTGTTGGAATTGTCCTCTATAGTGGTGACATAACCTATCAGTATACCCTGCTGATACCTGTCAGATACATATGATGTAACGACAGGATCGCCTACCTGTACTTTGTTGTCATCGTCCTTTAACTCTGTAAAAGTGATGACTTTGTTTTCATTCATGGTCTTGATGTTGCCGCTTACGGTAAGATTGTCCTCGGTTGTCGATACCATGCCGCTTACTTTGCTTGAGTCATCGATGATACATCTGACTTTGGCATAGTTCTGCCCTGCATCGGTAACGATTCCGACAAGTCCGCTTCCGGCAAGAACGTTCATGCCGACATCTATACCATCATTTTTACCCTTGTCGATGGTAAAGGTAGAAAACCAGTTACCGCTGTCCTTTGCGATGACACTTGCTGCGACCTTGTTGTAAGACGGATATTTGGCATCAAGATCAAAAAGCTCCCTGTAATTGTCAAGCTCATACTGCTCAAGCTTATTGGTAGTAAGCTGTGTAGTAAGATCCTCGACCTGTGCCTTTAATTCTTTATTTTCGTCCATTACT
The DNA here is from genome assembly GCA_963586665.1 of Acutalibacteraceae bacterium. GTDB lineage: Bacteria > Bacillota > Clostridia > Lachnospirales > Lachnospiraceae > Roseburia. The sequence continues at coordinate 29,991 of CAVABC010000011.1, forward strand.
TTACTGAGTGTACGAAATTCTGTTACTTTATCCGATATTGTTTTACCGAAACTGTTTATACCTTTTTGCATAGGGACAAAAACATATCCAGCGGCACTCTTTAAAGGACCACCGGATATATTGAATGTCAGACCGGCAAGTATCGCAACAAAGCAGACACCTGTCATGATCAGCAAAGTATATCTGGCCGGTAATTTCTTATTGTGATTTCTTTTTCTTTTTCGAAAATTACTGCTCATGATAAACCTCGGCTTATTTTATTTTTTGATGCTGAATGGAAGACGCTTGTACTTTGAATCAGATACGATCTGTACAAGTCCTCTTACAGAACTCTCCTCAGGAGTGTCTGCAGGAATGACTTTGATGTTGGTGATCTGTTCAAAAAGCTGGTCAAGGGCATGAAGCTTTGAACCGCCTCCTGTGATATATATACCTGAATGGATGATATCTTTTGCAAGTTCAGGTGGAGTTTTCTCAAGGATCAGTTTGATCGATGTGCAGATAGACTCAAGATTGGCTTTCATTGCCTCGTATACTACGGCTGCTGTGATCTCGACCTCGATAGGAAGTCCGCTTACCACATCGCGTCCTACTACTATCATTGTATCCTCGCGTCCCGGAAGTGCTGAACCGATAGACTCTTTTAAGGCTTTGGCAGTCTTTTGTCCGATAACGAGATTGAACTCTTTTCTGATGTAAGAGATGATAGACTCATCGATCCTGTTGCCACCGAAATGTAACAGGTCACTTAAGACAAGTCCGCCAAGTGAGATAACTGAGATCTCAGTAGTGTCGGCACCCATGTCAACTATCATGACACCTGTAGGCTCATTTACATCTATTCCGAGTCCTACCGCATCTGCGATAGGCTTCTCACAGAGCATGACCTTTTTAGGCTTTGATTTGCTCTTGTAGAAAAGTTCATAGAAAGCACGTTTTTCAACATCTGTGATATCTGTAGGCACGGCAATGATAAATTCCGCGTTTTTGATGCGGGCTTTGGTTTTGTTCTCCAAAAAATCAAAGATCATCTGCTGGAGAAGGTTGTAGTCTGCGATGACACCTTCAACTACAGGGAAGATGACGTTGATGCTCTCAGGAGCTTTCTCGTACATGGCATAGGCACGGTCTCCGTATGCATATATCTGATTTTTGTCTATTACGGCAATGGTATTTTTCTCAAGCATTGTTTTTCCGGTAGCTTTAGAATATACCTTGAAATTATTTGTTCCCAGGTCAATTCCATAAACGTTGTTACTCATAATGATTTTACCTCGTCTTCTGTTTATATAAGATTATTTTCATAGAAGCTGTAATATTCGTTATCGCCTATGATAATGTGGTCGCACAGTTCGATGGAAAATATCTTCGAGCCGTCTGATAAATTGTCAGTGACCGCTATATCATCTCTGCTGGGAGTACAATCACCGCTCGGATGATTGTGAAGAAGCACTATTTTGGATGCATTTTTCTCAAGGGCAGTCCTTAGGATGGAGCTTATATCCACCACGGAAGAACAAAGTGACCCCTTGGATATGAATTTGTCTCCTAAAAACCGGCTTTTGACATCGAAATAGGCACACATTACGATCTCCTCGCGCAGATGACGCATCTGTTCCATATAATAATCAGCTATGGTAGACGGTGTATTCATGCGAAGGCTTTCGATGCGTGTGGTCTTTGATATCCGAAGCGAAAGCTCAGCTATTGCCTTTAGCTGTATCGCCTTTACCTGTCCTATTCCGGGGATACGCAAAAGCTCCTCGTAGGACATCTCGTAGAGATTTAACAGGTTGCCCTGCTTATGAGAAAGTATCTCATGAGCAATATCGACTGAGCTAAGATCCTTTGTGCCAGTTTTTATGATGATGGCAAGCAGATCTGCATCAGAAAGACCGGATGCTCCTCCTGATAAAAATTTCTCGTACGGACGCTCCGATGCCGGCAGGTTTTTAATTGTTTTGTTTTTATGCATTTGATCCTTTCCCGCTCTCCCAGGCGGATTGATAACGGATTAAAGCAAAGTTTTCAGTTAATTTTAGCACACCTAATCTAGCTTAACAAGATTTCTCTCATAAAGTTTTTCTAAAGACATGAGTATTCCAAGTTTGGCGTGGTACCAGGTGAGTCCTCCCTGAAAATATACTGCGTATGGAGGCTTTACAGGTCCGTCGGCTGAAAGCTCTATGGATGAGCCTTGTACAAAGGCTCCTGCTGCCATTATGACATCACAGTCATATCCCGGCATAGCCCACGGCTCAGGTGTTACATAGCTGTCAACAGGAGCTGCTGCCTGAATGCCCTCACAGAAGGCTATCATGGAGTCTCTGTCGTTAAATTCGATCGCCTGTATGATGTCGTGGCGGCTTTCTGTACCGTTTGGCACTACCTTGTAGCCGAGCTTTTCGTATATTTTCGCTGCAAAGATAGCTCCCTTTAAGGCTCCGCTTACGACTGTAGGGGCAAGGAAAAGTCCCTGATAGAAGGACTGGATCACTCCGAGTGACGCTCCGACTTCTTTTCCGAGTCCCGGTGAGGTAAGTCTGTAGGCTGCGTTTTTGACACATTCTTTCTTTCCTACGATATAGCCGCCTATAGGGGCAAGTCCACCGCCCGGATTTTTTATAAGCGAGCCGACTATCATATCTGCTCCGACTTCGAGAGGCTCTTTTTCCTCAACGAACTCACCGTAGCAGTTGTCTACCATACAGATTACGTCAGGCTTTACGCCTTTTATGAAGGAAATGAGCTGTCCGATGCGGTCTACAGAGAGTGTAGGTCTGGTAGCGTAGCCCTTTGAACGCTGGATAGTGACAAGCTTAGTCTTTTCATTGATGGCTTTCTTTATTCCGTCAAAGTCGAACTCTCCATCAGAAAGCAGATCGACCTGTGCGTATGTAACTCCATACTCCGCGAGCGAACCCTTTGAAGGTCTGATACCGATAACTTCCTCAAGTGTATCATATGGCTTTCCGACAGGGGATAAAAGCTCGTCCCCCGGACGCAGGTTTGACATGAGTGCGAGGGCAAGTGCATGTGTTCCGCAGGTAATCTGTGGTCTTACCAGAGCATCTTCTCCCTTAAAGCAGTCAGCATAGACTTTTTCGAGAGTATCTCTTCCGAGGTCATTGTAACCGTAGCCGCTTGAGGTCTGGAAACAATCGGCACTTACTTTGTTTTTCTGCATGGCACCGATGACCTTTAACTGATTATACTCGGCATTTGTGTCTATTTTGTCAAATCTCTCCTTAAGCTCATCTTCTATTTTTGCTCCGAAGTCGAGCACGGCTTTTGATATGCCAAGCTGTTCGTATTGTTTATACAGTGTCTCTAACAAATTATAATCCTCTTTTCTGCTAAAATTTCTTGTATTTTACTTAATATTTTATTATCATCATATGAATATTCATTTTTGTCTATCCATATGGTGTCTTTTTCTCTTCTAAACCAGGTAAGCTGACGCTTTGCAAAACGTCTTGATTCAAGCTTGACCTTCTCTATGGCTTCATCAAGGGAGTACGCTCCGTCAAGATAGGCATGTATTTCCTTGTAGCCTATGCCCTTCATGGAAACCATATCCTGTGTGTATCCCATTGCTTTTAGTCTTTTCACCTCATCTATAAGCCCTTTTTCTACCATTATATCTACCCGCTTATCAATGCGGCTGTAGAGATTGGCGCGGTCATCATTTAAGACAAAGTAGGCATAATTGTATGGTGAGGTGCGATTTCTTTCCTTTTCATTGTGCGCTGATATAGGCTCGTGGCAGGTGTGGTAGTATTCTATGGCTCTTATTACACGCTTTACATTATTTTCATGGATGGACTCATAGGATGCAGGATCTATATTCTTTAGTTTTTCGTGTAGGGCATGGTTGCCATGCTCTTTTGCAAAGTCATAAAGCCTATTTCTGTAATCCTCATCTATCTCCTGTTCGGTAAAGTCGATATCGTAAAGCAGTCCCTGTATATAAAAACCTGTGCCGCCTGCTATGATTGGGATTTTTCCGTCAGCATAGATCTCATTCAAAGCCTTTTTTGCCATATCCTTGAACACGAATACGTTAAATTCATCCTCAGGTGAAAGTTCATCTATCAGATAGTGCTTTATTCCGTCCATTTCCTCCGGCATGACTTTTGCTGAACCGATATCCATGTATTTGTATACCTGCATGGAATCAGCGGATATTATAGCACCGTTTATTTTTTTTGCAAGCTCTATGGAGAGAGCTGTTTTTCCGACTGCGGTCGGCCCTGTAAGAACGACCATTGGTTTTTGTGTCATATATATTCCTCATCAGACGATTCGTTTGAATTTCTTTTCTATCTCGTATTTGGACATAGAGATGATGGTTGGTCTGCCGTGCGGGCAGTTGTATGGATTGTCGAGCGATAAAAGCTCATCTATAAGCTCGTTTATCTCTTCAAGGGAGAGCTTGTCATTGCCCTTTACTGCTGCCTTGCATGACATTGAGGCTACCTTTTCTGTTATAAGATCAGGAGTCTGTCTGCCTGTGGCATTTGAAAAATCATCGAGCATCTCTATAAAGAGATCCTTCATATCTATGTGGAACAGATTGTCAGGCACGGCACTTATCATGTATTCCTTGCCACCGAAATGCTCTACCTCATATCCAAACTGTTCGATCTGCTCTCTATATTTTTCAAGCATATCGCTCTCTTTGGCATCGAGTGTCAGTATGATTGGCGGGCTGATGCGCTGTGATGTAAATTCTTTTGTGGCAAGACGCGCCATCGTGCGCTCATAGAGCACCTTTTCGTGTGCCGCATGCTGGTCTATGATATAAAGCTTGTCCTCAAACTCTATGAGCCAGTAGGTCTTAAAGAGCTGCCCTATGATCTTGAACTGTTTCTTTGAGCTTTCCGTTAGGAAAACCTTATCATATTCGCCAAGTGTCTGCTGTGTTCCGGTTACTACTTCCTCATCTGCAAATGGATTGAAGGCTGTCTTAGGATTAGGGAACATGGCATCATTCGGAGTCACGTTTGTCGGCATATCTGGTATCGGGCGTGATGGCTTATCTGTTTCAGGTAATATACCGTTGATGATGTTGCTGTTACTGTTACTTCCTCTGCTATTGTCAGGTGCTGCGGTTAAAGGGGAGCTTTCACGCACAGCAGCAGTTATACTTTGACCATATACATTCTTCGACTCTGCCGCTCTTACCTCATTTATACGTCTTTTCTCAAAAGGTTCAGGTATAGGTTCTTTGTATTCGTGAACTATTTTCTTAGGTGCCGGAGCACTGTCCACAGGCACCTCAGGTATCATCTCCTTATGAGAGAGGATTTCGTAAATCGCATCACACAGCTCCACATATATCTCGTTATTGTTATCAAAACGAAGCTCCATCTTGGTTGGATGAACGTTTACGTCAAGCTCACTGTAGAATGTAAAGTAAAGTACGGTAAACGGATACTGGTGCTGCATGAGGAAGTTCTTGTAAGCCTCCTCTATGGCTTTTGAGAGCAGATTGCTCTTTATGTATCTGCCGTTTATGAAGTAATTCTCATAATTTCTGTTTCCTCGTGTGATGACAGGCTTTCCGATGTACCCCTCCACCTTAAAGTAATCACATTCATGGTTTACCTCAAGCAGTGATGAAGAGATCTCACGGCCGAATATATGATATATTATATCCTTTCTGTTGCCGTTTCCCGAGGTGTGAAGCTTTGTCTGGTTATTGTTTATGAACTTAAAGGATATATCAGGGTGTGAAAGCGCAAGCTTTTCGACCATATCGCTTATGTAGCTGCCCTCGGTCTGTGCTGTCTTTAAAAACTTTCGTCTGGCAGGCACATTGTAAAAAAGATCCTTTACGATAAAGGTTGTACCGTCCGGTGCACCGACTTCCTCATTGGAAAGCTCTTTGGAACCTTCTATGATATATCTTGTTCCGGTAAGCTCATCATAGGTTTTTGTGATAAGTTCCACTCTTGAGACGGCTGAGATACTCGAAAGTGCCTCGCCTCTGAAACCTAAGGACTTTACGGTGAGAAGATCCTCGGCACTTTTGATCTTACTTGTGCTGTGGCGGTAAAATGCCAGCGGTACCTGATCCCTGTCGATGCCGCAGCCGTTGTCAGTGATACGGATAAAGGAGATACCGCCCTCTTTTATCTCAACTGTTATGGCAGTGGCTTTTGCATCTATGGCATTTTCCACAAGCTCTTTTACAACTGAGCAGGGACGCTCAACTACCTCGCCTGCTGCGATCTTGTCTATTGTTTCCTGATTGAGTATGGCAATGTTAGGCATAACTATCCTTTCTGTTGGTGTTTACCAGCGGTTTCTTACTTTGTTCTGGAGCTGGTAGAGCTTGTTCAGGGCATCGAGCGGCGTCATGTTGCCGATATCGATGTTTTTAAGCTCGTCTATTATGTCATCATCTTTTACAGTATCAAAAAGTGAGATCTGAGTCATATCCACTTCGTCAAGATGCTGCTTTTTGTGATGCTTGTTTCCTGTATCAACGGAGATATTTTTAACTGTGTCTGTTATATCGTTTGCCGAAAGCTGCTCTACAAGCTCCTTTGCACGCTCCACAACGGAATCCGGCAGTCCTGCAAGCTTTGCTACCTGTATACCGTAGCTCTTGTCAGCTCCGCCCTTTACTATCTTTCTAAGGAATACGATGTCATCGCCCTTTTCCTTTACAGCAATGCAGTAATTATTTACACTGTCGAGTTTTCCTTCAAGCTCTGTAAGCTCATGGTAGTGTGTAGCAAACAGTGTCTTTGCTCCGAGAAGCTTTGGATTGCTGATATGCTCGACTACAGCCCAAGCGATACTAAGTCCGTCAAAGGTACTTGTACCACGGCCTATCTCATCGAGGATGAGAAGGGATTTTGAGGTGGCATTTCTTAAGATGTTTGCAACCTCGTTCATCTCGACCATGAAGGTACTCTGACCTGAGGCGAGATCATCCGAAGCACCGACACGGGTAAATATGCGGTCTACTATGCCGATATTTGCAGTCTGTGCAGGCACAAAGCTTCCTATCTGTGCCATGAGCACGATAAGAGCGGTCTGTCTCATATATGTGGATTTACCTGCCATGTTCGGACCTGTGATGATGGAGATACGGTTTTTGTTCTCATCAAGGTATGTATCGTTTTCGATGAACATATCGTTTGTTATCATCTTTTCAACTACAGGATGGCGGCCGTTTTTGATGTCTATTACACCGCTCTCGTTGATCTTTGGCTTGCAGTAGTTATTCTGGCTTGCCACAAGCGCAAGTGAGGCAAATACATCAATGCGGGCTATGGCACGGGCTGTTTTCTGTATACGGGATACGCAGTCTGCGATACTCTGTCTTATCTGTCTGAAAAGCTCGTACTCAAGCGATGTCAGACGATCCTCCGCTCCGAGTATCGTATCCTCAAGCTCTTTAAGTTCAGGTGTTATGTATCTTTCGGCATTGGTAAGTGTCTGCTTTCTTACGTAATAATCAGGCACGAGATCCTTAAAGGAGTTTGTGACTTCAAGGTAATACCCGAACACTTTGTTGAACTTGATCCTTAAGTTCTTAATGCCTGTTTTTTCACGCTCGGACGCCTCAAGCTCGGCAAGCCAGGTCTTTCCCTTGGTCTTTGCATCGCGCAGACGGTCTACTTCTTCATTGTAGCCTGTTTTTATGATGTCTCCGTCACGCAGTGAGATTGGAGGCTCATCCTCTATGGAGGAAAGTACAAGCTCATATATATCCTTAAGCTCATCAAATTCTTCGTTTATCTCATCTATAAGCTCACAAGGGATATCTGAAAGGAGCATCTTTATAGGTGGGAGCATCTTAAGGGAATCCCTGAAGGCTATAAGATCCCTTGGATTGGCTGATTGATAGGTGATCCTGGTGATCAGCCTCTCGAGATCGTATATAGGATTAAGGTATTCACGTATCTCATCGCGGGTTATCTCGTTGGCATTAAGTGCCTCTATAAGCTTCTGACGCTTTAAGATCTCCTTTTTTTCGATAAGCGGCTGCTCTACATAGGAGCGTAAAAGTCTTGCGCCCATGGCGGTCTTTGTCTTATCGAGCACCCATAAAAGGGAGCCTCTTTTCTGCTTTTCGCGGAGTGTTTCAACAAGCTCTAAGTTCCTGCGGGAAGAACTGTCGATTATCATGTATTTGCCTATTGAGTACGGATGGATCTCAAGTATATTGTCAAGCGAGTTCATCTGAGTCTCATAAAGGTATTTAAGGAGTGCGCCTGCTGCAATGACACCACTCTCATAATCTTCTAAGCCGAGTGCGGTAAGTGTCTGCACATGAAAATGCGAAAGGAGTGTCTCGTTTGCAAGTCCGTCACCGAAATACCACGAATCAAGAGCCGATACCGTTATCGACAGACGGTTTTTAAGGTCATCCACATCGATACCGCTCATGTAAAAGGCTTCATTGCAGATGATTTCTGACGGAGAAAAACGGCTTACCTCGTCTAAGAGTTTTCTCTCCTGGTCTACCTCTGTGGTAAAGAAGTCTCCTGTTGTGACATCTGCTGTCGCGATACCGTATTTATCTCCAGTATACACGATAGACATGATGTAATTATTTCTTGCCTCGTCAAGGGATGCCATGTCGGTGTTGGTACCCGGTGTGACCACACGGATGACCTCACGCTTTACTATTCCCTTTGCCTGTTTCGGATCTTCCATCTGTTCACAGATGGCGACCTTGTGACCGCTTGATACGAGACGGTTGATATATGAATCTGCTGCATGGAAAGGGACACCGCACATTGGTGCTCTCTCCTCTAAGCCGCAGCTTTTTCCTGTTAAAGTTAGTTCTAATTCTTTTGATACTGTTTTCGCGTCATCGAAGAACATCTCATAGAAGTCACCGAGACGGTAAAATAAAATACAGTCTTTATATTGTTCCTTAGTCTGCAGATAATGCTGCATCATTGGTGATACGTCAGCCACTAATGTTTCCTCTCTTCCAGTATGATCAGTTAGTTTTATATTTTGTGATGATCGCATCTGCGACCTTTATGCCGTCCATGGCTGCTGATGTGATGCCACCGGCATAGCCTGCACCCTCTCCGCATGGGTATATTCCCTTTATATTGCTCTCGAAGGCTTTGTCCCTGTTTATGCGAAGTGGTGATGAGGTACGGGTTTCCATACCCGACAAAATTGCATCTTTTCTGTCAAAATCATGTATTATATGACCAAAATGTGTCATTCCTTCTATGAAGGACTGCTCCATCTGTGGGTTCATAAGACCGTTTAGCTGCGCAAAGGTAGTCTGTCCCCTGGTACAGGAGTCAAAACCACCATATGAGGTGGTAAGCCTGTTGTCACAGAAATCCTCGAAAAGCTGTTGCGGGATAAATCCGTTACCGCGCTTATAGTTTTCCTTTTCAAGCTGTTCCTGAAATCTTACTCCGGCAAGCGGATCGTCTGCTCCAAAATCAGCAGGGCCTACAGATACTATGATGGCACTGTTGGCGTTTTTACTGTTACGCGCGTGGTAGCTCATGCCGTTTACCACGGTGTGTCCCTCAAGAGATGAGGAATTAACCACATAACCGCCCGGACACATGCAAAAGGAATATACTCCTCTTCCGTTCGGGAAGTTTGATGTGACCTTGTACGGACTTGGCGGAAGCTTAAGCCTTGGCTGTATGCCGTATTGAGCCTCATCTATCATGGACTGTGGATGTTCTACACGAAATCCGACCGCAAAATTCTTGCATTCCATATCAAGTCCTTTTTTATAGAGCATATCAAAGGTATCCCTTGAGCTGTGTCCGAGTGCGAGCACGCATATATCGGCAGAAATTTCCTGATCGGATGTCTTTATCCGGCACAAAGTACTGTTTTCTGCCACTATCTCTGTGACACAGGTATCAAACATAAAGGTTGCACCCTTTTCGATCAGGTAATTTCGCATATTTACTATGACATCGGAAAGAACATCTGTTCCGATATGAGGCTTGTTATCATAAAGTATTGATGAGTCGGCACCAAAACGGACAAAAGTCTCAAGCACTAAAGTATTGCGACCTGTTGGATCTTTTACCGAGGTGTTTAATTTGCCATCGGAAAATGTACCTGCACCGCCCTCTCCGAACTGTACATTGCTTGATGGATCAAGTATTCCTGTATCCCAGAAGCGTGCTACATCCGCTGTCCTTTTTTCTACGCGGCTTCCGCGCTCTATAACGATCGGAGAATATCCTGCTTCCGTCAGTATAAATGCACAGAAAAGCCCGGCAGGCCCTGCACCTACGATGACAGGTCTGTTTTTTAAGACAGTATCACCTGATGGCGGGATGTGGTAGTGCTTTTCTTCATATATGAGTACTGATGAATTGCGGCAACGCTTTACGATCGCTGACTCATTTTTAATATCCACAGCCACGGAATATGTATAAAAAAGCTCAGGCTTTTTCCTTGCATCGAGTGATCTTTTAAGGATACGGTAGGTAAATTCTGCAGAACTGTTTAATTTTAGCTTTTTGATTATCTTCTTTTTCAGCTCGTCCTGACCTGCTGTGACAGGGAGCTTTATCTGGTTTATTTTGATCATTTGCTGCTTTCCATTCCTGTGATGTATCCGCTCGTCCATGCCCACTGGAGGTTGTAGCCTCCGCATATGCCATCTACGTCTAAAAGCTCTCCGGCAAAGTAGAGTCCGGGATGGACTTTGGATTCAAGTGTACGTGCGTCTATCTCCTTTGTGCGGAGTCCTCCGGCACAAACCTGTGCAAATTCTGCGTCTCTGGTGCGGCTTACGGACACTGTCGTATGCTTTATCGTATCTGTAAGCATAGTTATCTCTTTATCTGTAAGAAGCGAACCTTTCTGATCCGGTGAAAGTCCGGATTTATGTATAAGCTCAAGCAAAAGCTTGCTGTTTAGCAGACCGTTTAGCATCTCATTTAAGGATCGCCTGTCGGTGGTTGCAGCTCTTCTGCTCTTAAGGTAGTCTGATAGCTTTTCTGGTGTGCAGGATGGCATAAAATCTATAGATATCCCGGTTTTTTGTCCTTTCTTAAGCGCCCTTGATAAAAGGCTGCTTATCTGAAAGACCGGTATGCCTGAAAGACCGTAGTCGGTAAGCTGCAGCTCTCCGGTCTCTTCTTCTGTAAGCGTGCCGTCTATTATTGAACTTACTGTGGCATCACATCTTACACCGGTTATCTTTTTAAAATTAAGTCCGCTGCAATAAAAACCACACAGCGCAGGGACTATATCTGACATATGATGACCGAGCGAGCCTATCGCGTTAAACAGGCTTCCATCACTTCCAAGCTTTGAGGAGGCTGTAAGACCACAGGCTATTATAAGTTTTGGTGTGGTAAGCCTGCCGAAGCCGCCGTTTACCTGATATATGAAAGAAGCATTGCTTTTATCAGGCTTATAATTTATAGAGTCTATCTTAACGTCCGTTTTTACATCGACCTTTGTACGGCAAAGCTCCATGCGGAATGCCGCGACAACTGATGCCGCCTGCTTTGAATTTGGATATATATAGCCGTTGTTATCATATGCCGGGATACCGAGACTTTCAAAAAAGGCAATCGTATCCTTTTCGTTAAAGCGTGACAAGCCGTTTTTTATAAGCTGCCTGCTGCCGTGGTATTTATCGGCTGACATATTTTTATTTGTGTAATTGCATCTGCCATTTCCCGTGGCAAGTATCTTTTTGCCTATGGCATCCTTGTGCTCTAAAAGTGCCACCTTCGCGCCTCTTCGTGCAGCAGTCACTGCTGCCATCATGCCTGAGGCTCCGGCACCTATTATGATTATATCGTACATATTTTTCCCCTAACCGATTTATTTTAGCATTAACTTGAATAGCTTTCAAGAAAATCGTACAAATCAGTTTCGTTTTCAAATCCTATTCCTGTATCGACCTTTTGCTGTATGTCAAAGGGCAGCTCATCAAAGTAGACACCGGTCTCAAAAAACTTCTCAGTGCCGCTGTTTTTGTATACTGACAGCATGCCGGAGTCATTTTTTATGATGTATTTTGGCTGTGTAAGCTCTTTTGCCGTGGTAAGACTGTCATCGGTATTTTTGCTTTCAGATTCGCTCTGCGCGACCTGCACAGGTGCCTTTTGATCATTTTTATCATTTGCCATGTCAGTGTTTATTTTTTCCAAAACAAAAAGTGCTATAAGGATCGCTATTACAGTTAAAAAACAGATACCAATTTTGCTTTTCATATTATCACCTCAAAATCAGTATCTGTAAATTTTTAGTATTTATTCAGTTTTATCACAGAAGATGACATTTTTTTGCTATTTTTATGATAAGCGTTCCCTTAGGAAAATGTCTAAGCTCATCCTCTGTAAGTCCTTTTAACATAAGAAGTGCCACTGCGTATACTGCTACTGCCACTATTACAGCAAGTGCAAATGCAATGATCTCACGTTTGCAGAGTTTATAAAGTCCAAAATATACCGCATATGAGATCACACCCATGATAAGCGAGCTTATAGCAGGTATGATAAAGGTCTTTTTGATCTCCTGCTTAAAGCCGCTGTGTTTCTTTAGAGCCATGCTGTTTAAAAAACACATAAGCAGTGCAAAGAATGTGTTTGCAAGTACTACCGCATTGATATTAAGTCTGAATATCAGCATGAGAAGTACGAGCACTATAACGTGTGCCACAATGGATATCGCGGCATTTATTACAGGGATCTTCAGCTTGTCAATACCCTGCAGCAGTCCGTTGGAAAGCGTAGACAGCGAGTAAAATACTACTGCCACAGCTCCGACATACATCATAAAGGAAGCTGACTGGTTTGTAGCGCGTGTGCTTGAAAACAGTATGTTAAAGATCGGAAGACCAAACACTGCAAGACCTACCGCACATGGGAATGCCACTACCATGATAAAACGTGTGGACAGATTGATCTGTGAGCGCACGGCTTCCATGTCATCCCTGTTGTAAGCTCCTGTGAGCACAGGCACAAACGATGCCGCCATGGCTGATGCAATAGAGATAGGGACATTTATAAGGAGCTTATATTTTCCTGTGTATACACCCCACCATACATCTATATCATTCTGTGAATACCCCTGTAATACGGCAACCTGTTTGAATATACCCTGATCTATGATACCGCTGATATTGTAGATCGTGGTGCTGAGAAGCACAGGGATAACCGTAATGATAAGGATCTTCATAGTATAGCCGAACGGATCTACCTTTACGTTTCGCTCACGCTTCATCTGACGCTTAAATACAGTCATATATATGGCAAATATAAATACCACAAATAGTAACGCTGCAACCGAACCAAGCACAGTACCGAGTGTACCTCCCGCTGCACCGTAGGCTGCTGCATAGTGCTCCTTATCACCGAGCACGGCACCGATCCTTGTACCTGTGCGGAAAAGCACGTATGAAGCCCATACACTTACTATGGCATTTACCACCTGTTCTATGATCTGTGATACAGCACTTGGCATCATGGTGCCAAGTCCCTGGAAAAAGCCTCTTATAACACCAAGGACTGCTACGATGAGAAGTCCCGGTGCAAGTACTCTTAAGGCAAATATACTGTATGGAGTGTTAAGCAGTGTGGTCGCAAAGAACTCTCCACCGAAAAACAGTATGAGTGCTACTGTTGTACCTGATATCGTGGCAAATAAAAGCGCGCATTTTAAGATCTGGTAAGTGGCCTTTCTCTTTTTGTGTGCCATCTGAGTTGATACCATCTTTGATACTGCAAGAGGCAGACTGTAAGATGATATGATGAGCATGACATTGTATATCTCAAATGCCGTAGAATAATAGCCTATTCCGATGTCACCGAGTATACGCTGCATGGGAATGCGGTATATAAGACCGATTATACGGCTGATTATGGATGCTACGGCAAGTATTGAACCCTGTACGAGAGCATTGCTTGCTCCTTTGTTTTTATTAGACATGATAAAACCTCTGTGTATTTTTGTTTGATCAGATTAAATATTATCGTTTTATGTCGAGAGCGTCAAGTATTTTTCTCTGATGCTCTTCCATCACGGCTGCTTCATCCGGCTCCATGTGGTCATATCCGAACAGGTGAAGCATGCTGTGGGTGATAAGAAATGCAAATTCCCTCTTTAAGCTGTGTCCGTACTCGGCAGCCTGTTCTTTTACCTTGTCCACAGATATGATGATGTCACCGAGCATGACCTCTCCGGTATCAGGGTTAAAATCATCCTCGTTCTCATCTGAAAGAAACGAAAAATCTTCCGGTGCCTCATATGACAGCATAGGAAATGACAGTACATCCGTAGGTCTGTCGATCTGTCTGAACTCTTTATTTATAGCCCATATTCCATCATTGTCGGTAAGAGTCAGATTGACTTCTGCCTCATATGGAAAACCTTCGTGTTCGAGTGAAAATTCTACAACAGTGCGGGCAACTTCTTCATAATCAAAATCAAAATCCGGTTCTATTTCTTTTTCAAGAAAAAAACTCATCTTAGTAATTCCTCCTTTGTAAGGTAATCTCTTATCTTTAGAAAATGGTTCATGCTGAGTCCTGACTCATCATACAGTCCTGAGGTTGAAAATTCATTTAGAGTCTGAAGGACAAGTATGTCATGGTTCCAGTCATTGTCGGCTACATCTGTCTTTAGGTGATCGAGCTTTACTATAAGGGCATCGATCATGTGGACAAGTGCAGACTCTGGTGTGCTTGGCTTTGCAAGCTCCCCGTAATATTCACCGAGTAAAGTAATAAGAGGCTCAGGAAAATTAAGTGCCTCTGCGCGGTCTATTCCGGCTTTTACCCCCGGTTTATCCTGCCAGCGGCCGATACGGTAATAAAATCCGCCAGCGGCACAAAGAGCTGTATTAAGTCCTGCCGCTTTTGCCGCTTTTATAGCCAGTGTTGAGACAAAATTGGCATGATTGTACTCGGAAAACGACTGTTCTTTAAGCTCTGTGACCTCCGAAAAATCATCGGATATTATGGTGATGAGCCTGTCGTTTATCTCATCAGCACTGCGCGGTCTGAATATGCGTGAGCATATAAAGCAGAATATCGCGGCAAGTACTCCGGTTATCGCACCATGTATGAGTATAGTGGACGAGAACTCTTTATTGGATATATAGTAAAATATATTTGGCGTTACTATATTTAAGCATATGGCAAGCACATAAATATATATCTGGAGCTTGTCTTCGCGCAGCATTTTTGCAAGGATGGAGCCTGTTATGACAAGCAGTATCTCACATATCATATCATAGAAATCACCTGATACAGTGACGCCTAAAAGTACGCAGAAAAATGTACCGCATATGAAGCCGAGATATTCATTTCCTGCCAGACACAGCAAAATGGCAATAAAAATGACAGGTCTGCTGTAAACAGGCAGTATACCTGAGGCTACACATATCATGCAGCATATGAAAAATGCTATGGCAAACTTGACATAATCAGTCCTGCTGTTATTGGATATTCTGTATTTGGCCCTCTCATACTCCAGTTCGAAAACCAGGAGCATGTAAAATATTATGTCTATATATGCAATACATATCCATTCATCCGGATAGAGATCACCCAGAAGACAAAGTACAAAGGACAAAGCTATTATGGATATGAACATTGCAACCAGTGATACAACGCGCCTCAATTACTTTTTCCCCTGCTTTCTGTTTGTCTTTGCGATCTGTTTATTTTCGTAATCGTCATAAGCCTGAACAATTCTTTGAACGAGCGGATGACGGACTACATCCTTGCTGGTCAGATTGCATATACCGATATCATCGATATTTTTAAGTACCCTTAGTGCCACGTCAAGTCCCGATTTTGCTCCGGGAGCAAGATCTTTTTGGGTGGCATCACCTGTGACTACTACCTTTGAACCAAAGCCTATTCTGGTAAGGAACATCTTCATCTGTGCAGGTGTGGTGTTCTGTGCTTCATCGAGAATGATAAAAGCATTGTCTAAGGTACGGCCTCTCATGTATGCAAGAGGTGCCACCTCTATCAGTCCCTTTTCCATATTGCGCTGGAAGCTCTCTGCTCCCATGATCTGATAAAGTGCATCGTAGAGCGGACGAAGGTACGGATCTATCTTGCTTTGAAGATCTCCCGGCAGAAAGCCAAGCTTCTCTCCAGCCTCGATAGCCGGACGTGTCAGGATGATCCTGCCTACCTGTTCGTTTTTAAAGGCTGTGATCGCCATAGCCATAGCCAGATATGTTTTACCGGTTCCGGCAGGACCCATTCCGAAAACTATCATTTTCTTTCTGATGGCATCCACATACTCTTTCTGGCCTATTGTTTTAGGTTTTACGGGTTTTCCGTTTATGGTATGGCAGATGATATCCTTATCAATCTCCACTATTGCATTGCCCTTGTGCTCCTCTAAGAGAGCCAGTGCGTAATTTACATTCTGTTCGGTAATGATATTGCCTCTTTTAGCAAGCTCTATAAGCTGTCCGAATACTTCCTTCGCACCGTTGCAGTTTGACTCGTTTCCTATTATCTTGAGTGAATCCTCTCTTAGAACGAGTGTGACATTAAGTGTGCGTTCTATCTTTTTGGCGAATATATCAAACTGTCCAAATATGTTTGGGATATATTCGCCCGGTATTTTAATTGATGCTTCGTTTAAACTCATTGTTCTAATAGTATACCTTTCAAAATTATTATTTCATTATAGCAAATAAAATTCATTTTGCAAAACTACCTGTAATTTATTCCCTCGGAAATATCTATTTTAAGTGTGGTGCCCTCCAGATATATGCTGCACCACATTATATCATCGAAATTTTCCTCGAGATCTTTTTCAAGGGTGCTATAGTCCTTTTGCCTGTGACAGCCGGGCGTGATGCCGTGCGAATACACATATGACTTTATCGTGATATCGCTTACAAAACGGCTGCCATCCACATCGACAGTCCATATTCTTTCATGCAGCAGTGCGTAAAGCCCGGCGGTACACAGCAGGACCGCTGTAAGTATGCGTATCCTGTGCAGAAAATCCACAAGTGAAAAATAGCCTTTTCGCTCTAACACTATAAGCCGTGTGTGAGTCTTTTGCAGATGAGGTTTCATTTTAAAAATGTCATCTGTCAGGCAGCAGGCTTTATATTCCTTGGGACTTTGGTATTTTATATTCCATATTTTTATGTGGTTTACCGTGCACAGATTTATAAATCGTCTGATATTGTATCCGGTTAGTTTTACAACAGCATATGCCTTAATACTCATAGGAGATCCCGGTAATATTGCCGGCTATTATGATCAGATTTTTGGAAAATTCCCTGATCTCAAGAGCACTTCCTGTAATCTTTATCGTGCAGTCAAGAGCACGGACGTTTATTAAACGGTCTGAAAATGAAAGAATACCCTTGTGATTTTCTATGGTAAGCTGGCCGAAGCCGTATGCTGTTATGATTGGTATGCCGAGTACAATATCCTTCGGGAGTTCAAAGGAATCGGTTACTTTTTGCATCTTCATATATTAACATATGATAAATGCAGTCTTATTATGCTATATATGTATGTCCGATTATTTGTGGTACGGCTCGTTATTGCTTATGCGAAATGACCGGTAGATCTGTTCTAACAGGATAACCCTCATAAGCTGATGCGGGAATGTCATTTTAGAAAAGCTGAGCTTATGATCAGCCCTCTTTAAGACAGCCTCGGATAACCCGAGTGAGCCTCCTATAACAAAATACAGATGGCTTTTTCCCGATGTCATAAGCTTATCCATTTTATGTGACAGTTCAACCGAATCAAGCTGCTGTCCGTCTATGGCAAGACAGAAAACGTAAGAATCGTCCTTTATGCTCTTAAGAAGCCTTTCTCCTTCTTTATTCTTTACGATATCGATCTCGGTCTGTGTGGCCTGCTCGTCTGTTTTTTCGTCGGAAACCTCGACTATCTCGAGCTTACAGTAGCGGCTTAAACGCTTAGTAAACTCTGCTATTGCATCTCTGTAAAATTTTTCTTTAACTTTTCCTACACATAATATTGTAATTTTCATGAGTTCATTATACCATATATATAATTCTTAACAATATGGAGGCTGTATGAAAATATACGTAGACGAACAAAAAAAATACGAGGACACGAAATCCACTGCACAGTGCTTTACCGGTGTGGGAGCGGTCGGGCTTATCGCTATCGTGCTGCTTGACACAGGCATCATAAAGCTTGAGCTGCTTGATTCGGTCAATAAGGTAATGATGTCGGTGGTCATGGGACTGGTTTTCTTGATCTTTTTTATCATTGGAATAAAGTCTTTCACGGAGCTTAAGAGCATCTCAAAGAAAGCTGAAAAAAATGATTCTTTAGAGAAAGACATAATGGAGCATGTGCTCGGAACACACAAAGAAGAGCTTGAAAACTTAAGCAAAGGCGGGGATACTGCATCAGGTGATATGTACTATCAGAGAGCTGAGCTTATCACATCCTTTATCACTGAAAAATACACTGATCTTCCGGAAGATTTTCTTGATCATATGGTAGAGAAAATTTATTCTGAAATTTATAGTGATATTGTCGACTAATAGTGCTATAATAAATAAAATTTTAATATTTCTATGAGGTGAACATAATGAAAGAACTGCAAGACAGAATTCTCAAAGACGGCCAGGTAATAGGTACAAACATACTTAAGGTCAACAAATTTATCAATCATCAGGTTGATCCGGTGCTCATGGAGCATATCGGTGAAGACTTTGCCAACCACTTTGAGGGAAAAGGAATTACAAAGGTGGTTACTATTGAGAGTTCGGGAATCGCACCTGCACTTATGACTGCCTGCAAGATGAACGTACCGCTTGTCATCTTAAAGAAACAGCCATCAAAGACATTACATAATGATCTCTACCAGACACAGGTTACATCCTTTACTACAGAAAAAAACTATGAGCTTACACTCGCAAGGGATGTCATATCAGAGGATGACAATATCTTACTGATCGATGATTTCATGGCTGATGGCGAAGCTGCTACAGGTGCTATCAGACTTCTTCGTATGGCTCATGCTACTGTTGCCGGTATCGGTATTCTTATCGAGAAATCTTTCCAGCCGGGCAGAAAGAAAATAAACGAGCAGGGCTATGAAGTATATTCTCTTGCAAGGATCAAATATATGGATGAGTATCAGATCGATTTCATTGAGGAGAACTAATCCATAGTTTTTTATAATATTAATTTTTATATTGATACGAGGCAAATAAAACACCCACGGCATATATCATTTTGACATATGTCATGGGTGTTTTTTAAGTCCTTACGCTCCGAAATCGAAAAGCGATAACTGGTTTGACTCCGGCAGATTGCCGAGCAGTCCGAGATCTCCCATGAGATCTACTACAGTTTTTGAAACATGAGTTCTCTCACGGAAATCATCCCTTGAGAGGAATGGTCCGTCCTTTGCTGCCTCTGCTATTCCGACAGCGGCATTATCTCCGAGACCGTCAATACTGTTAAGAGAAGGCATAAGCTTTCCGTCAACTATCTGGAAACGGTTCGGATGTGCGGTATATATGTCAAGCGGCATGAAATCAAAACCTCTTGCATACATTTCCTGAACGATACGCATATCCTTAAAGGTATCCTGCTCTTTATTTGAGAGGGTATCCTTTCTCTTTTTATAATCATTCATATAGCTTTCAAGTCTGTCCTTGCCCTGACACATCAGCTCGTAAGAAAAGCCTGTGGCACGGATTGAAAAATATGCCGCATAATATGCCAGCGGATAAAATACCTTACAGTAAGCGATACGCCACGCCATCATAACGTATGCAGCAGCATGCGCCTTAGGGAACATGTACTTGATTTTCTCACAAGACCAGATGTACCAGTCAGGCACACCGTGAGCCTTCATATCTTCTTTCCACTGTGGCCACTGCGGACATTTGCCCTTTGCGATGATACCCTTTCGTACCTTCTCCATAATATTGAAGGCTTCCTCTGATTCGAGTCCCATGGAGATAAGATATGTCATGATATCGTCTCGCGTACAGATACAGGTCGAAATGGTTGCTGTGCCTTCCTCGATAAGTGTCTGGGCATTTCCAAGCCATACATCGGTACCGTGTGAAAGTCCTGCGATACGGATGAGGTCGGAAAATTCCTTCGGCTTTGTGTCCAAAAGCATGCCCATGGCAAAATCAGTACCAAACTCAGGTATACCGAGTGCTCCGAGCGGACATCCGTCGATATCCTCAGGTTCTATGCCAAGTGCCGAGGTGTTCTGGAACAGTGACATGACGGCTTTGTCATCAAGCGGTATCTTTGTAGGATCTACACCGGTTAAGTCCTGAAGCATACGGATCATGGTAGGATCATCGTGTCCTAGTATATCGAGCTTTAACAGGTTGTGGTCGATAGAATGGTAATCAAAGTGCGTGGTCGTGATATCGACTGTCATATCGTTTGCCGGATGCTGTACAGGTGTGAAAGTATTTATCTCTTCTCCCATCGGAAGTACGACGATTCCACCCGGATGCTGGCCTGTTGTACGGCGGACACCGACACAGCCCTGTACGATCCTGTCAATCTCACAGTTACGTTTTCTGATGCCCCTCTCCTCATAATAGTTTTTGATGTATCCGAATGCGGTCTTATCGGCAAGAGTACCGATAGTTCCGGCTTTAAAGGTCTGTCCCTCACCGAAGATTACCTCTGTATACTTATGAGCCTTACTCTGATACTCTCCAGAGAAGTTAAGATCGATATCAGGCTCCTTATTTCCCTTAAATCCAAGGAAAGTCTCAAACGGGATATCAAATCCCTCTTTGCTTAGAGGTCTGCCGCACCTTGGACAGAGCTTATCCGGCATATCACAGCCGCCTCGTCCCGAGTAGGAAAGTACCTCTGGTGAATCAAAATCACTGTACTGGCAGTGCGTACACAGGTAATGTGCATGCAGCGGATTTACCTCTGTGACACCGGACATGGTAGCGACAAACGAGCTTCCTACAGATCCTCGTGAACCTACGAGGTATCCATCCTCATTTGATTTCCAAACGAGCTTCTGCGCGATAATGTACATAACGGCATATCCGTTTGAAATGATAGAGTTAAGCTCTCGGTCAAGACGCTCCTTTACGATAGGCGGCAGCGGATCTCCGTACATCCTGTGTGCTTTGTTGTAACAGATGTCTCGCAGCATACCGTCAGAGTTTTCGATAACAGGCGGACATTTATCGGGACGTACCGGTGAGATGCGCTCGCACATATCTGCTATCTTGTTGGTGTTAGTGATGACTACCTCTTCTGCCTTCTGACTTCCGAGATATTCAAATTCCTTTAGCATCTCCTCTGTGGTGCGCAGATATAAAGGTGCCTGTTCATCCGCATCTTTAAAGCCTTTTCCTGCCATGATGATACGTCTGTATATCTCATCCTCAGGATTAAGGAAATGCACATCACAGGTTGCAACAACAAGCTTTCCGAACACCTCACCGAGCTTTACGATACGCTTGTTTATATCTATAAGATCATCATTTGAGGCTATATCAGAGTCTTCGTCCCTTATCATGAATGCGTTGTTGCCAAGAGGCTGTATCTCAAGATAATCGTAAAAATTTACGAGGCGGTTGATCTCCTCCTGAGGTCTTCCGTTTAAGATGGCACGATACAGCTCTCCTGCCTCACAGGCTGATCCGATAAGCAGACCGTCACGGTATTTTATATACTCGGATTTTGGTA
>CAVABC010000012.1:0-51632 GCA_963586665.1 Acutalibacteraceae bacterium
ATTCCCATGATTAATAAAATCAGTCGATTTCAACAAAGGTCAGAGTCTGGAATAGCTCTGACCTTTGAATAAAGCCGAACTTCACGGATTCAGGAATCAGTTAATATATCAAAAAATGGAAGATGATAATTTAATTATACGTATTAAATGCTCAAGTAAAAAGTGCATAGTGATTGTTAAATTGTTTTCGGATGGAATATTAAATAGGACAAATTTTTTTATTGTAGAAAATAATTATAATTCAGAACTAGATAAAATTAAGATTGTTAACAGAGGTCCACTAGTTGAACAAATAGATAGTTTTATAAATAGGAAACGAAATAACATATATGTAGTTCATAATCCTAAAATTAGCTGGAGAAATGAGGCTAAAAATGAGATAAGTCTTTTTACATCCGAAGGAAAGTTATTATTTTTAAAGGAATATATGGCAGAAATATGGAATAAGATTGGAAAAGGAAAAGAATACTCAGATCTGAAAATGAATGATAATAAAAATATATTGGATGCTACATTAGAAATTATGTTTTCAAAAAATTTAATTTGTGGTATAGACATTAAATAAAAAATAATGGAAATTTATATATTGATAAGTAAAAATAGAAGAAGGCGGGTTAATATAACCAGCCTTCTTACATATCTAAAATTCAATATCAACCTCTACAGGGCAGTGGTCTGAACCGAACACATCGGTATGGATCGCTGCCTTTTGCAGTTTATCATTGATGCGCTCCGATGTGATAAAGTAGTCGATACGCCAGCCTGCGTTCTTTTCGCGTGCCTTAAAACGGTATGACCACCAGGAATATATACCCTCGGCATCAGGATAAAAATATCTGAAAGTATCGGTAAAACCTGAACCTAAAAGCTCGGTCATTTTAGCGCGTTCCTCATCTGAAAAACCTGCATTTTTGCGGTTTGTTTTTGGATTTTTCAGGTCAATCTCATTGTGTGCAACATTCAGATCTCCGCACAGTACAACAGGCTTTTTTGCATCAAGCGCCTTAAGGTATTCTCTGAAATCATCCTCCCACTGCATACGATACGGCAGTCTTGCAAGCTCATTCTGCGAGTTTGGAGTGTAACAGGTTACAAGATAGAAATTGCCATACTCAAGGGTGATGACGCGTCCTTCCTTATCATGTTCCTCAATGCCTATGCCGTAGGATACTGATAATGGCTCGTTTTTTGCAAAAATAGCTGTGCCGGAATAGCCTTTTTTCTCGGCATAATTCCAGTACTGGTGATAGCCCGGCAGGTCGAGATCAATCTGTCCTGCCTGTAATTTGGATTCCTGTATACAAAAGAAATCCGCATCTATACTGTTAAAAAAATCAAGGAAACCTTTCTGGACGCATGCGCGCAGTCCGTTTACATTCCACGATATAAATTTCATGTGTGATCCTCCATATATTGATGAAAACTTCCCTATTAATAAAAAAGGGGCAAATACATTTTGCCCCAATTATCATATAGTGTCAATATTTAGTTATTCGACTACAGCACATCACTTCCGGCAGGAATCTTTGAAATGATCTTCCTGTAAACATATATGAGAAACAGTACAGATACCGTGAGTGATATGATCTCCGCAATAGGGAATGACCACCATACCACTGCAAGTCCGCCTATCTTTGCAAGGATATATGCCGCAGGGATCAGGATGAAAAGCTGTCGCATAATGGAAACTATCATACTGAAAACAGCCTTGCCGAGTGCTTGGAATATCGTACTGCAAATGATACTAAACCATGCCATAAGATAGTGCACACCGATTATTCTAAGTGCCGGAACACCGATCTTTAGCATATCGTCAGACGCATTGAACATGCCGAGCAGTACCTGTGGTATTCCCTCGAAGCAGATAAAACCGAGGAAAGTAAGGCAGAAGGCAGTTGCGAGGCTGACCTTTATTGTTTTTATCATACGTTTCCGGTTCTGCGCACCGTAGTTGAAAGCGATGATAGGTGTTATTCCATTGTTCAGACCGAATACCGGCATGAAGAAAAAGCTCTGGAGTTTGAAGTAAACACCAAAAACAGCGGTAGCGGTAGCAGAAAATCCGATAAGGATCCTGTTCATTGAGTATGTCATGACAGATCCGATCGACTGCATGATGATCGATGGAATACCAATCGCATATATTGTTCCGATGATCCTGATATCAGGGCGGAAACCTTTAAAATGAACCTTTATCTCGTGGTTGAATTTGTGGTTGCAGGTAAATGCCACGATAGCTGCCACGCACTGTCCTACAACGGTTGCAACGGCTGCACCGGTAACACCCATTTTCGGAAATCCCAACAGACCAAAGATCATAATAGGATCAAGGATGATATTCGTGATCGCTCCGCAAAGCTGTGAAGTCATGCTGAATATCGTGCGTCCGGTCGAGGTGAGCAGTCGTTCAAAATATATCTGACCGAGCAGACCAAAGGAAAAGATCATAACTGTACTTAAGTATTCGATACCCATATCCATGATCTCCACATCAGCGTTGCCGATCTGGCTTAAATAGAATGGTTTTACTATGGTAAATCCCAGTATTAAAAATACAATATAGCTTAAAAAGTAAAGAAGAGCCGCGTTGACTGCGATCTTATTGGCTTCTTCGTATTTGTGCGCACCGAGCGATTTGGACAATAAAGCGTTCATACCGACACCTGTACCTGTTGCCACTGCTATGAGAAGTGTCTGCAAAGGGAAGGCTAAGGAAACTGCGGTGAGCGCGTTTTCAGACAGTTTTGCAACGAAAATACTGTCCACGATGTTGTAAAGTGCCTGTACGAGCATGGAAATCATCATAGGCAAAGACATATTGAATACGAGCTTGCCGATAGGCATGGTTCCCATCTTGTTCTCTGTTACAGGAGCTGAATTTGTTTCGTGACTCATAAATTCCTCCTTAGGTATAGAATAAGCGCGAATGCGCCAATTACATATGATACCATGCTAAGCGTTTTATAGCAACCACTTAACCATTACAAAACGTAACGTGACAGCCCCTGTAAAAAATTACTTGCAATTAGGTGCAACTAACTGTATACTCATCATACGACCAAAATATATAAAATGGTCGCAAAAGGAGAACAAGATATGAAAGAAAAGCAAAAGAAAAAAAAGGAAGGTCTGTCCAGACTTATAGAGCTGGCAGGCCCAAAGAGCAGGAAACTTGTTGCAGCGAGTGTGCTGTCGGTCATATCAGCACTGTCACGTATAGTATTTTTCTTTACGATCTACGGTGTGATAAGGGAAGTACTGCTGCATTACAACACACCGGAGCAGATCAGTATGTCAAAGATTTTTATGTATGCGGGCATCACGGCTGCGGGGATACTGCTGTACGGAGTGTGTTCATATGCATCGGGAGCACTTTCACATACCGCGGCATATGATCTTTTGTATGAACTCAGGGTACAGCTCATGGAAAAAATGTCCCGCATATCGATGGGATATTTTAACGGAACTACACAGGGCGCGATCAAAAAGATCATGACAGATGACGTGGAGGAAATAGAGGTATTTGTGGCGCACAACCTAAGCGATGTGGCGGCTGGTGTGGCGGCACCGCTTTTTACGATCATCTTTCTTTTTGTGATGGACTGGAGACTTGCGCTTGTCACGCTGTTTCCGATTGTGCTGTCGGTGTTTTTGCTTGGGATATGCTTAAAACAGAAGGATAAGGCTGCGCTGCAAAAGGAGATGGCAGACAGGCTCGAGCAGATGACCTCAACGATAGTAGAGTTTATCCACGGAATTCCTGTCATAAAGGTGTTTAACCGTACACTTGGGGCGTTCAGAAGATATCAGGGAGACATAGATGCGTTTGTGGATTCGGTAGACCGCACGGCAAGGGCAAATGCACTTCCGATGGGCTTTTACTATGTGTTTTTCGGTGGACAGATGCTGTTTCTGCTGCCGGCATCGATACTCATACTGCAAAACACTTCGGATTTTATGTCGGGAGTGCTCACGGTAATACTGTTTTTTATCATAGGACAGGGACTTAAAGAACCGCTCGAAAACATGATGAATTTAGTGGTCGGCATGAACCGCATAAATGAAAGTGTAAAGCGTATCGACAATATACTTTACCAGCCGGATATTACCGTGGAAAATGAAAAAATTCCGACAGGCTATGATGTTGCCTACGAAAACGTCAGCTTTTCCTATGATGGAAAAAGAAATGTGCTGTCTGATATAAACGTACAGGCAAAGCAGGGAACAGTGACAGGTATTGTCGGACCATCGGGAGGCGGAAAGACAACTTTTCTCGAGCTGCTTTTACGTTTTTACCCGGTTAATGAGGGCATTATCAGTATCAGTGGAGTGGATATCAGAAACATTCCGCAACATGTGCTTATGGAAAAAATCGCATTTGTTTTTCAGGAGAGCATGATTTTTACGGATACGATAGAAAACAATATCAGGATGGGAAATGACAGCGCATCGCATGAGCAGGTGGTTGCCGCGGCAAAGGCTGCAAATATACATGATGTGATAATGGAACTGCCGGGAGGCTACGATACAGTGATCGGAGAGGATAATACATATCTGTCAGGAGGCGAAAAGCAGAGACTTGCGATAGCCAGACTGTTTTTAAAGGATGCACCGATACTTGTGCTCGATGAGGCAACCGCGTATGCCGATGCCGAGAATGAGAGCAGGATAAGGGAAGCTCTTTCGAGGCTTTCAAAGGATCGGACAGTGTTTATAATAGCGCACAGGATAAAGACGATCGAAAATGCGGACTGCATACTTGTGATAAATGATGGCAGGATAGAGGCGCGCGGCACACACGATAAGCTGTATCGCGAGAGTGAGCTTTACCGCAGTATGGTAAAGGCGAACGAGCGCAGGGATGAGTGGACGATCGGAAAAAAGGAGGAAAATGTTTATGTCTGCTAAAAAATGGTTTTCAGTGCTGTCATTTGGTGACGCAGCCCGATATGTAAAGCTGATGTTGTGGTTTATGGTGGACAGTATTGTGGCAACGATACCGTATGGTGTGGTAATACTGGCAATATATTTTCTGCTCGGGCCTATAGCACAGCCTGACGCGGCACTGGATACGGACATTTTATGGAAAATAGTCATTGTGCTTGCCATACAGGCGGCTGCATATCTTCTGGTGCGCATGAAAAGCTATGTGATGAGCTGCTGCGGCATGGCAGAGGGCATGAAAAAGGCAAGGCTTGACATAGGTGAGCATCTAAGAAAACTGCCGCTTGGATTTTTTAACAGGACGGATGCAGGAGAGCTTTCAACAGTGCTGCTTCGTGATTTTTCCACCATAGAAAATCTCTCAAACAGCTTTGCTCCGCAGATCGCGATCACAGCCGTAAGGCTTCTTTTATCGTTTGTATTTCTGGCGGTATTTGATGTGCGTATGGCATTGGCACTGTTTATCTCAATACCGCTTGCTGTTCCGTTTGCCATTATAAGCTATCGCAGGATGGCAGTATCGGGACTTGAGCTGATGGGCGCACAGCAGGAAGCTGCATCCGGCATTTTGGAATATGTAGAGGGAATACAGACATTAAAGGCATTTAACGTGGCAGGTGATAAGTTTGAAAAATTAAAATCGGCATTCGACAGACAGCGTGAGTCAGCAATACATATGGAGACAAAATCCGCAGCACCGGTGGCAACAGCAGGGCGCATGATACTGAATATGGGAATTGCACTTACGATGATAGCCGGAGGCTTACTTACGGTAAGGCTGGAACTAAAACCGTTTTACTATATCGCGTTTCTTGTGATGACTTTAAACATTTATGAGCCGGTATCGATCCTGTTTTTCTTTATAACCGATTTTGCGAGAACGAAAAAGGCAAATGAGCGCATATCCGCAGTTTACAGTGAAAAACCTCTGCCAGAGCCACAAAAATGTGCAGAAAAACCGGCAGATAAAACGATAAGATTTGAAAATGTAACTTTCGGCTACGGAGAGAAAGCAGTGTTAAAGGACATATCGCTTACACTCAGGGAGAAAAATATCACCGCGCTTGTCGGAGCGAGCGGAAGCGGAAAATCAACGATCACAAAGCTTATTGCCAGATTTTGGGATGCAGACAGCGGCAGGATCACTATAGGAAATGTGCCGGTCACACAAATGTCGGCAGATGATCTTCTTTCAGATATAAGCATGGTTTTTCAGGACGTATATCTGTTCCGCGACACGATCGCCAATAACATCCGCATGGGAAAAGCAGATGCATCTATGGAGGAAGTGACCGCTGCGGCAAAAAAAGCCTGCTGCCACGAATTTATAATGTCTTTGCCACAAGGATATGATACAATGGTCGGAGAGGGCGGTTCGACACTTTCGGGAGGCGAAAAGCAGAGGATTTCCATAGCAAGGGCATGGCTAAAGGATGCACCGATAGTGCTTTTAGACGAGGCAACAGCTTCGCTTGATCCTGAAAATGAGGTGTTGATCCAGTCTGCCATAAGCGAGCTGGTATGCGACAAAACGGTTGTAATAGTCGCGCACAGATTGCAGTCTATCCGCAGTGCAGATCAGATCATCGTGCTGGATGACGGCAGAGTGGCAGAGTCCGGAACGCACGAGGAATTGCTCAAAAAAGACGGAAAATATGCACATCTGTGGAAAGTGCAGAATATTTAATGGCGCAAGAATTAAGAATAGTTTGTTTAATAACAGACTATTAAATATCTAAAATGCTGCACCAAAGAAAATAAATAGAAATATCAGGAGAGAATATGCCGGTAAGAGTTTTTTCGGAAGAAGAGAAAAAAGAAATAAAAGCAAAAATGTTTGAGGCTGGGATCAGTCTGATAAAAGAATACGGACTGACTCATGCGTCTGTCACAAAGATAACTGACGCTGCCGGCATTGGTAAAAGTACTTTCTACAATTTTTTTGAGTCAAAGGAACTTTTTGTCATAGCACTTATCAGATATGAGCGCGAGAAAGCCATGAAAATGATAGAGGAGCATCTTGCAGGACGGGAGCGTATGACACGCGAGGAGGGCAAAAAACTTTTACACATGATAATCTACCATCAGGACAGCATATATCAGTATCTGACAGAGGAAGATGTCAAAAATCTCTATCCTGCAATGGAAAAAGCCGGATTTATAGAGGCTGACTTAAACTCTGACACACCGCAGTATCTTCTTAATATAATAGAAGGTACGCGGGCGGATGCAGACCCGAAAGTATTTGTGAATTTCCTTAGGATGATGGCTCTTTGCGTGTCGCAGAAGGACGCGCTGCATCAGGATGTGCTTGATCAGAATATAGAAATGATATTCGACAAGATGTTTGAGTATATATTTGAATAAATTTAAGGAGGTATTTTACCATGACACAGAGAGAAAGAATGGAAAAATAGTAAAATAGGGGAATTTTAAAGAAATAGGGGGAAAATATACATGAGCATGAATGAAACTGCACAGGTAGCTGCTGTGATAACAAGCTATAATCAGGGAGGAATGATCCGAGAGGCGGTAGAATCAGTGTGCGCACAGACCAAACTGCCGCAAAGCATAATTATAGTAGATGATGGCTCTAAGGATGTCGCTTCACTTGATATATTAAAATCGCTTGAAAGCAAAAAACTTCCGATACCTTTGAAGGTTATATATCAGGAAAACGCAGGAGTATCTGCGGCAAGAAATACCGGAATCAGAATGGCGGATGCACCGTTTGTCATGGTATTGGATGGAGATGATAAAATAGAGCCGCAATACATAGAAAAGGTAAGCCATATGCTGGAAACTGATCCTTTAATGGTAGCGGCATCTTCATGGATGCGTACATTTGGAGTGATGGATTCAGTAGTCTGCCCGACAGGTGGAAAAATAGGTGCGTTTTTGTCACATAACTGTTGTCCGGCTACGCATATCATGCGAAAATCAGCATTTGATAAAAGTGTAGGATATGATGAATCTATGCGAAGTGGATTTGAGGACTGGGATTTTTTCCTTGGATTGCTGGAGACGGATAAGGATGCAAAGATAGGTATAGTAGAAAGTCCGCTGATAAATTACAGGACAGCTCCTGCATCCTCGAATGTAAGGAGTATGGACAAAAGACTCGAGCTTATGAGGTTTATCATGGATAAGCACAGCGAAAGCTATCACGCAAATATTGCGGAGGCTTTGCTTGGAATCGAGGCGATATCCAATGAGAGGCTGTATGCGTGGGAGAATGAAATGCTGCATACCCTTGAAAATGGAGGAACATTGAGCGATAAGTCTGCCGCATTTCTACAGTCACCAACATATGGTGATGGTGGGATGGCTGCGGCAGTGCGGATCGTATCCGTTGTGAAAAAATCATGATGGATTTTGAAGGGGGATACTTATTTTATGGCAATGGGACATAAAGTAGGTATCCTTTTTGCAATTCTTCTTTTAATGTTACATAAAAAAGTGCAAGTGCACATAAATTAGTAATAGATATTGAGATAAAAATGATTTAGTAGTAAAATAACATTACTAAAATTTGTGCAATACACGAAAATAAGGAGCGATATTATGGAGATTAAGAGAGATTCATACCTTGAACAGTTAAAGATAAGAAAAGATAACGGAATGATTAAGATTATCACGGGAATCAGGAGATGCGGAAAATCATTCCTGTTATTTGTATTGTTTAAGAAATATTTATTGGAAAATGGTGTAGATAATGACCACATTATTGAGATTGCGTTAGATGGGATTGAAAATGAGGAACTGAGAGATCCAAAGAAGTGTTATCAGTATATTAAAGATTCAATGAAAGATGACAGGAAGTATTATCTGCTCCTGGACGAAGTACAGTTTATGCCTCGATTTGAGGAAGTGCTGAACAGCCTGCTTCGTATTAGCAATATTGATGTGTATGTAACCGGCAGTAATTCTAAATTCTTATCTAGCGACATTGTAACTGAATTTAGAGGCAGAGGAGACGAAATCAGAATTTATCCGTTGTCCTTTGCAGAGTTCTATGCGGCTTTTGATGGAGATTATGATGATGCATGGGAGGAATATATGACATATGGTGGTTTACCACAGGTGGCACAATTTTCTGTGGAACGCCAAAAGGCTGAGTATCTTAAAAATATTTTTAGCAATGTTTATATCAAGGATGTGGTAGAGCGAAACAGGATTCAAAATGTTGATGAGATTGGAACTTTGGTAGATATTCTTGCTTCTGCCATAGGAGCACCTACCAATCCAACCAAAATATCAAATACTTTCAAAAGTGAAAGAGGCATTAATTATAGCAATAAAACTATATCCAATCATATAGATTATCTTGCAGAAGCTTTTTTGATTTCTAAGGCAAACCGGTATGATATTAAAGGCAGAAAGTATGTGGGAGCAAATCTGAAATACTATTTTTCAGATATAGGACTTAGAAATGCAAGGCTGAATTTCAGACAGCAGGAGCCTACGCATATTATGGAGAACATTGTTTATAATGAGCTGCTTGTGCGTGGCTATAATGTGGATGTTGGTATTGTGGATGTATTTGCAAAGAATAGTGAGGGTAAGAGGGTTCATAAGCAATTGGAGGTTGATTTTGTAGTGAACCAGGGGAGTCAGAGATATTACATTCAGGTGGCTTATGATATGACTTCTGAGGAAAAGCAGACGCAGGAACTTAATTCATTCCGAAATATTCCGGATTCGTTTAAGAAGATTGTTATAGTGAATGGAACGAAGAAGCCTTGGAGAAATGAGGAAGGTTTTGTGATCATGGGCATGAAATACTTTTTGCTCAATGAGGATAGTTTGGAGTTTTAAGAAGATGATATGGGGGAATTGCTGGTTGTGCTACTATAAATACGCAAGAAGAAACAGCCATGCCGCAGCTGGAAAATATGGATAAGCAGCATATCATATAACAGATTGAATTTTTCCATAAAACACGTATAATAGAGGAAGATAATGCGTAAGATAATACGCAAGATGGAGGTGCTTATATGGGAGAATACAAACCGCCTTTTACAATAACAAATAAGATATTATCGTATGTATCATCGATTTCCGAAAAAATAGGAAGGATAACTGCAACAAGTAACCTTGAGGCAAAACCACACCTAAGAAGAAATAATAAAATTAAGTCAATTCATTCTTCTTTGAAGATAGAAGCGAACTCTTTAACACTGGGACAGGTTCGGGATGTAATTAATGGCAAGACTGTGCTTGGTGAACAAAAAGAAATTCAGGAAGTACGGAATGCATATGCTGCTTATGAGAGGCTTTCAGAGATTGATCCGTATAATATTGAACATTTGAAACAGTTTCACGGGATTATGACAAAATATCTCGTGGAAGAATCAGGAAAATTCCGTTCAGGTGAAGAAGGTGTTTTCAATGGTGAACAATGCATATTTATGGCACCGCCAGCACGATTTGTACCGCAACTTATGGATGAATTATTTGCATGGATGAGAGAGGCACAGAATGATGTTCATCCATTGATCCTTAGCAGTGTATTTCATTATGAATTTGTATTTATCCATCCTTTTTCTGATGGTAACGGAAGAATGGCGAGATTATGGCATACAGCTATTCTTACAAAATGGAAGCCGGTGTTTGAATATATCCCTATTGAAAGCCAGATTGAGAAATTTCAGGATGAATATTATGAGGCTATTTCAAAGTGTCATGTTGCAGGTGAATCTACAGGTTTTATCGAATTTATGTTATCTCAGATTGACAAGATTTTAGATGATATTTCAAGTCAGATCAGTGGCAAAAATGAATATCTTTCAGAATCTGTTCAAAAACTGCTGGAAATTATGGAGTATGATATTCCGTACACGAGTAGTGCTTTAATGGAAAAATTGGGATTAAAGGCGAAAGAAGGATTCCGAAGGAATTATCTTCATCCGGCTATAGAGATGAATCTTATTCAGATGACGATACCGGATAAGCCGAACAGCAGAAACCAGAGATATATCAAAATTCCTTGACGAATTTTGTTACATCATAGTCTTTATCTATTGTAGAGTGAAAAATATTTTAAATTTTCAAGTAAATGAATTTTGTATGCAATATTAGAATATATGGATAAGCAGCATATAGCAGATCGTTCCTCCCGCGATAGAGAGGAGCATCTGCCTTTTCCATATATGGAGCGCACCTGTCACGATCACTGATATAAATTCAGGAAGTCCGTGTGGTGCGGACACTATATCCACATTTCTAAGACAGTAAACGACAAGCATACCGAATACCGCAGGTGGCAGGAATTTCCCGAGATACTGCACGAATGCGGGAGTTGTTCTTTTTTCATTAAAAATTGCAAACGGCAGGAAACGGGTGAGCATTGTTCCTGCTACGCAAAGTCCTATAGTTATTATCTGTTGTGTGATAGTCATTGTTCCAGTTCTCCATCATAGGTTTTCTCAACTAATTTATTCTTTGAAAGTGCCAGTATTATCACGATCGCTGCCATAGTCGGTATCATAAAAGAATCTGAGCCAAAGCATATCAGGCAGATGACCGAAACAGCAATTCCCATAAGTGATGAAAAGTGATTTTTTTCTTTAAGCCATTGTTCAAGAAAAATGACAACAAACATGGCTGTCATAACAAAACTGATTCCGTTAGTATCAAATTTGAGTAAAGAGCCGATCAGTCCACCGGTGGTTGCGGCAGATACCCAGTATAACTGGTTAAGCCATGTAACCCAGAGCATGAACCAGCCTTTGTCCACATCTTCAGGGATTTTTGCGGTGTAATTGACCGAAAAAGTCTCATCACACATACCGAATATCAGGAAAAATTTCTTCCAGCCCGTCCCCTTAAACTTGTCAAGCATCGAAATTCCGTAAAAAAGATGTCTTGCCTGAATGAGCAGTGCCATGATAAATACCTGCAGCGGTGCAAATGGACTAAGGAGCATCTCAACAGTGATAAATTCCAAAGAACCTCCGAAGATCAAAAGACTCATAAGCATCGGATAGATAAATGAAAATCCCGACACCCTCATATATATGCCATATGCCATTCCCAGAAACCAAAATCCTGTAAATATGGGAAGAGTAGATGGAAATGCGGCTTTTAGTGCCTTAAGCCTCATAATGTAATAACCTGCTTTCTGATAAAATTTGTTAATGCGCATACTTATAATCGTATGTCAGCGGCTGAAATTCCTCAAAAAGTATAGCATTGACGGATATAAATTACAATAAAATGGAATATACTATTATGGAAACTGTATAAACTACTTGACAGGACATTTAAAGTTAAGTAGGATGAGTACAGTGATCGCGTTGCAGAAACCTGTGAGGCCTGCGACCGGGGGAGAACCTGCGGGGGCTCCTCTTTTTTTATTTAAATGGGGGGATAGCATATATGTCGAAAGTTTTTCTGAATTATGATCAGCAGATACAAAAACTGAAGAATGAGAAAAATCTGCTGATAATGGATGAGGCATATGCTAAAGAGATTTTAAGGCAGACAAGCTACTATTCATTGATAGGTGGATATAAGGATATTTTTAAAAATCCGACTACAAAGAAGTATAAGGATGGAACAAGATTTGAAGATATCGTAGAATTATATTATTTTGATGAATCATTGCGACAGTTATTTTTAAAGTATCTTATTAAGGTAGAAAATGAAATAAAGTCACAAGTATCATATTATTTTACAGAAAAGAACGGGGAAGATCAAAAAGAATATCTTGATAAATCAAATTACAATTATTCGGGTAAGAAGAATAAGCGTGATATTGATCGTTTGATAAAAATACTGGAAGGATATGTAACAAAACCAACAGACTATAATTATATAAATCATTCACAGAAAAAATATGGCAACGTTCCATTATGGGTTCTTACAAATGCATTAACATTTGGAAATATCTCGAAAATGTATATGCTTCTTCCACAGAATATACAGATTAAAGTCAGCAGAAGTTATCCGTGCATCAATGAAAGACAAATGGTTTCATTATTGGCGGTAATGGTTAAATTCAGAAATGTTTGTGCTCATGGAGAACGGCTGTTTACATATAAAACGGTAGATAGTATACCGGATTTTCCTATACATAGGAAATTAAAGCTTTCCAAAAAAGGAGCACAATATGTAAATGGAAAAAATGACCTGTTTTCAGTTGTGATCGCTTTAAAATATATGCTAAATGATCATTGGTACAAAGAGTTTATGAAGGAACTTAAATCGTTACTTGAAAAATATCTTAAGAAACATGATAGTATATCTGAGATGGAATTATATAATAAAATGGGATTTCCCAAAAATTGGAAAAACATAACAAGATATCGGAAATAGTAAATTTGAATTTTCATAAGAAAAATAAATACCAGCTATTATAAAACAGCAATGATCTACAATCCACGCGATTATAACTCATTGCTGTTTTTTCACAACAAAATAAGGTCTTTTCAGCACACCACACTCGCCTGATCCCCCACTTTTTTGTATAATAAATATATTTATACATAGATGGGATGTGATTGTATGAAAGTTGCGATATGTGATGATGAAAAATCCATGGGAGAGATATTACAGGAAAAAATAAAGAGATTAATGCCGGATGCGGATGTGGAGATATTTTTATCAGGGGATGCGCTTATTTCAAGCGGCTGCAAGCCGGATATACTCTTTCTGGATATACAGATGCCGGGAACGGACGGAATGAAAACCGCAGAAATCCTCCGCAGAGAAAATGAAAATATGATACTTATATTTGTGACGGCAATAGAGGAATATGTTTTTCAGGCATTCGATGTCGGGGCATTTCACTATCTGGTCAAGCCATTTTCTGATGAAAAATTTGATGAAGTTGTAAAAAGGGCAGTAAAAGAACTTGGAAAACATCCGGCAAATGATCCGGATAAAAAATATATGATGATACAGACCGCTGGAAATCACATCAAAGTATTTTTAAAGGATATCGTATACGCGGAAGTATATAACAGAAAAGTCATTATCCACACGCTGACTGCAAATATAGAATATTATGGAAAAATGCAGGAGTTAAGCGACAAAGTTGGGGAAGATTTTTTCAGGACACACAGGGCATATCTTGTGCATTTTAAATATGTGGAGAGATATGATGCAAACTGCGTGACCTTAAAAAACGGAAAGGCTTTGCTGGCAAAACAAAATTATCCTCAGTTTGTAAAACAGTATCTTAGATATAATCAGCGGAAAGGAAAACAGATAGGATGAGCCGGGTAGAAATGTGCTGGATGGTCACATCCAAAATATCGATTATTCTGATGCTGATACTTGATGGAATATGCTTTGGAATATTTGCAGCTCCATATATAAAAAAGAAAAAAGGGGCAGCGGCAGTCAGTCTGGTATATATTGCAGTCATGCTCGTGCTGTACTTAATTCCGATTCAGATCAGCAATTTTTTCGCATATCTGACCGGAGCAGTGGCAGCATTTATTGTGATGTATGCGGTGGATCGGCAAAACGCATATCAGAAAATATTCCTTGCGGTAACATTTTTTTCAATCCGACGTCTTACGGCAGAAATGGAAAACCTGGTAAATAATGCCATAACTAAGGCTGTGATTTTCAAAGAGACAATGGCAGACCGGGTGTGGCTGCAATACGGAGTTTATGTTGCGACCAGAATTTTAGATATATTGCTCTGCATGGTTTTTATAGCCGGGGCGATATGGCTGATAAACAGGTCATATATATACAAAAGAAATAAAATGAGCGGCAAAGAGCTGATAATGCTGGTCATACCCTCACTTGTGGGAGTTACCGGATATGAGGCTTTGCAATATGACACTTATGGAATTTTGAGCTTTTTGCATTATCTGATATGCATAATCGTGATCCCGGCAATGATCGTCATGTTTCAGAACTGGAAAAAGATGCAGGAAGAAAAACAGGGACAGGAGCTGGTACTTAATCAGGTAAACGACATAAAAAGGCATATCGGTGAAGTGGAAAAACTCTACAGTGATATTCGCTCGCTGCGCCACGATATGGGAAATCATATACAGACTCTGGAGCATCTGGTATCGCTTCACAATACGGATGATGCCGCAGAATATCTTGAACATCTGAAAGGAAAGTGGGATGATATTTCGCCGGAAATAAAAACCGGAAGTCCTGTGACAGATGTTATCCTGATGGAAAAATCAAGGGAAGCGAAAGAAAAAAATATAAGTTTTAACTGTGATTTTCATTATCCGGAAAATACAAAATTAAATGCATTTGATCTGAGCGTAATAATGAACAATGCCCTCAACAACTGCATGGAAAATGTAAGTGGAAACAACCCATATATAAGCATATCATCTTTCAGGAAAGACAGTATATTTATGATAACGATTAAAAACAGTTTTAAAGGTCAGCTTGAACTGGAAGAAGGAAATCTGCCGCAGACAACAAAACAGGGAAAAGAGCATGGAATAGGGCTGAATAATATCTTAAGGGTTGCAAAAATGTATATGGGAGACATAGCTTTTGAGCAGCATGACGGGAAAGTGACGCTGAGCATTATGCTGCAGGTAGAGTAAAATAATACCGCTTCACAACAAAAAGAGGTCGGTTCAGAACATTGACATTCATTATGGAAAAATATTTACCGAAAGAGTGAATAAGAAAAAGGATTTTGATTATAAGCTCAGGGAGGACAATGAAATGATGAAGATCAATGGATTTAGCGGAACAAATACGCAGTCAAAAACAATGGGGACGGCACAGGCAAATGATTCTGTAAGCAAAAATATACAAAATCAGATCGCAAAAGCACAGCAGAAGTTACAGGACTTATCATCGAATGAAGAACTGTTATTGGAAGATAAGATGAAAAAGCGTCAGGAAATACAGCAGGAGATCTCAAATCTCAATCAGCAGTTACGACAGCACCAGCTTGAACAGCGAAAGGAACAGCAGAGCAAGGCATCGTCAATGGATGACATGATCGCAGGAACAAAAAATCCATCTGCCGGCAAAGGCAGTGGGATTTCACAGGAGGGAATGCAGGCTATGATATCGGCAGATTTTTCCATGAAACAGGCGAAGGTGCAGGGCAGTATGTCGGCACAGCTAAAAGGACGGGCAGGTGTGCTTGAATCAGAGATCAGGCAGGACGCAGGAAAGGGCAATACCGAAAAGAAAGAAGCAGAACTTGCTGATATACAGGAAAAGGCACAGTCGGCTACAGAGGCACAGATGTCGGCACTTTCAGATGTAAATAAAGCTGTGGAGAAAGCCGAAAAAGCAGAAAGTGCAGATACAAAAGCGGCAGATGAAACAGTAAATACCACCACCATAAATAAACAAGACCTTGCAGATATCAAAAACGATATAGGCAGTACTGCGACAGTAGACAATCAGCATATTCAGAATGGACAGTCAGCACCGCAGATATCATATACACCGATAGATATCCGTTTATAGTTTGCAAGGGAGGTTGGTATTATGTCAGAAATCAAGAGTTTTAGTGATTATACAAGTAAATACAACAGCAATATAGATTATTCGGCACTGTTTGGAGGAATGTCCGATAATTCATCAACGAGTGATATAAATATGTTGTCGGATTATGCAGCGATTAAAACGGCAGCTATGGGAAACTTATGAAAGCGTATTATGCAAAGCAGGACGCTGAAAAATTAGCAGGAAAAGGTGATACTTCACAGAAACTTACACTTATGAAAACAGGTGCGGATGCACTGAAAAAATCAGCAGAAGCCCTGACGGATTCTTCGCTTTGGGAGAAAAAGAAAATAAAAAAGAAAGACGAAAAAACAGGGGAAGAGACTGAGTTTGAGGATTATGACTGGGATAAGATCACAAAAGCAGTAAAATCCTTTATTGAAGATTATAATGATGTAGTCAAGGACGCGGGCGAAGCTAATACGAAAGACGTTTTGCGAAATGCCTCGTGGATGACAGGCATAACAGACAAAAACAGCAATATGCTTGCAAAAATAGGTATTACAATAGGCAAAGGAAATAAACTTGAACTGGATGAAGATACATTAAAGCAGGCAGACATAAGTTCGCTTAAAACTTTGTTTACAGGATATAATTCTTTTGCAAGTAAAATATCACAGAAAGCGGCTGGTATATCAAATGCTGCAAACAGAGCCACTGCGACTTATACAAGTGATGGCACATATTCTAAGCAGACTTCTTCCGTGATATCAAGTAAGATAGATAAAGAGATATAAAGAAATATAAAAGGGCGTTACCAGATAAACTGCAAAGCTATTTCACAACAAAAAAATGACGGTTCACAACATTTACATTCATCACAAAAACATATCTTCCGAAAGACATAGTAAGGAAAAGGAATTCAAACTATTACTCAAGGAGGATTATGAAATGATTACAGGCGTGAGCAATTATTATAGCAGTTGTTCGGTATATTCTGCCAGAGCAAAGGAAAGCGATGAAATCAGTAAAAACAGAGAAATCGGTAAAAGTAGCCCCGTGGAAAAAACTGCGGATATTCAGATGGCACAAAGTGACGTAAACATCGAAAATAAGGATGTCTCGGATTACTACAGCTATTTACGTGAAAACTATGATGTTGTAAAAAATGGCGATGTTACGATCGCGGGAGAATATTTGAAACAATGTTCTTCTGACAGCAAAAAAGCAGATGAACTTGAGAATTTCCTGAAAGATATTCAGAATGGCAGATACGCTTCTAATGTGGATGTTTCACAACAGTTTTTATCTAAGATGGCAAATGATCCGGAACTGGCGGCTGAATATATGGATGAGATAAATAATATGAAAAACTCCGATGGTCAGTATGGAAAAGATCAAAATGCAATAGGCGGCAGAGTCATCGCACGAGGCTGGGTGATAGACAAGAATGGAGGAGTCAGCAGTTGGTCGATCACAGTCAGCGGACCAAAAACTAAATCCTCCCTTCAGAAAATGCGTGAACGGGCAGAAGAAATCCGCCTTAAAAAAATAAAAAGAGAATTACGAAAAGCCAAAAATGAACTGAGGAGAGTCAAAAATCAGAAAAAAGCCATTACTCATAAATCATAAATAGGATATTTTTTCTTATCAGCATCAGTTATTTTTCGGATTACTTTACAGGGATTTCCTGCTGCGATCACACCGGCAGGAATATCCTTATTTACAACACTTCCTGCACCAATGATCGTATTTTCTCCGATAGTCACGCCCGGAAGTACAGACACGTTCGTTCCGATCCAGACATTATCCCCTACGTTTATTGGAAGGGCAATCTCAAGCCCTTTACTTCTCTGCTCGCTGTCAATAGCATGTCCTGCTGTTGAAAAAACGCAGTTTGGAGCGATAAATACATTGTCACCAAAAGTGACTTTCGCACCGTCAAGGATTGTGACATTATGGTTGGTGTAAAAGTTTTCACCGACAGATATATTAAATCCGTAATCACAGTAAAATGGTGCAGTGATCACCGGATTTCCCTTTATGTTTCCAAGGATATTTTTAAGCAGATCCTGCTGTTTTGGCTCATCGGATGGTTTACAGTTATTGAATTCATAACAAAGGTCTGCACAGCGTGTCCTTGCTTCTACAATTTCCTTATCATAATTTGCATCGTATAAATAGCCGTTTTGGGCTTTTTCCCATTCTGTCATAGTGCTGCCTCCTGAGGTTATTTCAATTATGTAATATCTTTGTATGTGATAAATACTATAGCATAGGCAATATTTAAAATCTATAGGGATGCATATTTTACTTCACAATTTTCAATAAATCATCAATTTATTTACCAGTGGATTACGGTAAAATGGGCAATGTTAATATGCGTTGCTTGATATAATCCGCATTTTTGATGTAGAGTTGAGGCATCAAAACGAATGGAGGAAAAGTATGTTTGGAGATATTTTAAAAACAATCAGAAAACAAAAAGGTTTTACACAGGAGGAGCTTGCCATAAAAATAAATGTTGTAAGGCAGACTGTCGGCAAATGGGAAAAGGGATTGTCCGTGCCGGATGCTGATATATTGGCAAAGATAGCTGATGTGCTCGAGGTCAGCGTGAGCGAATTGCTTGGCGGAAATATCAAAGAAGAAAACGATAATAATGAAATTGCAGAACAGCTTGCTAAAATAAATGAGCAGCTTGCGATTAAAAACAGGCGCGGAAAAAGAATATGGAAAGCAATAGGTTTTATTATATTGGCGGTTATTGTAATTACCATATTAAAGATAATAGCTTTTAGTTATAATACGAAAAATATAGTGACCATCAGCGATACACAGACTATTTACAGTGACGAATCTGGCACAGAATAAGACAAATAAGCCAAATAAGATTTACTCCATCTCTTGACAAATTCACACCATAATATATAATTAGTTCAAAAAATGAACTATTCAAATATGAATGATAAAACCGAAAGGACTATTGTATATGAAACATGGATTTGAGTTTGCAGAGAAAATATCGCGCACATACGGAAACACCTGCAAATCACTATGTCATGAATTAAAACTACCGCAGACGGCATTTGATATTCTGATGTTTCTGGCGAACAATCCTGAATTCAAGACGGCAAGTGATATTGTCGAGGTAAGAAAGATCAAGGCAAATCTGGTATCCGTAAATGTCGAAAAGCTTGTGCAGGAGGGATATCTGGAAAGAAGATCTGTAAAAGGTGACCGCAGAAAGACAGAGCTTATCTGCACAAAAAAGGCGCAGCCGGTAATAGAAAGAGGACAGGCATTGCAGCAGGATTTTGCCACAAGGATGCTATCGGGGATAGATGGAGAGCAGAAAAAACTTATGGCACAGCTTGTAGAAAAAATAGAGCAGAACCTCAATGATATGCTAAAGGAGGATAACAGATAATGAAGCTTTTATTTACTATTATCGTAACATTTTTTGCAGGAATGGGAGCAGGACTTGGTACAGGCTTTGCAGGAATGAGTGCTGCTGCCGTCATAAGCCCGATGCTCATCACATTTTTAGGAATGGAGCCGTATATGGCGGTCGGCATAGCACTGTCATCGGATGTGCTTGCCAGTGCAGTATCTGCTTATACATATGGCAAAAACAAAAATCTTGATATTAAAAACGGATTAATCATGATGGTAACTGTTCTGGCATTTACCGTTGTAGGAAGCTTTGTTTCAAGTCTTGTACCATCAAGTACAATGGGCGGATTTTCGGTATTTATGACATTTTTACTTGGTATCAAATTTATAGTAAGACCTGTCATGACCACAAAAGAGGCAATGCAGGGAGTATCCGCAAAGAAAAGAGCCATTCAGTCTGTGGTCTGCGGCATATGTATAGGATTTATATGCGGTTTTGTCGGTGCAGGTGGCGGCATGATGATGCTTCTTATTCTTACATCGGTACTTGGCTACGAGCTTAAGACCGCGGTAGGAACGAGTGTTTTTATCATGACATTTACGGCTTTTACAGGTGCTGTTTCGCACTTTGCCATAGGCGGACAACCGGATTGGCTGGTGCTTATACTCTGCGCGGTATTTACTCTTATATGGGCGCGTATCGCTGCTGTATTTGCCAATAAAGCAACACCAAAGACACTTAACCGTGCCACCGGTGTGATACTTGTCATACTTGGAATTGTGGTATTTTTATTTTCTATATTAGGATAAATCCCAGCATTCCATTTAAACAAATATCTACAAAAATCTTCAATTAGAGAGTATAATAACCTTAACTTTAATTGGAGGAAAGATAAATTGGCTACTATCAAGGAAATTGCGGAGAGAGCCGGTGTAAGTACGACTACAGTTTCAAATGTGATACATGGAAAGACGAAGAAGGTCTCGCCTGCTACAATAGACAAGATAGAATCGCTTATCAGCGAAATGGGTTATGTCCAGAAGATGGGACTGCGTGTATTAAACAATGAGAAATCCCAGTTGATAGCTGTTGTTGTAAACTATCACAAAGATTTTAAAGATTCGATTCTCGGAGATCCGTTTTACGGAAAAATAATAGGTTTTATTGAGGAATACGTCCAAAAACAGGACTACTATATGATGATATGCTCTACAAAGGATGTGGATAAGATATTTCAGATGGTTGCAGGCTGGGATGTGGATGGTGTGATCGCGATTTCATTCAGCAGAAGGAATTGTGAGAAAATATATCAGCTCATCAAAAAGCCGATAGTTTCCATAGATGCATACGGGGAGCTTGACGCAGGAGAGATACAGCATGTCACAAATATAGGTCTGGATGATGAGAGCGGTGGATATCAGATGACGAAATATCTTCTCGAGTGCGGATATGAGGAGATCAAGATCTGCGCAGGAAGAGACAGTGGAGTAGATCATCTCAGGTATCTCGGTGCAATGCGAGCCATGAAAGAATGTGCAAAGGACAATCAGCGATTACAGTTTGTGGCACTTGGAATGAACTATGAAAAAAGAAAATCAAACTACGATTGGCTTATGCAGCGCAGAAGACCAAAGACAGCACTCTTTTTCCTGTCTGATATGTATGCGCTTGAGGCGATAAGTTTTTATGCTGACAAAAAGCTTTCTGTCCCGGGAGAGATCGGGGTAGCCGGTTATGACGATATCAGCTACGCGCAGTATTCGACACCGCGGCTTACCACGGTCAAACAGGATGTGGAGAGGAAAGCAAAGCTGGCTGTTGATATGGTGATGAAATGGATAGATGATGGCAGTATATCGGAGGCTATGGAGACGCAGCTTCCTGTTACTCTTGTAAAAAGAGATTCTGTTATTTTGCAGGAAAATTGAATAGATAAACATATTGAAACGTCATGGTATTTAGATACTGTGGCGTTTTTTGTGCATATGCTCCAAAAACGAACCCAAAACTCTTGGTTAAAAATACGGTTATGTACATAACCTATTTACATATAGAGGGTTCAATGCTATAGTTTGGGCATAGAAAGTTATGTACATAACCTGTTGGATATCAACACAAACAAGTAAACATATAGTTCAGAAAATAGGAGGACTTATGAAACAGATTTTAATTGCCACACATGGAAAGATGGCATCAGGCATCCGCTACACAGCGGAACTTATTGTTGGAAAAATGCCGGGGATCACAACAATAGATGCTTATGTTGATCCCGAGGACAACATCGTGGAAAAGTTCAATGATTTTTTCAGGGAGCACGAAGGTGAACGTATCATAGTATTTACTGACATGATGGGCGGAAGCGTAAACCAGAAGCTTATGGAACATGCAAAAAGCGATAATGTAACACTTGTGACAGGAACCAATCTGCCGGTGCTGCTTCAGGTAATGCTGGCTGGTGATGATGTGACGGATGATGAGATAGAAGGATATATTGAGGAATCGAGAAAAGAACTTCAGCTTGTTTCGACAGGAGAGAAAAAGAACACGGCTGCTGTGACTGAAACTAAAGCAGAGGAAAATCCAAAGCCGGCAGTTTCATATGAGAACTCAGAGGCAAAGATAGCAGCACTCAGAGTGGATGACAGACTTATCCACGGACAGGTTGCTATGACATGGACAAAACAGCTTAAGGTTAATGGAATTGTTGTAGCAAACGATGATGCTGCAAATGATAATACACAGAAGATGGCACTTAAAATGGCTGTTCCGGCAGGAATAAAAGTACTTATAAAGCCGGTAAACGAGGCAATAAGAGTATTAAATGATCCAAGAGCTGCAAAAATGAGAATTCTTGTACTGACAAGAAATGTAAAAGATGCTCTTACTGTAAGAAAACAGGTTGGAGAGATAGAATTTTTGAACATAGGAAATACCGGAAGATTTGACGGTATTGATGTTTCAGAGAAAAAACTTCTTTCACCGACTATCATGCTTACAGAGGATGAGATAAAGAACTTAAAAGAGCTTGTTGAAAT
The DNA here is from genome assembly GCA_963586665.1 of Acutalibacteraceae bacterium. Taxonomy (GTDB): domain Bacteria; phylum Bacillota; class Clostridia; order Lachnospirales; family Lachnospiraceae; genus Roseburia. The sequence continues at coordinate 22,780 of CAVABC010000012.1, forward strand.
TGATCCGAAAACCTGTATGCAGCAGGTGCCAAACGATGAACGCAAGCTTGTAAAAGATGTAATAAATACTTTATAAAAAAGAAGGAGCGTTGAAATTATGTTAAATGCATTTTTAGTTGCACTGGCAGTTTTTATCTGTGTCGGTGGAGCAGAACTGATTGGTTTTACAATGTTGAACCGTCCGATAGTCATCGGACCACTCGTAGGATTATTCCTTGGGGATGTGCAGACCGGAGTAATGATCGGAGCATCGCTTGAGGCTGTATTCATGGGTGTTGTAAATATAGGTGGAGCATCTGCGGCAGAACCGGGAATAGCGACAGCGGTAGGAACGGCATTTGCCATCATGCTTGGAAAAGGAAGCGAGGTAGCACTGACACTTGCACTTCCTATAGGTATATTAGGTCTTCAGATAAAGACAGTATTATACATCTTTATCGTAGGTATGTTTGCAAAGAAATTTGATCAGCTTGCAGCAGAAGGAAAAGACAAGCAGATCGTTATGTTACATTATGGATTATGGACTATAAACTGGCTGCTGTATTCGCTGGTAGCGTTCTTTGGAATTCTGTTTGGATCAGATGCGGTAAGCGCACTTATGGATGCTATTCCGGATGTTGTCATGAATGGTCTTACAGTATGTGGAGGACTTCTCCCGGCAGTAGGTATGGCTATGCTCATGAAGATGCTCTGGGATAAAAAGATCTGTATGTTTTTCTTTTTGGGATTTGTGCTTTCAGCATATATGAATCTGCCTCTTATCGCGATTGCAGTTATCGGAGTGATAGTGGCAATAACAGTTGGAATGAACGATTACAGATTTAATCAGTTAGAGACAATGCGTGTGGCAGCACCGACAGCGGGCAATACTATCGAGTTTGACGAAGAAGAGGAGGAATTTTTCTCATGAGTAAATTAACAAAATCAATTCCGGCAGACGAAAGAAAGATGTTAAAAAAGGCATTCTGGAGATCATTTACTCTGTATGCAGCAGTAAGTCCGGCAAAACAGGGGGCATCAGGATTCAGTTATGCACTTATGCCTTTTATCAATAAATTTTACAAGAATGACGAAGAGGGCAGAAAACAGGCTCTTGTGAGAAGTATGTCATACTTCAATACAACAATAACCTGCTCAACATTTATCATGGGACTTGTCGCTTCCATGGAGAAAAAGAACAGTGAACAGAAAGATTTTGATGCAAACTCAATAAATGCAGTAAAATCAAGTCTTATGGGACCATTAGCTGGTATAGGAGATTCGATCTTCTGGGGCGTGCTCAGAGTTATCGCTGCCGGAATCGCAGTCGGAATGGGAATGTCAGGAAACGTGCTGGCACCTATTATATTCCTTTTACTTTTCAATATACCATCACTTCTGGTGAAGTATTATGGTACATTTTTAGGATATAAGCTCGGATCAGAATATATTCAGAAGGTATACGAGAGTGGACTTATGAACATTCTGACAAAGGCTGCAAGTATAGTCGGACTTATCATGGTTGGTGGAATGACAGCGAGCATGGTTACATTCAATTCAACTTTTGAGCTTAGCTTAAAGGGCGAGTCAATATTGAACCTCCAGTCTATGCTGGATCAGATCTTTGTTGGAATAGTACCACTTGGACTGACTTTACTTTGCTACTATTTACTTAAAAAGAAAAACATCAGTGTCACAGTACTTATCATTGGCGTGATTATTCTTGGCATTGTATTATCATTGCTTGGTATCGCATAAAAAGGAGTAATACGTGAAATGAAAGATTGGTGGAAAAACTCTGTTGTATACCAGATATATCCAAGGAGTTTTAAGGACTCAAACGGAGACGGATTTGGTGATCTGCAGGGCATTATAGAGAAGCTCGACTATTTAAAAGAGCTGGGAATAGATGTTATATGGTTAAGTCCCGTATTTGATTCTCCACAGGATGATAACGGATATGATGTAAGAGATTACAGAAGTATTTACGCAGGCTTCGGTTCAAATGAGGATATGGAGAAACTTATAGAACAGGCTCACCGCAGAGACATAAAGATAGTGCTTGATCTTGTAGTAAATCATACATCGGATGAACATGCATGGTTTGTGGAAAGCAGAAAATCAAAGGACAATGAATACAGTGATTATTATATCTGGAAAGATCCAAAACCGGATGGAAGTGAGCCGAATAACTGGGGATCAAGCTTTTGCGGAAGTGCATGGGAATATTGTGAGGAAAGAGGACAGTACTATCTGCATTTTTACAGCAAAAAGCAGCCGGATCTGAATTGGGAAAACGAAAAGGTCAGAGAAGAAGTATATGACCTGATGAGATTTTGGATGGACAAAGGTGCTGACGGATGGCGTATGGATGTCATTGCATCAATTTCCAAAGATCAGAATTTCCCTGATTATGAAGCAAATGAGCCGGGCAGGAAATATTATACAGGCAAGTATCACAGCAACGGACCGAGACTGCATGAGTTTATACAGGAAATGAACCAAAAAGTACTGTCACAGTATGACTGTATGACTGTGGGAGAGGCACCGGGATCAACACCTGAGGTGGCAAGACTTTTTACAGATCCAAAGCGTAATGAGCTGAATATGATCTTTACCTTTGAGCATATGAATATTGACCGCATACCGGGTTCTGTGAACAGAAAATGGGCTTTAAAGCCGTTTGATCTGTGTGAATTGAAGCGTGTTATGTCACTTTGGCAGGATAAACTTGATGGACACGGCTGGAATGCGCTTTATTTTGAAAATCATGATCAGCCGCGAATCATATCGCGCTGGGGAAATGATACTAATTACAGAAAAGAGTGTGCAAAGGCTTATGCAACGGTACTCCATGGCATGCAGGGTACACCTTACATATATCAGGGTGAAGAGATCGGAATGACCAATGTTCATTTTAACCTTGATGAATATGAGGATATCGAGGTACGCAATGCCTATAATGAGCTTGTTAAGATTGGGAAGACTATATCCGAAGAAGATTTTAAAAAAGCCGTATGGAATAAGAGCCGTGATAATTCCAGAACACCTATGCAATGGGATGACAGTGAGAATGCGGGATTTACAACAGGAAAGCCGTGGTTTGGGCTTTCAGACAGATACCGTGAGATAAATGTAAAAGAAGCACTGGCGGATAAAGATTCTATTTTTTATTATTACAAAAAGCTTATAGAATTAAGGCATACGGAAGCACTTTTGACGGAGGGCAGCTATGAACTTATCCTGCCTGATGATAAGCAGATATTTGCATACTTTAGAAAGACTGGCAAAGAGACATGGCTGGTTGCCGCAAATATGTCAGAGCAGACGATATCGGCAGATAAATTAAAAGCATATGCTAAAGCGGTATCAGAGGTGAAAATTTCAAATTATCCTGACAGGGACAACCTTGATGATGAATTAAGACCATACGAAGCTTTCATGATGAGGGTTTCGGGTTAAGATTATTTGGATTAGGATTAATACTACAGAAAGGGCGATATACATGACAAAAGAGAGATATATTATAGCAGTTGACATGGATGGAACTCTTCTGAACAGTAAAGGAAAAATAACAGAGAATACAGTAACAACTCTAAAGCACCTTCTTGACGCGGGACATTATATTGTGCCCGCGTCAGGAAGGGCTTTTCCTATATTGCCGGAAGAGATAAAAAATATTTCAGGAATACAGTACGCGGTACTTGAAAACGGAGCAGTTGTCTGGGACTGGAAAAAACAGATGCCTATATCCGCAAGTCTGCTGCCGGACGGTGTGGCGCAGCAGCTTTTATTACAGGTAAAAGCAGAATATCCGGATGAAAGGTATTACACGGAGGTAATAGCAGGTGGTATAGTCTGTGCAGAGGAAGCAGACATACCATACTATAAAGATGCCACGATAGAGGGCAATTTTGAAGAGTATATGCTAAAAGACCATGAGTTTGTCAGGGACATACACAACAGAGCAGATATCCTGCAAAGAGCCGAAAAGATAAATCTTTATTTTGAAGACCGGGATGTATCTGAAGCACTTAGAAAAAGCTGGGGAAAAAGAAGGGATGTCAGTGTGACCACATCTGTCAGCGGAAATGCGGAATTTACTTCGCCTGAGGTAAATAAAGGCGCAGGAGTTGCGAAGCTTGGCAGATTGCTCGGCATAGAAAAAGACCATATAATCGCGATCGGTGATAATGAGAATGATGTTGATATGTTTGATGAGGCAGGAATATCCGTTGCAATGGGAAATGCTTCTGACTCAATAAAAAATAAAGCAGTCCATGTGACATATGATAATGATCACGATGGAGCAGCAGTATTTTTGCAGGGTTATTTTAAATTGGTATAAAAATGCGCTTTGAAAATTTTCGTATATATATTATAATTACAGGTACTTGAAATTAATGAGTTTACAGAGGATGAAAGTATTGAGGAATTATGCGATGTGCTGGAGGTTATAGATGCGCTTAAAGCCGTGTTAGGCTATTCGGATGAGTCAATCAGCGAAATAACGACTAAAAAACAGGCGGCAAACGGTGCATTTAATGACAGGATCTTTCTTGAAAAAGTAATAGTAAAAGATAAATAACTACAAATAACAAAAGTCGGCTTTGGACAAAAATATTATCTAAAGCCGACTTTTTGTTTTGCATTTTACCTTACAAGTCCTTCCGCATAATCAAGCGCATCTACGATATTCTCATGGAAATTTTCTTTACCGACAAGATCGATAAATCCATCTTTTTCCATGACGTGCATAGGCTGTTCGTTGACATGTGAGAATACGAGCGTGATATTCTTGCGTTTGGCACGATTGACAAGCTCATGGAGAGATTTCATGGCACTGGCGTCGATCGCAGGAACACTTCTCATACGGATGACAACAACTTTTGTATGATGTCCGCTGTTTATGCTAAGTATCTGGTCTGCTGCCGCAAAAAACATAGGTCCGCATATCTCAAATACACTGATAGAGTGTGGAATATCGCGCAGCTTTTCTGCTTCGCCCGGCGTGATGTCAGGAGAATCAGTGTATTTCCAGGCTTTGATGTCGGCTGTCTCTGCCATACGCTTCATGAAAAGCAAAGAGGCAAGCACAACACCGATCTCAATTGCCACAACTAGATCAAAAAATACTGTCAGGAAAAATGTCGCAACGAGCACGATGATATCGCTCTTTGGAGCACTTTTGCACAGACGGAAAAATGATCCCCAGTCAGCCATATTTGCTGCAACGACGAGCAGTACAGCCGCAAGTGTTGTCATAGGTATAAGTGCGGCAAGTGGCATGAGTACGAGCAGTATTATTGTAAGTGTCACACAGTGGGTTATTCCTGCTATTGGTGTGCGTCCACCGTTTCGCACGTTTGCAGCAGTTCTTGCGATCGCGCCTGTTGCAGGGATTCCACCGAAAAGTCCTGAGAAAATATTTCCAAGTCCCTGACCTATAAGCTCTGCATTGGATTTGTGTGTATCTCCGATCATTCCATCGGAAACTACGGCTGAAAGCAGCGATTCTATTGCTGCAAGTACCGCTATGGTAAATGCAGGAGAGAGCATCTGCTGTACTAGCTTCATTGAGATAGCCGGTACATGGAATTTCGGAAATGACGAGTCAAGCTGACCGTATACACTTCCGATTGTATTTACGTCAAGTTTTGCAAAATATACGATCGCAGTTGTCACTATGATAGCAACAAGCGAACCCGGTATTTTGTCAGTCACTTTAGGCCAGATAAGCATGATCGCAACCGCCACTATTCCGATAACCGTTGCAGTTACATTGATAGTGCTTATGTGTTTTCCGTAGGCGATTATTTTGTCCAAAAATTCAGATGGTACGGATTTCATCTGAAGTCCGAAGAAATCCTTTAGCTGTCCGACAAAAAGTGTGACAGCGATACCACATGTAAATCCTGTTGTGATCGTGTAAGGAATATATTTGATCAGGGAGCCGAAACGGCAGATTCCCATGATAACGAGTATTATTCCGGCAAGTATCGTTGCCACGATCAGTCCGTCAGTGCCATATTCGGCAACTATTCCATAGATGATAACTACAAATGCTGCGGTCGGGCCTCCGATCTGTACACGGCTTCCACCGAAAAATGAGATGAAAAATCCGGCTATTATAGCTGTGTAGAGTCCCTGTTCAGGTCCCACGCCAGAGGCTATTGCGAGAGCTATCGATAGTGGCAGTGCGATGATGGCTACGATGATTCCGGATATGATATCCTTTATCAGTTGTTCCTTTGAGTAACCCTTCATCACATCAAAGAGCTTTGGTCTTAATTCGTTCATTGTCTGATTTATCCTTTCGGTGATTATAAAATATTTATTAAAAAACTATAAACATGCAGTTTAAAATTTTATCACTATGGTTTGGGCTTTTCAAGTACGAATTTTGGATTTAATGCGATACATGGGAGAGGTTAGCATATACATGATCATGTGTCATAATAGAAAGCATGAAAGCGAAAACAAATGATCTTACAAAAGGAAACATAACAAAAGGACTGTGGGGCTTTGCAATCCCGCTGATGTTTGGAAATGTCCTGCAACAGCTATACAATTTGGTCGATACGTGGGTAGTAGGCAGATACGTGGGGGACAATGCGCTCGCAGCAGTCGGTTCATCCTACACACTCATGACTTTTCTCACATCAATAATCATCGGATTGTGCCTCGGCAGCAGTTCATTTATATCGATGGCTTATGGCAGGAAAAGGGATGATGTCATAAGAAATGGCATACTTATTTATTTTATTGCGGCATACCCGGTGTATCGCATAGGCAGGGCAGATATGCATTTTGAAAAAGCAAATATAAAGGATATTCTGTCACTGTCGGGCTTTACATGTCTGCAACAGTCGGTCATGAATTTTGGAATACTCTGCGTGCAGGGAATTGTAAACAGCTTTGGAACAACGGTCATGGCGGCATTCGCAGTTGCTGTAAAAATTGATACCATCGCATACATGCCGGTGCAGGATTTCGGAAATGCATTTTCTGTGTTCGTTGCGCAGAATTTTGGTGCAGGAAAAGCAGATCGTATCAGATCAGGCATCAGACAGGCTGGGATCAGCGTTATCATATTCTGTGTGTGCATAAGTGCGATCATTTGTGGATTTGCCAGACCATTTATGAGTATATTTGTGGATAGCTCAAGCGTACAAGTGATAAATGTCGGAGTGCAGTACCTTCGCATAGAGGGAGCTTTTTACATAGGAATAGGCATACTTTTTATGCTGTATGGTTATTACCGCGCGGTAAACCGACCGATGATGTCGGTTGTACTAACCGTAATATCCCTTGGTACGCGAGTGTTGTTAGCATATGTGCTGTCGGCAGTCCCTGCCATAGGCGTTGTGGGAATATGGGTGGCTATCCCGATCGGCTGGTTTTTAGCTGATGCTGTGGGGATAATATTTTGGAGAAAATCTGATCATAGGAAGTAGAAATTTTATTAATTGTTACGACACAGATGGAGTGCTAAAACCTTTTACAAGAAATATGAGAAAGCAGATTTCAACTATCACAAAAGGATGTGCTTCATTTAATTGAAAAGGCATACTTATAGATGAAAGTAATTGAAAAGTATGCCGGAAAAATTAGTGTCGGGCATACTAGAGGGCAAAAACAACGCAAAAGTATGCCGAAAAAGCAGGTATCAGGCATACTAGAGAATAAAACCAGCGTAAAAGTATGCCGAAAAAACTGAAATTAGGCATACTCGAGGACAAAACCAGTGTAAAAGTATGCCAAAAGAACAAAAATCAGGCATACTAGAAAACAAAAACAACGCAAAAGTATGCCTGATAGTCAAAAAAATGGCATACTTTTCAAGTAAAATGGATGAAAAGTATGCTTTATTTAATCTTAATGAAACAATTCCACCACAAATACCGCCACACACGCAGCCACGGCAACGGTCGTAAGTCCTTTCCCTTTCAGGGCGAATATGACAGCCGCGATAAGTCCTGCTGCGGCACCAACCCACCAGTTAGTAGTATAGAACACTGCCGGAATGGTCATGGCAGTTAAAACCGCATATGGTATATAATATAGAAAAGATCGCACGAATTTGTTGTTGATCTTTTCTTTTATTGCAACAAAAGGTATGACGCGGATCAGATATGTAGATCCGGCAAGTATGAGTAAATATATAAAAAATACACTGTTTTTCATTTGGTAGAGCCTCCTGATTATGATTATTCAATACCATCCGCAACCGGAAACAGTAGCGAGCCGACAACCGCAGCCACAACAGCAACTACCGTGATAGTGATACCGCTTGAGATTTTTGACAGCAGTGGAATATAGTAAAACATGCAGCTAAGCACGAGTGCCAGCACTACAACAAACACGACAGCGCGTGACTTTTTCATTTCGGGTACAACGATTGCAACAAACATACCGTATATCGCAAGACTGAGCGCACTCATAAGTCTGTCTGGAAGTATGCTTCCGAGTATCGCACCAAACAGGGTTCCGGCAGCCCAGCCTATATACGGAAGCGTAATAAGACCTGCAAAAAAGCTGCGGCTTACGGATTCGTCCTGGCTTGCCACGGCAAAAACCTCGTCTGTCATCATAAAGCCGAGTATCCAGCGTGAAATCCCTTTAAAACGAGAATCAGCCTTTTGTCCGATCGAGATAGACATAAAAGAATACCTTATATTAATAGTGATCTGCGAGATTAGCATCTGAAAATACTGTCCCGGATGCATCATGATACCTATTCCGGCAAACTGTCCGGCAGATGTGACCGTGGTCATTGAGATAAGTACAGCCTGCCACCATGCCAGTCCGTAAGACACAGCCATGATACCAAAAGTAAATGAAACTGACAGATATCCCAGTGCGATAGGGATTCCTGCTGCCAGTCCGCGTTTATAATTCTCCATTGTAAATTCTCCTTAGCGTTGGGGCAAAGCTGCCGTTTTATACCTTACAGTGTGGCCGGCAACCATTACACCCCATTTGAAGTGTCACAACGAGTATGGCACCAAATAATTATTTTAGCACAAATTTATCCAAAAAGCACTTGAGCATTTTATGATAATATTGATCTATTTTGTTAAAACAGATAATTTAAGGGCAAAATAACAATAGCTCATGAAACCTTGAAACAGTTGACATCAGCGGACTTATGGAATAATATATGTTAGTAAAACTATCGTTACTGTTTATACCATATTATAATATGTAGCAGTAACAAATCATGCGTGGTGCAGGGCAGGGTGAGACATAAAAGCCCTGTATATCATAGAATATTTCAATATAAAAGGAGAAAAGCAATGGCTAAAGAGAAAAAATTAGTAGAAGCCATCACTTCCATGGAGGAAGATTTCGCACAATGGTATACAGACGTTGTGAAGAAAGCAGAGCTGATGGATTATTCATCTGTAAAGGGATGTATGATCTTTAAACCCAATGGTTATGCCATCTGGGAGAATATACAGAAAAACCTCGATGCAATGTTCAAAGAGACAGGCGTAGAGAATGTTTACATGCCAATGTTCATTCCTGAGAGCCTTCTGCAGAAGGAAAAGGATCACGTAGAGGGATTTGCACCTGAGGTAGCATGGGTTACACAGGGAGGTCTTGAGACACTTCAGGAGAGACTTGCCGTAAGACCTACATCAGAGACACTTTTCTGTGAGCTTTTCAGCAAGATAGTACAGTCACACAGAGATCTGCCAAAGGTATACAACCAGTGGTGTTCAGTAGTCCGTTGGGAGAAAACTACACGTCCATTCCTTCGCTCATCAGAGTTCTTATGGCAGGAAGGACATACGGTACACGCAACAGCCGAGGAGGCAGAGGCACGTACAGTACAGATGCTCAATATTTACGCTGATTTCTGTGAGAAATACCTTGCAATTCCTATGGTAAAGGGAAGAAAAACAGACAAAGAGAAATTTGCCGGAGCAGAGGCTACTTATACAATAGAGGCACTCATGCATGACGGAAAAGCTCTCCAGTCAGGTACATCACACAACTTCGGTGATGGATTTGCCAGAGCGTTCGGCATCCAGTACACAGACAAAGAGAACAAATTACAGTATTGCCATGAGACATCATGGGGAGCTTCAACACGTCTTATCGGTGCTATCATCATGGTCCACGGAGATGATTCAGGACTTGTACTTCCACCAAGGATCGCTCCAACACAGGTTATGGTTATTCCAATCCAGCAGCAGAAGGACGGAGTATTAGACAAGGCTTATGATCTTAAGGATGCACTTTCAAAAGACTTCCGTGTAAAGATCGACGCATCAGACAAGACTCCGGGATGGAAATTCTCAGAGCAGGAAATTCAGGGAATTCCAGTCCGTATCGAGCTTGGACCAAAAGATATCGAGAAAAACCAGTGTGTTATCGTTCGTCGTGACACAAGAGAAAAGACAATCGTATCTCTCGATGAGGTAAATGAAAAGCTTGCAGAGGTACTTGAGACAATGCAGAATGATATGCTCGAGAGAGCAAAGGCATTCCTTGCAAGCCATATAAATGATGCTCATGATTACAATGAGTTCAAAGCAATCGCTGAGACAAAGCCGGGATTTATCCGTGCTATGTGGTGTGGTGATGAGGCATGCGAGAACAAGATCAAAGAGGACACAACAGTTACAAGCCGTTGTATGCCATTCAATGATCAGGAGCAGATTTCAGATGTCTGCGTATGCTGTGGAAAGCCGGCACATAAACTGGTATACTGGGGCAAAGCATACTAAATCTTTTCCCTTTTATAAAGAGCCGCTTGCTGCCACAGAGCGTACACCGCGTTGCAAGTGTCCAGCTGGCGAATGTACACAAACTTGAAGCCGAAATTCGACACCTGACAAATTTACGCAATTCTCACGAATTGTTCGTAACACTGCCGCCACCAAATCAGTGGCGGCAAGCGGCTTATTCACATAAAATAGGAGAATAGAAATGCACATAGATTTACCGCAGAATGTCAACTTCATAATAGACAGGCTCTACGAGCATGGCTTCGAGGCATATGCGGTAGGCGGCTGTGTGCGTGACAGCCTCCTTGGCAGGAAACCGCAGGATTGGGACATCACCACCTCGGCAAAGCCGATGCAGGTCAAAGAGCTTTTTGACCATACGATAGACACAGGTATCCAGCATGGCACAGTCACTGTCATGCTCGATCATGTGGGCTATGAGGTCACAACCTACAGGATAGACGGAGAGTATGAGGATGCGCGCCATCCTAAGGAAGTCACTTTTACCTCTAATCTGAAGCTTGATCTGGAGAGGCGTGATTTCACGATCAATGCCATGGCGTATAATCACAGGACAGGCATTGTGGATGAATTTGACGGCATAAGGGATCTGAAAGAGCATGTGATAAGGTGCGTGGGCTGTGCGCATGACAGGTTCAGCGAGGATGCCCTAAGGATGTTCCGGGCAGTCAGATTTGCCGCGCAGCTTGGTTTTGAAATAGAAGATGAGACCAGAGCAGCCATAAAAGAGCTGGCACCGACCATGGCAAAGGTGAGCGCGGAGCGTATACAGGTTGAGCTGGTAAAGCTTCTGGTATCGGATCATCCGCAGATGATGCGCGATCTGTATGAGCTGGGGCTTACGAAGGTGTTCATGCCGGAGTTTGATGTGATGATGGAGACACCTCAGCACAACAAGCACCATATGTACAGCGTTGGCGAGCATACGATCCACACTTTGGAAAATGTGCGCGCTGACAGGATACTGAGACTTACGATGCTGCTTCATGATGTGGCAAAGCCGGTGTGCCTTACCACAGATGATATGGGGCAGGATCATTTCAAAAAGCACCCGGTTGTGGGAGCGGATATGGCGCGAAAGATACTGCGTCGTTTGAAATTTGACAACAGGACAACGGATTGCTGCTGCAAGCTCGTAAAGGAGCATGATGACAGACCGGCTATCACGCAGCGCAATGTAAGGCGCGCAATGAGCTGCATAGGAGTGGAGCTTTTTCCGCTGCTGTTTGAGGTAAAAAGAGCCGACATACTCGGACAGAGCATGTATAAGCGTGATGAAAAGCTTGAATATATAGCCGAATATGAGCGTGTATACAACGAGGTACTGGCAGAGGATCAGTGCGTATCCAAAAAAGATATGAAGATAAACGGCAGCGACCTCATCAAAATGGGGGTGGAGCCGGGACCGAAGCTTGGAGCTATACTCGATGAGCTTTATGAGATGGTGTTGGATGATCCAACTCTCAATGAATACGAAAAACTTAAGAGTCTTGCGAATAAAATAATACCTTCCGTCATATGATAAACAGACATTAATCATATGAGGGGGTATTTTTTTGTATAATCAGCCGGAAGTGGCTTTAGAAAATTATGAGCTTACAGTAAGCAGGATAATAAAGGGCAGAGGTGCGTATATATGTGATACAAGCATCGGGCAGAAAATGCTCGTGCCGTACAGGGGACATGAACAAAGAGCGGGTTCACTTCGGGATACGCTGGCATTTATCCAGAGAAACGGTATGGATGTGGAGCAGATATTACAGACGAAAGAACAGTGTATCATATCGCGTGACAACTGCGAAGCTGCATATATATTGAAGGATTACCGATCAGGCAGGGAGTGCAGCGCGGAAAATATTGATGATATGTGTGGCGGCAGCAGGGCATTGGCGCAGCTTCACAATATATTGGAAAAGTATCCGCTTCCACCGGATATAGAAGCAGAAAGTCTGCATGAGAAAGCGCAGCGCAAATGTGCTCAGATAGTAAAGCTGAAAAATTACATAAGGCATCACAGTAAGACAAACAGTTTCGAGCATCTGTTTTATGAGTGCTATGAGAAATTTCTTGAGCAGGGGCGAAAATCAGCAGAAATCCTGTGTGAGCTGGAAAACAGTAAAAAGCCCGTTCCGATATACTGTCACGGAGCTTATAACCAGCACAATGTTGTGTATACACAGTCGGGAAGGTGGCTGCCTGTCAATTTTGAGACAATGCATCCGGGATACCCCGAGACAGACATTGCGGAGTATATGCGAAAGATGCTCGAGAAAAACCACTGGGATACGGAGGTCGCAGATGCGATCCTCGACAGTTATTGCAGTGTAAGAAAACTTGATGCTGCCTCAATGAGACGGCTTGGAGCACTGCTTTTGTTCCCTGAGAAATTCTGCAAGCTCTGCAATCACTATACAAACTCCCGTAAATCGTGGGTATGTGACCGTGATGTGGAGAAGCTTACACAGCTTATACAGCAGAATGAAGAGCGCGAAGCGTACCTGGAGCGTGAATTTAATTGAAAAGTATATGATGATGCGATATATTGTTATTATATCATTATACAAATCAACAAAGGAAATACAGATGAAGAAATTCACAAGATTGTTTTGCGCGGTCTGCATGCTTGTGTTATCACTTGCAGCATGTGGAAAACAGGACACAGATGACGACGTGAGAAAATTTCATAGCAGCTTAAATGACTCCACAACTGAGGCTTTCGGGAGCCCTACGACAGACAAGGAAAACTCACAAAAATCCACGGAAGATTTGTTTATCGTATCAGACATCGACAGTGTGCAGGAGACCATAATGGTCTACAGCTACACCTCAGGACTTGAGTATCAGTATTATTACGGTCTTGGCACGGAGTTTTTGAACAAGTACGGAGATCATATGTCTGTCGGCAACATCGGACAGGGCGATGTCGTGTATATTTCAGGGACGGACAGCAGCGGCAAGATAAAACAGGTGCAGAAGTCAGATGAAGTGTGGACAAATGACAATGTAAAGAATTTTTCGGTGGATAAAGACAAAGGAATGCTCACGATAGGAAACACGAAATACCGGATAGATGACAACACCATGATATTTTCCGGTGATGATGTAGTTGAAGCTGACAGCATCACATCGCAGGATACACTATCCGTAGTTGGAATAGACAAACAGATAGTATCAGTAGCAGTAAAAACAGGACACGGCACATTACAGCTTAAGAACACCTCACTTTTTGAGGGCAGCTTCCTGCAGCTTGGAAACAGCATGTTTGCGGAGATTACACCTGATATGTCACTTGAAGTGCCGGAGGGTACATATACGCTTGCAGTGGCAAATAACGGCTGGGGCGGCACAACGGATATAGAGATAAAACGCGGTGAAATTACCACGGTAAATCTTGATGAGCTAAAGGGTGAAGGTCCGCAGAAGAGCAAGATACTTTTCGAGGTTGATGTAGAGGGTGCGAAGATATATGTTGACGGAAACCAGATAGATTACTCACAGCCGGCAGAGATCACCTACGGAAAGCATACACTTAAAGTAACCGCGGACGGATATGATACGTGGACGAGGACACTTTACGTTAATTCTGCCGAGGCTACGATCCAGATCACGATAAACGATGGAACGGGCAGTGACAGTTCAGAGAGCAGTTCATCGGAGGTTACGGCACAGACTCCATCAGAGACTGCGTCAGAGCGTGCTACGGAGAAAAGTTCAGAGAAATCATCAGAGACAACCAGCAGTAAAACAAGCACAAATTCCTCCGGAAACATACTGAATAGTCTGACAAATAGCGAGTTGGAAGACTATGTTTCAACACTTACTTCGCTGCTTGGCTTAAATGGGACTTAAAAGTAGATTAAACCCCATGAAATAGCGCATTTTCCTTGACAAACATGGGAAAAACAAGTATATATATTGTTGTAGGTAATTTGGGAAGTAAGCTCGAATTATATAAATTAAGAAAATCCAGAGGAGGAATTTTAACATGAACAAAGCAGATTTAGTTGCAGCTATGGCAGAGAAAGCCGGATTATCAAAGAAGGACGCAGAGGCATCTTTAAAGGCTTTCACAGATGTTGTTGCAGAGGAATTAAAGAAAGGTGAGAAGATCCAGTTAGTTGGATTCGGTACTTTCGAGGTTTCTGAGAGAGCAGCTAGAACAGGTAGAAATCCACAGACTGGCGCAGAGATGACAATTCCAGCATCTAAGGCTCCTAAGTTCAAAGCTGGTAAAGCTTTAAAAGATTCTCTTAACTAATATAAGTATAAGTTGAATGATCAAGTGGGTGGAGTTTATGACTCCACCCATTTTTGTAAACAAAGAGGGTAATAATGAGATTAGACAAATTTTTGAAGGTATCGCGTCTTATTAAAAGACGCACGGTAGCCAACGAGGCATGTGATGCCGGTCGTGTCATGGTCAATGGCAAACAGGCAAAGGCTTCTGTCAATGTAAAGGTCGGAGATGAGATCGAGATAGCATTCGGTCAGAAGACAGTTAAAGTAAGAGTTCTTAACCTCCTTGAGACTACCAAGAAGGAAGAAGCAAAAGATTTATTCGAGTATATATAGACAAAACATGAATATTTTCATGAACCTCATAATATATTATGACTAAGGGGAAAAGGTATAGGTATACCTTAGTGACCTCGTATCATATAAATGCAGCATACAGGAGGGACATGGAATTTATGGAAGAAATATCAGGCACAAAGAGTCATAAGCTTATCTTGAACAACCGCAAAACAGGCAGTTTTACAGGCATTTTGGATGTGCTCTCCTTTGATGTGGGAGAGATTCTTTTGGAGACGGAGCTGGGAATGCTTCACATAAAGGGCAAAGATCTTCACGTCAACAGGCTAAATCTCGAAAAGGGTGAGGCCGATATAGAAGGTGAGGTCGATATGATCACGTATTCAAAGATTCCGGATGTCACAGCCAAAAAAGACAAAATGTTTGGAAGGATCTTCAGATAAGCACCTAAGGAGGAATAATGAGTAGACGTCGAAGCAAAAGAAGAGGCGGAACTTTAAGTGTTTCTATCATAGTAATTGCATTTCTTGTTGTGATGATAGTTCAGGTAGTGCAGCTAAAGCAGAAGGAAGCTGCGTATGCACAGCAGAAAGCAGAGCTTGAGAAACAATATACACAGGAGTCAGAGCGCACGGACGAGATACAGGGACTTGAGAAATATATGCAGAGTGACCAGTACATAGAGGACATTGCCAAGAGCAAACTCGGTCTGGCGTATGACAACGAGATCATATTCAAGGAAAAAGACAAATAATTTATTCACAGATAATTTTCTTTTTTCGTCAAAGCTTGCATTTTTGACCACATATAATCGTGGAAAAACGCAGTTGCGATTATGGAATGGAGGCTTTGAATGAGACTGGTTAGTACGAAAAAGATTATCTGGGGGCTGGCAGGATTTGCGTCCACGGTGCTGTGTGTGATGGGATATTATCCACTGGTGCCGGCAGTATATGCAGCTTATTGCTTAAGCGGTGAGCATACGATTTTATTTTACATAGGATTATTTACGGGAATGGGATACTTTATATCGATACAGTCGATATTTAAGTATCTCTTTATTATTGTGGTGATAAATTTTGGCGTCCGGCTTTATAGCTGGGCGAACAGGAAAAAAAACAGTGTAGTTGCAGCTTTTATGGCAGCCGCTTCAACCACGGCAATGAACCTGTCGGTAGCACTTGTCGGGCAGATAGACAGGGGTGGCATAATACTGGCATTTGCCGAGGGGCTTATAGTGTTTGCCGGTGCATTTGGCATAAGCCGTGCGATGGAATATGTGTCATCGTTCCGGTTTGAGGTAAACGAGGATAAGACCGGACTTCTGCCTGACCGTGAGGAGTCATTTGCCAGCGCAGCGCAGAGCCTGTCGGGAATTATCTCACAGGCAAACAATATGGCGAAGGAACGCCCGTCGGACGATGGTGGAGAGCGGATACGCATGGAGATCACAGGAAGGCTCTGTGCCTGCTGTGATGGCTGCAGCATATGCTGGACGCAGGAAAATAACAACATGGCAGATGGCATAAAAAGGCTGGTGGATGCTGTCCGTGGGCGTATGAAGGCGGAGGATATTGTAAAAAACAGATATTTAAGCAA
The DNA here is from genome assembly GCA_963586665.1 of Acutalibacteraceae bacterium. Taxonomy (GTDB): domain Bacteria; phylum Bacillota; class Clostridia; order Lachnospirales; family Lachnospiraceae; genus Roseburia. The sequence continues at coordinate 39,651 of CAVABC010000012.1, forward strand.
CTGTCCGCATTATGACCGCATGGTGGAGGCTGCGATAGATGCCTTTACGAGACTTGAATTGAATGAAGCCTGGTATCGCAGGCTTACTGAAAACCGCAACGTCATCGCAGGACAGCTTGATGCCATGGCAAAGCTCATGGATGATTGGATAAATGCCGAAACGTGCATAGACAAAAAGCGCAGGATGCGTCTGGCAAAGATCTATGTGACCACAAAGGAAGCAGGTTTTATCGTGGAAAATGCGCACATTTACGAGACGAGCCGCCATCAGATATGCATAAAAGCTGATGTATACACGAAATATAATGGAGGCATACCGTCTGCAAAATATGTAAGAGCAGTCGGACATGCCATGGGTATGAAGCTTCGCCTGTCACAGGAGGCGCCGCTTATCATTTCGCAGGAGACATCATCCGTCATACTTTACGAGGAAAATTATCTTTACGCGCTCTCGGGAGTGGCAACCAAGAAGAAAACAGGCTCCGCGGTCAGTGGTGACAGTTTTGGCATGTTTCTTTTGGATGATGGCATGTATAATGTATGCATATCTGACGGCATGGGTTCAGGCAAGCGTGCAAAATCGGAGAGCGGGCTTGTGGTGGATCTTCTGGAAAAACTGCTTGAGGCGGGCTTTCGCAGGGATGTGGCTGTGAAGATGATGAATTCCACGATGGTCATATCACAGGGAGAAGAGTCGTATTCTACGGTTGATTTTGCATCTGTAAATCTCTATAGCGGAGAGCTTGACATGACAAAGATAGGGGCGGCACCATCATTTATCAAGAGAGAAAACGAGGTGACGGTGATAGAAAACGAGTCTCTTCCGGCAGGAGTTGATCTGTCGCAGGAAACCCAGCATACAAAAAACGTGCTTCAAAACGGTGATTTTCTTGTAATGGTGACAGATGGTGTGCTAGAATATCTGCATGTAAAGGACAGGCAGCAGAAGCTGATGGACATAATATCCGATGTAAAAAGTGACAATGCCGGTGTCATATCGCAGGAGATACTGGACCGCGTGCTGCTAAATACCGGAGGCTATGCCATGGATGATATGACTGTCATAACAATAGGAATTTGGGAAAATGATACTAAAACAAACGAAAGAATATATATTGCAAAACAAAATGATACAGCCGGGAAGCTGCGTTATCGCGGCACTTTCGGGCGGTGCAGATTCGGTATGCATGCTGCTTTTGCTAAAGGAACTAAGCCATGAGCTTGACTTTACACTTGAAGCCGTACATGTGGAACATGGCATCCGCGGAGAAGAAAGCAGAAAGGATGCCGGATTTGCCATGGAACTGTGCAAAAAGCTTGATATCACCTGTCATATGCATCCGGTAGATGTGCCGGCATATGCAAAGCGCACAGGGCTTGGACTTGAGGAGGCTGCCCGCATACTGCGCTACGCGGCATTTGAGGAGGAAGCAAAAAAGCATGGGGCAGAGGGATGTGCTGTTTCGGTTGCTGTTGCGCACCATCAGGAGGACAATGCAGAAACCGTCATATTTCAGATGCTCCGTGGCAGCGGAGTAAAAGGACTTACAGGCATACATCCGGTTTCCGGAAAAAACGGTGTTACCTATATCAGACCGCTCCTTTTTGCTTCAAGGGCAGATATAGAGGCATATCTGAAAGAAAACGGACAGGTGTTTGTCACAGATGCGACCAACAGTGACACGGCATATTCCAGAAACAGGCTGCGCCATGATGTGTTTCCGATATTTGCGCAGATCAATGATCGGGCAGTAGAGCATATCAATGAGAGTGCCAGACAGCTTGAGAGCATGTATGATTTTTTTGCCGCACAGGTACAGGCTGCGTGTGATGAAGCCATATATCGGGAAAATGAAGCGGTGGTGCTTCGCATAGATGTATTAAAGAAACTGCATCCGGCATTGCAGAGTGGTGTTGCGCGCGAGTGTATACACATGGCTGCCGGCAGACTTAAGGATATTGGAAGTACGCACATTGCCAAGCTGATAGAGCTTGCCAAGTTGCAGTCGGGACGCTCAATCGATCTGCCGTATGGAATAACTGCGGTCAGATCGTATGACAGGATACTTCTCAGGAAGAGAGGGAGTGCCGGACTGTGTGGTGGTAATTTAGAACATGGAAACAGTGCTGTGGAGAGCAGCGATGATCAGAAAATGATTATATCGGAAACAGAACTGTCGCAAATTGCCTCAACAGGCGAAGAAAAGAAAATCTCGCTTGAAAATAGCTCATATATCACCCTTAAAGTGAGCTGTTTTGATGGTAAAATGGACGAAATTCCAAAAAAACCATATACGAAATGGCTTGATTATGATAAGATGAAAAAAGGCTTTGAAATCAGAAGACGAAGAGCCGGTGATTATATAGTAGTGGATGATCAGGGGCACAGGAAAAAGCTCAAGGCGTTTTTTATCAACGAAAAGGTGCCGTCAGAGCAGAGAGACCGGCTGTGGCTTATTGCACAGGATTCTTTGATACAGAGTATCCTCGGAGGCAGGTCAGGTCAGAGTGCGCTTGTCAGCCCACAGACAAAAGAGGTATTAGAAATCACATTTTATGGAGGAGAACGAAATGGATTTTTCAAAGAAATATGATATTTCAGTTTATTTGACAGAGGAGCAGCTCAATGCACGTATCGCAGAGATCGGAGCGCAGATCACTGAGAAGTACAAAGGTCAGTCAGTATATCTTATCTGTATCTTAAAGGGTTCTATATTCTTTACTACAGAGCTGGCAAAGAGGATCGACCTTCCTATGACTATTGATTTTATGTCGGTATCAAGCTATGGATCGGGCACAGAGTCATCAGGTGATGTAAAGATCAAAAAGGATCTCGAGCATTCTATCGAGGGAGAGAACGTCATAATCATTGAGGATATCATCGATTCAGGAAACACTCTCAGCAAGCTTTCAAAGCTCCTGGCACAGAGAAATCCAAAGAGTCTTACCATATGCACACTCTTAGACAAGCCTGAGCGTCGTGTGGTAGATGATGTAAACGTAGACTTTACAGGATTTGTCATTCCAGACAAGTTTGTAGTCGGCTTTGGTCTGGACTATGACCAGAGATTTAGAAATCTGCCATATATCGGCTTTGTCGAGGGCGAATTATAAAATAAAGGAGAAGCAAATTGAATAACAGAAAAAGCAGTATGCGTGGAATTGGCGTATACGTCATTATCGTATTTGCAGTTATCTGCATCTGGTATTGGCTGAGTGCCGGTGCTACATCCAATTCATACACTCAGAGCCAGTTTGAAAAGGATCTGGACAAGGATCAGGTAAAAAGCGTCAAAGTAGTACAAAACAGGGAGATACCTACAGGCAGCCTTGAGGTAAAATTCGAGGATGGTTCATCGAAAGTGCTCTATGTCTCAGATGTCAATGACATCGAAAAAACAATGACAAAGGCAGGCTACACGGATTATACGGTAGCAGATGTTCCGGCAGAGAGCTGGATCATGACATTACTTCCTTATCTGCTCGTTTTTGGAGCCATTTTTGTACTTTTCATGATCATGAACAACAATGCCGCTGCACAGAACGGTGGCGGGAAGATGATGAATTTCGGTAAAAACCGTGCAAAGCTCACCACTCAGGAGGAAAATCACATCAAGTTTGGTGATGTGGCAGGACTCAAAGAGGAAAAAGAAGAAATCGCAGAGATAGTTGATTTCTTAAGAGCACCGGGCAAATATACCAAGCTTGGAGCAAGAATACCTAAGGGAGTACTTCTCGTAGGACCTCCGGGAACAGGTAAGACACTTCTTGCAAAAGCAGTAGCCGGAGAGGCAGGAGTACCATTCTTTACGATCTCAGGATCTGATTTCGTGGAGATGTTTGTCGGAGTCGGAGCATCACGAGTGAGAGATCTCTTCGAGGATGCCAAGAAAAACGCACCATGTATCGTATTTATCGATGAGATAGATGCGGTTGCAAGACGTCGTGGAACAGGAATGGGCGGTGGTCACGATGAGCGTGAGCAGACACTCAACCAGATGCTTGTCGAGATGGATGGATTTGGCGTAAACGAGGGAATTATCGTTATGGCAGCCACCAACCGTGTTGATATCCTTGATCCTGCTATCATGCGTCCGGGACGTTTTGACAGAAAGATCGTAGTAGGAAGACCTGACGTGGGCGGCAGAGAAGAAATCTTAAATGTCCATGCCAAGAAAAAGCCGCTCGCAGAAGATGTAGATTTAAAACAGGTAGCACAGACTACAGCAGGGTTTACGGGAGCCGATCTCGAAAATCTCATGAATGAGGCTGCAATCCGTGCCGCATCAGAAAACAGAGAATATATTACACAGGATGATATCAAAAAGTCATTCGTTAAGGTCGGCATAGGAGCCGAGAAGAAGAGCCGTATCATCTCCGACAAGGAGAAACGTATCACGGCATTCCACGAGGCTGGACATGCTATACTGTTCCATCTCCTTCCGGATGTGGGACCTGTATACACCGTATCCATCATCCCGACAGGCGTAGGTGCAGCAGGATACACCATGCCGCTTCCTGAAAAGGACGAGATGTTCAACACCAAGGGACGTATGCTTCAGGAGATCATAGTAGATCTCGGTGGACGAGTTGCCGAGGAACTTGTATTTGACGATATCACAACAGGCGCATCACAGGATATCAAGCAGGCTACAAAGCTGGCGCGTGAGATGGTTACCAAATACGGTATGTCAGAGAATATCGGACTTATCTGCTATGCAGATGATGAGGACGAAGTATTTATCGGACGTGACCTCGCACACACCAAGAGCTACAGCGAGGGCATAGCATCAGCCATCGATGATGAAGTAAAACGCATCATTGATGAGTCATATGCCAAGGCAAAGAGCATGATCGCAGAATACCGAGATGTGCTTGACAGATGTGCCGAGCTTCTTCTTGAGAAAGAAAAGATCTCAAGAGAGGAGTTTGAAGCATTATTTGAAAAATAGACATAGTTTTTGTGCAATATCACGAGGGTAAAAGCACGAATTGGGAATAAGGTACTATACAAATTGCATAAAAATGACCTTAAATTTTTATGCACTTTGTGAACACTTATCGGGACAATCATGATACTATAATAACCGTAAAAACCCCCCAATACATTATATAGTTTTTGCTATACCCCATAGTAAAAATACCTTCTCCTAAAAGACAGCTGATCGATGGCTGTCTTTTAAATTTTGCTCTTGCAATCATCACATTAATGTGATAAACTTAGCGAGTATCGTAATTGAATACATGGGCAGATTCCCGAGTGGCCAAAGGGGACAGACTGTAAATCTGCTGCAACTTGCTTCGATGGTTCGAATCCATCTCTGCCCATTAAAAAACTCAAGTCATCTGACTTGAGTTTTTTGTATCTTATCTATTTTATGTTATTTATCATAGGCTTTATTATGCCCTAATTTCATTATATCATATGCTTACGCATATGATAGGCCTGCGGCTGATACCTATGCGCATTCGCGCGTGATATAATTCACTTCGTTCATTATATCCTAATTTCACTACGAATTGACTTCATTAAGTCTGATTTAAAACTTCCTCCCATGGCATCACATTATCCCATCCGGTAGTATCGAATCCATCACGTATACATCTGCAATAATAATCCAGCTTATCATGTATTGGTGTATCAGCAGCGAAACGCGAATCATCGGTTATTCCATTTAAATAATTGTCAACAGCAGTACCAAAGATCTCTGCCCTGTCCTCCGTGGCATAGGTGGTGCCGTAGGAGTCAATGAAATATCTCGTCTGCCAGTTTGAGGAATCATCAGGATCATAATGCGAGTAAGTATCGTCATATGAAAAGCTGTCAGGGTTGAAACACATCCATTTGCTCTCTGAGAACAGCACATTTTCATTATAGGTGTGCATGAAAGAAAGCTTCTGGTCGATAAGATGCGACATCTCATGTGCTATCGTGTAGCCCCAGTCCCAACTGTAGTTACAGTCGAGCACCATCACATTGTATCCGTTTATCACGTTTACAAATCCACTTGGTTCATTTATCATGTCGGAGTTATCCGAGCTTATCGCACCAGATAAGTATATCCGAAGCCCTCTGACATCTCCGTAATCAAGCTGTTTGAAAAATCCATCAGGAAAACAGCTTAGAACCTGTTCGAGAGCATCTAAAGCATCATCCAGCTTTTCGGGCTTTTTCATCTGCTTTGTATTGTAGTAATCAATTCTTTCAGGAACCTCTTCACCAAGATATATGGAAATTCCGTATTGCTTCTCAAGTGAATCGGCACGGGCGTTTACATCTGCCAGATCGCCCCAGTCATAGCTTGTTGTGTTAGGGATCATGGTCACGGTGTCACCGTAATCGCCATAGTCATTTTCACTTTCGGTATCGTTATCACCAAAAATATTCTGATCAAGCGATGAATAAGGCGAAACATAAGTGCCGTTATCGCGCAGTGCCTGAGTCAGAGTATCGCTGTAGGAATAAGCATCAATTTTTGCTTCGGTATCGTTTGTACCACCATTGAGTGACCACACAAGTATCTCAGGATTGCACTGTGCAGTATACAAAAGAAGCATTACGCAGTCTGCGTCAGCAAGGTAAACACTGTCTGCAGAGCAGAATGTAAAATCCTCGGTTCCGTATACACCCAGATCGTATGAAAATGATGAAGTCACACCTGTTCCGGGAGAGTATTTGTAATAGACTATGGACTGATCTTGCGATGCGCCCTCATCGGATGTTTTCAACATGCGCATAAGCATTGCACCGTCATCTGCCATATCTATGTCCGTCACGTTAGATAGCTGGAAAAAGCTGTCTGAACCATCTACTGAGTGATAGTTCCAAATATTGTTGGACACATCCGTCTCTATCACAAAACCATCAGAGTCCACATTGCAAAGAGAGTAACTCTGACCTTCGTAGGTGGAGATGATGGTATTAGAAGAAAGGTCAATACTCGACACCACATATCTGTAAGTGTCTGGTGCGACACCTGATACCAGCGCATATCTGCCATCGTCTGAGGTATAAATCTGCGAAGCATCATAATAATTGCCAGGATTTGGAACAGAGGCATCATTTGACGCGGATGAATTACCGGAAGCAGTATCAGCATCACTATCACTATCTGGATTATAATTTCGGGTATCAATCAGCTTTAGATCGCTGTCATATATTGTAGCTTTACCGGAAGATGAATCAATAAGCCATAGCTCATTGTCTTTTATAAGATAGTTATCGCAGTTCGTCTCGTCATGATCCAAGGTGGCAACAATATCATTCGCCCACGGATCATATACGTCAAAGGAATACTCGATCGTCTGTCCGTCTGATTCGATCAGGGAATTATTGTAGTTTCCCTGTCCGACCATCAGTATATTGTCACCGAACTGCCGTATATCATTGTACGGATGTCCCTCGAAAGCTACATTGTGCAGTATCGAAAGATTGTTGCTACCATCTACAGGAGTCGTATCCTCCCAGAAAACGGGTGACTTGTGCATAAGAGCCTGCTTTTCTTCGGAACTCTTGAAGAGATAAGAGACATCTGAAAAGGAGCAGGCTGCCAAAGTAATGGCACTGCAAAATGCAAGTGAATATGTAATTAAAATCTTTGCAGGTTGCCGTCTGGTCATAGAATCTCCTTAATCAGCACTCTGGCGGCTTGCAGATACCATTGCTGTTGACTCACGCTCTATAAGCTTGGGGCGAAGCTGTGTGCGGCTTATCGGTATGTGGTGTACCAGAGAGCTTAATATAACATATGCACATCGGCCAAGATCGTTACTCTCCTGCCTGATAGTTGTAAGAGGCGGAGTGAGTGCAGCTGCGAGTTTGATATCATCGAAACCTATTACGCTAATATCATCAGGAACCTTGAAACCGTGGATATTGCACTGATCGATAACACCCTTTGCTATAGCGTCACTACCACAGATGATAGCTGTAGCACCGGCTGCGATGAAATTGGCTACATAATACTGCGCTGTCTCAGGTATGTAATAGCCGTGTCCCATCAGCTCAGGGTAAACCGTAAGACCGGCATCATGCATAGCAGTCTCAAAAGCCTCCTGACGTTGGTCAGAAACTAAAGAGAAAAGAGAACCATTGATAAATGCAATTTTTTTATGTCCTAAATTGTGTAGATGCCTGACAGCGAGATCAATACCTTCGTAGCTGTCCGTACCGACATAACCTACATTAGGATTGTGCTCTATATAATTGTCGAGCAGTACGGTCGGCATTGTAGTATTCTTAAGCTGCTGCATCCACTCATCGTGCAGGGCAAAACCCATGAGGAATGCACCGCAGTAGCCGTTCTTTAATATAAAGGTATCGTATTTCTCATCTGCCTGAAGCTGTGGAGTGACAGGGATCACGTCAACATCCCACTTGTGCTTGAAAGCATTCTGCTTGAAGCCGAGCACGATATCGTAACCGAATTCGTCTATAGACTCGTAATTCATATTCTCAACGAGCAGGCAGAGTTTTCTGTTCTCGATCTTTCTGGAACGCTTTGTGCTGTAGCCCATTTCAACAGCGGTATCGAGTACTGTCTGTCGAAGTTCTTCGCTGATATCACTTGCTCCGTTTAATCCTTTTGAAACAGTACTTATTGAAACCCCCAGACGGGCTGCTATATCTTTTATCGTAGCCATGAAAATAGTCCCTTTCTTATCTGTACTTATGTATATATAAATTATACCTTTATACTATTAAATAGGCAATATTTCGAAAAATGAAATTTTCGAAAAAAACCTCAAAAAACGTAGGCATATCTACCAAAAACAACCATCACTTTCCGTTAAAAGTGGCAAAAATGATTTTAAAAAGGCAAAAACAATTGACAAAATGCACATGAGATCATAAAATTAACTCAGATACGAAAAAAAACAAAAATTTTAGAAAAGAATAGGAGAGGAAAATTGGCAGCCAGAGAGATTCTCAGAGGCTCCGGAATACTTCTTTCGATTGCGAGTTTGCCATCGCCATACGGTATAGGTACCTTAGGAAGAGAGGCATACAACTTTGTTGATCTTCTCGTAGACTTAAAGCAGAGATACTGGCAGGTACTTCCTGTCGGACCTACCATATATGGTGACAGTCCATATCAGCCGATGTCAGGCTGTGCCGGAAATATCTACTTTATAGATCTTGACAAGCTGGTCGATGAGGGGCTTTTGAAGAGGGAAGAAATCCTGGGGTATAACTGGGGTGCGGATGAATCAGAAATAGATTACGCGGAATTGTATCAGAACAGATGCAAGATCCTCCAAAAAGCATTTCAGAGATTTGACACAAATGCACAAGGATTTCAGGATTTTGTTACGAAACATTCCGAATGGCTTGGAAAATATGCACTATATATGGCTCTCAAAACCGACAATTTAGACAAAAATTGGTGCGAGTGGCCAGAACAATATAAGAACCTGCAACCGGTTGCGCTTGCAAATTACCGAAAACAGCATTATAATATAATCAGCTTTTGGGAGTTTTGCCAATATAAGTTCTTTGAACAGTGGCATGAGTTAAAGAATTATGCTAATTCAAAGGGGGTACAGATAATCGGTGATATATCGTTTTATGTAGGATATGACAGCGTTGACGTCTGGTCGGAGAGAAATCTCTTCCTGATGTGCGCAAACGATAAACCGAGTTATGTTGCAGCGGCTGGACCGGATAAATATTCAGACAGCGGTCAGGTATGGGGAAATCCGATATATGACTGGGATAGGATGAAAGATGATGATTTTTCCTGGTGGAGACGAAGGATGCGAGTCAGCAGAGATCTCTTCGATATAGTAAGGATAGATCATTTCGCAGGAATTGTTAAAGCATATGCAGTTTCTTACGGACAGGACAAAACCACATCCGGTAAATGGATAAAAGGTCCGGGACGTAAATTCATAAATGCAATAAATGAAGAACTACAGGGTGTAAATGTGATCGCAGATGATTACACATCGGCAAGCCTTCTTCCGGGAGTCAAAAAGCTCCTTGCAAAGTCAGGCTGGATGGGAACAAAGGTAATGATGTTCGCGTTTGACGGAGATCCTACCAACGAGTACCTCCCACATAATTACACAGATCCGCATGTGGTTGCCTACATAGGCACACATGACAATGAAACGATCGTCGGATCATTCAGTGAGAAGACGGATTACGAACTGGCTTATCTATATGAGTATCTTAATATAGAAAACAAAGCACAGATTCCAAATGCACTTATCAGGGCACTGTACCAGAGTACAGCAGATCTGGCAATAATCCAGATGCAGGACATCTTAGAACTGGGAAACGAAGCGAGGATGAATTATCCTTCGACAGTCGGACACAACTGGAGATGGAGACTGACCAGCAAGCCACAGAGACTCAGCGATGAAAAGAGAGCCTGGATAAGAAATATCGCGGTGGTATACCGCAGATGATCAATTTGATATAAGTTGCACGGCAATTTATATATACATACTTTATATTTTATATTTAAAAAGGAGAGGAAGATATGAAGAAGAAAGTATTAGCATCATTACTTTGCGCTTCAATGGCAGCTACAATGTTAGCTGGATGTGGAAGCAGCAGTAGCGGAGACGGAACAGAGTCAGGAAAGGCATCGTCTGGAAGTTCTGACAAAAAGGTTACAATTTGGGCTGCTGAGTCAGTCTCAAGTTTAACAGAGAGCCTTGCTACAGAATGGGTTAAAGAAAATTACCCGGATTATACTGTAGAGGTACAGCCTGTAGGAGAGGGCGATGCAGCATCTAACATGATCACAGATGTGGATGGTGGAGCTGATATCTTTGGTTTTGCACAGGATCAGTTATCAAGACTTGTTGCAGCAGGAGCATTACAGCCACTTACAGATGAGTACAAAACATGGGTTACAGATAATAATGATACAGGAGCAGCAACAGCAGCTACACTTGATTCTACGACTTATGCATTCCCAATGACATCAGATAACGGATATTTCCTTATTTATGATAAGAGCATCATCACAGATCCAACAAATCTTGAACAGATCATGAAGGATTGCGAGGATAATGGAAAACAGTTTTATTTTGAGTTTACAAGTGCATGGTACAATGCAGCAGTATATTTTGGAGCTGGTGCAGAGTGTACATTTGATGTAGACAAGAGTGGAAATTTCAGCAAAGCAAATACAAATTATGCATCTCCAGAAGGTGTTGTAGCATTAAGAAAACTTATCGATATTGCTAACTCACCTGCAACTGTAAATGCATCATCACTTACATCTATCACAGATACAACAACAGTTGGTGCATTTATTGGTGGAACATGGACAATCAATGATTCAAAGGAGACAAAGGATCCTGATGAGACACCTGATTCAGGAGATGAGGAGACTTATGTAGCTCCTGGTCTTAAGACAATTCTTGGTGACAATTTTGCATGCGCAAAACTTCCTTCATTCACTGGTTCAGATGGAAAATCTTACCAGATGACAGGATTTGGTGGTTTCAAGCTTATGGGTATTAAGCCACAGACAGATGCAGAAAAACTCAAATTATGTTATGAACTTACACAGTACTTAACAGATACAGACGCACAGCTTCAGAGATACAACTCACAGGGTTGGGGACCATCTAACTTAGCAGCACAGCAGGATGACGCAGTTAAAGCTGACGTAGCTCTTACAGCTCTTGGAGAGCAGTTAGCAGTTTCAATTCCACAGGGACAGTATCCAAATGACTGGTGGGATCTTGCAGGAAACCTCATCAAGACAGGTGATGGTGATGGATATCTTACACAGGATGCAACTGATGACGAGTTAATGGAAATCCTTCAGAACCATGACGATACATGTGCTACATACTGCGAATAATTAGGCAGATAACAATTGATGAGGGCAAGGGGAGATTATATGCTCCCCTTGTTTAATCTGAATTATTTATTTTGATACAGTGCACTATGAATTAATAACGTGTTATACACTGATTGTGTAGGCGAAAACAAAAATTAATGCATTGTATTAAAAG